>CAIRBP010000098.1 GCA_903876885.1 uncultured Burkholderiales bacterium | reverse complement strand
AGTTTGCAAAGCTAAATACTTGTAACCACCAACTAGCTAAGCAGATTAAGGAGCAAAGGATCCCCAGCAAAGTCGCTTTAGTGAAATTCAATTCATTAAGTCTTCCCCACTCCCAGGCTCCCAAAGCACACAGTATTAAAGATAAAAGCGCCAAAGGCACGGGATTAGGCACGACCAAAGTAGGTACCAAGATGAGTAGCAACGCAACAGCTGTGATAACGCGTTGTTTGAGCATTAGGCGCTACAAAAAGGGGGCGGGGCATGGGGCGTAGCCCAATATATCCCGAGCCCATTAGAAAAAATTGATTTTAAGAGCTTCAAAATATTTATGAAAAAGCGTTTCAATTTGAGAAGATTCAGCAAAAATAGTCTGAATTAATTCAACCTAATTTTCAGATTTGATTTAAACAGCCATTAATTCTTGTTCTTTAGCGACAACCATTTTGTCAACTTCGGCGATATTTTTATCAGTAATCTTTTGCGTCTCAGCCTCGGCTCTTTTTTGATCGTCCTCGGAAGCTGCTTTGTCCTTTACCAATTTTTTAACCATTTCGTTGGCGTCACGACGAAGGTTGCGAATCGCAATCTTTGCATTTTCACCCTCGTTTTTAACAACCTTGGTCATCTCTTTGCGACGCTCCTCTGACATCGCTGGCAAAGGGACGCGAATCAAATCGCCCATTGCTGAAGGATTCAAACCCAAATCGCTTTCTCTAATCGCTTTTTCAATTTTAGGCCCCATCCCTTTTTCCCAGGGTTGCACAGACAAGGTTCGTGAATCAAGCACAGATACATTTGCAACCTGACTAAGGGGAGTCATGTTGTCATAATAATCAACCATTACAGAATCTAACAAAGTTGGTGTTGCACGCCCAGTTCTAACCTTGGCTAAATTTTGACGAAATGCCTCTATAGATTGAGCCATTTTTGTTTCAGTCGTCTTTTTGATATCTGCAATAGTCATGTTCATCTCCTCTTCTAGGGGGCCATGTCCCCGCCTAAATCTTTTAAAGTTGCTTTGGTTCGCGGTGGGGGCTCTAATGTCTTTGTTCTTTAGTAATCCCCATCCAGACAGTTGTGTATTATCGCCTGGTTAGAAGCGCCTAAAACCAGCAATGCCCAAGTGGCATTTTAATGAGATACGGCACAGAATCAGGCGTGAACTAGTGTGCCTTCGTTTTCCCCGAGGACGACTCTTTTAAGCGCGCCACTTTTGAAAATAGAGAAAACTTTAATGGGTAAATTTTGATCTCTGCAAAGCGCAAAGGCTGTAGCGTCCATAATACCTAAATTGTTTGCAATTGCCTCATCGAAGGTTAACTTGTCGTAGCGAGTCGCTTTGGGATCCTTCTTTGGGTCAGCCGTGTAAACGCCATCGACTTTGGTGGCCTTTAATACCAACTCTGCGCCAATCTCTGCGCCACGAAGCGCTGCTGCTGTATCGGTTGTAAAAAATGGATTACCCGTGCCGGCAGCAAAAATGACAACCTTGCCTTCCTCCAAGTATTGCAAGGCCTTAGGTCTAACGTAGGGCTCTACTACTTGTTCAATACCTATTGCAGACATGACCCTAGCGGTCAGTCCTGCTTTATTCATGGTGTCAGCCAAAGCAAGCGCATTCATCACCGTAGCCAGCATCCCCATGTAGTCTGCAGTAGCGCGGTCCATCCCAACAGAACCACCAGCGACGCCTCTGAAGATATTCCCTCCTCCGATCACCACTGCGACTTCGACACCTAAATGAATAATTTCAGCAACCTCATCAACCACACGAACGATGGTGTCCCTGTTGATACCAAAAGCATCATCCCCCATTAACGCCTCACCTGACAGCTTGAGCAATATACGCTTATGGGCTGGAGGCTTGAGTGCGGCGTGTGATGTCATTGGTGTATCTCCTGTTGCTGTATGAAGTGTAACGTGAACTAACACATAAACTATCGAATTTATTGCAAAAAAAAGGAGACCTTGGTCTCCTTTTTTAGCTTAGGCCGAGTGCTTAGCGGCTGCTACTTGGGCCGCTACCTCAGCGGCAAAGTCATCTACCTTTTTCTCAATACCTTCCCCCACAACGTATAGGGTAAAGGAATGAACCTTGGTTTGTACAGACTTCAACATCTGCTCAACGGTCTGTTTGTCATTTTTAACAAACGGTTGATCAAAGAGTGAAACTTCCTTGAGGTACTTTTGCACTGAACCCTCAATCATCTTTGCGGCGATCTCTGCTGGCTTTCCAGACTCAGCAGCCTTTGCAGTTGCAACTGAACGCTCACGCGCAATAAATTCCTCAGGAACATCAGCGCTTGTCAAAGATACTGGCTTCATAGCGGCCACATGCATAGCTGTGTCTCTTGCAGCGGCTTCTTGACCCTCATATTCAATCAACACACCAATACGGGTGCCGTGAAGGTAAGAGGTCAAAGAATGATTGCCTGAGATTCGCTTAAAACGCCTGAAGCTCATGTTCTCGCCAATCTTGCCAATCAATCCCTTTCGAACATCCTCTAAAGTTGGACCGAAACCGTCTTGCTCATAGGCTAAAGCGCCAAGAGCCTCAACACTTGCAGGATTGTGCAAAGCCACCAATTTAGCAGCTGCGTTGGCAATAGCCAAGAAACTGTCATTTTTAGTAACAAAGTCAGTTTCGCAGTTAACTTCGATTAAGGCACCTGTTTTACCGTTCTCGATGAATTGAGCAACGACGCCCTCTGAAGTAACACGCGCTGCTGCTTTACCAGCTTTACTACCCAGTTTAACTCGCAGTAATTCCTCAGCCTTTGCCATATCACCGTCAGCTTCAGTCAATGCTTTTTTGCACTCCATCATAGGCGCGTCAGTTTTTGCTCTTAACTCAGCGACCATACTCGCAGTAATTGCTGCCATATCTAATTCTCCAATAATCAATTCAGTAGTTGTAAAAAAGGGGCCCGAAGCCCCTTTGGGTAAGCTCGAGAGTTATTAAGCCGCAGTAGCGCCTTCAACCTCAACGAATTCATCACCGCCCTCAGCCTGCACAGCCTTAACCACATCGTTAACGGCATTAGCACGACCTTCTAGAATTGCATCTGCAATTCCGCGAGCGTAAAGAGTAACCGCCTTGGACGAGTCATCATTGCCTGGAATGATGTAATCGATTCCCTCAGGAGAGTGGTTAGTATCGACCACGCCAATCAATGGAATTCCAAGTTTTTTCGCTTCAGCAATAGCGATTTTGTGGTATCCGACATCGATCACAAAAATAGCATCTGGCAACGTAGCCATGTCTTGGATACCGCCAATGTCTTTTTCGAGCTTCTCAATTTCACGGGTGAAAGTGAGTTGTTCTTTCTTAGACATTGCATCAAGTCCAGCCTCTTGCTGCGCTTTCATTTCTTTTAAGCGCTTGATAGATGTTTTAACTGTTTTGAAGTTAGTTAACATCCCGCCCAACCAACGTTGATTAACAAAAGGCACGCCTGCGCGCTTGGCCTCTGTAGCAATTAATTCTCTAGCTTGACGCTTTGTACCAACCATCAAAATAGTACCGCGGTTGGCAGATAGTTGTTTAGCAAACTTTAAAGCCTCTTGAAATAAAGGCAAAGTTTTTTCAAGATTGACAATGTGAATCTTGTTGCGATGACCAAAGATGTACGGAGCCATCTTAGGATTCCAAAAACGGGTTTGGTGTCCAAAGTGAACGCCCGCTTCTAACATTTCGCGCATGGTAACTGACATAATTAACTCCAAAGGTTGGTTCTAAAATCCAATCCGTCATCAAATCAGTTAAGATCAATAATCTGAACTAATTCAACACCTTGTAAGGATTGGTTTGCGATTTTTCGACAAATTCCCCAGAATATTGTTGACATTTTTGCGGTTTAACGCATCTTTACAACCTCGAGCACCAAGAATTGTCTTGGTTAACCCAAAATCCTGAGCCTTAAATTATAACATATGACCTGCGCAACGTCTATTTACCTAACAACTATCCTTGTCTTGAACTAATTTATGAAAAAAATTGCTGTTATCGGGGCGGGTATCGTTGGCATCACCACAGCATTCGAGCTGGCCTCCATAGGGAATCACGTTACTGTTTTTGAACAAAATTCTGCAGGCGCTGAGGAGGCCAGTTTTGCCAATGGTTGCGTTTTCTCCCCAGGCTTTGTAACGCCTTGGGTTGCTCCAGGACTGCCAAGGACGCTATTGAGTAAACTTTTTAGGGAACATTCCCCGGTTCGGATTGGCGGTTTAGGGGGCAAAGAGCTTGCATGGATCTCTAAGTGGCGCGCGGCTTGCAAGATGGATAGCTACTTGGTGCACCGCTCACAATTACACAACCTAGCATCATTTAGCAATGAAGTGTTTAAAGACCTTACCCGAAGAATGAGCTTAGATTACGAGCACTCCAAAGGGTTCATGGTTTTATACAGAGGCCCAGAGGAGCAAAAAAGTGCTCAAAGAATCCTGCAGTCTTACAAGGAAATGGGCGTACCATTTCTTGAAATTTCAGCCGAAAAGGCCCGAATTTTAGAGCCCGCTCTCAATTTAGAAACCAAGATCCAGGGAGGGCTTTATTTTCCTGAGGATCAAATTGCAAACTGTCGCCAATTCGCATTGATGCTTAAAGACGAATGCGAAAAATTGGGGGTTCGTTTTGAATTTAATTCAAACGTAAAGCCGCTCTCTAGCGCCCAACCCACACTGGTGCAGACCCAAAGAAGCGAGACAAGGTTTGATGCCGTGGTTATTTGTGCAGGTATCCGTAGTGCTGAGATTTTGGCTCCAATTGGAATCAAGGTTCCAATGCTTCCGGTTTATGGCTACTCCCTTTCTGCAGCGGTACGTGAAGCAATTGATGCCCCATTAAGTGGCTTAATAGATGATAGACATAAGGTAACAATAAGCCGAATAGGCCAGCGCATTCGGGTATCCGGTATTGCGCAAATTGGTGGATCAGCAAAGGTTCAATCACAGGCGGCGTTTAACACACTCTATAAAGTTTTAAATGACTGGTTTCCTGGTGCCGCAAAAACCTCTGAGAACGTTCAAGAATGGAAAGGCGCTAGGGCTATGCTACCAGAGGGCATACCTTTGATCGGGGCTTGCAAAGTGCCTGGAGTGTGGCTCAATATTGGTCACGGCTCAAGCGGTTGGACTTTGAGTTGTGGGGCGGCTAGGGCACTTGCAAATTTAATTGATGGTCGCCTTCCTGGCACTAATCTAATTGGATTTGGTATGTCAAGATTAGATTGAGCTGAATCAGTCAAAGTGTCAAATTCAATTCATTGAGATAGTGCTCATGAAAAATTCTAATTACAGAAGATATGTATGAGCACCATTTCATCTGAATCCTATAAAAACCCCATACTTCGAATAGGCGAGCCTTACAACTTCAGATGGCCACTTTTAAATAGTGCTCAAATTCGTAAATTAGAGGTTACAAAAAGTCATGAACGAAACGTTCAAAACAAAAAAATAACTGAGCTCACTTCGTCACATACTTACAAGACCAAATTAAAACCGACGCTCATGGAGTCTGCTGGACTCAGTTTAGCGCGACTATGTTTAGCCCTTGCACCTCAAGCTGAGCAAATATGGATAGCCTGCGGGCCGGGAAACAACGGGGGGGATGGTATCGTAGCCGCTTTAGAGTTGCAAAAACTAGGTAAAACTGCATTTGTGAGTGTAAGTGGTTATATACCAGAGCAATCTGTTAACGATAGCTCGAATCCCACCGATTCTTTCATGCCAATAAGTGATCATTCAAGCGCATTACAAGCAGCAAAGTTGATGGGAATTAAACTTCACACCGAGGCGCCCAACACCTGGGATTTCGCAATTGACGCCATACTTGGAATTGGTTTAGATGAGAATAACCCAAGACCCATTAGTGGTGTGATGGCAATGTGGCTGAACTTGATCAATACCTCATCAGCACCAGTATTAAGCGTTGATACACCATCGGGGCTTTTCGTTAACACTGGTCATATGAGCAAATTTCAAGCTCACGGCTCAAAAGAGTTACAGACACCTCAACTGAACCTCAATCAAAAACGTTACACCCTCACTTTTTTGGGATTAAAACCAGGACTCTTTACGGGAGCTGGCAAAGACTTCGCTGGCGAGGTTTGGTTGGATAGGCTTCAAGAGAATTCGCTCCAAGAATTCTCTTGCGAAGCCGATCTTGAATATTCTGCAGATATTAAATCATCAATTGATGGCATCCATTCCCATATACATCTCAACTGCTCGCCCACCGTTAAGGTTAGAGCGCAAAACACTCACAAAGGCACCTTCTCAGACGTCATCATTTTGGGGGGAGCTAAAGGCATGCAAGGGGCAGCAATACTTGCAAGCACCGCAGCACTTCATATGGGGGCGGGACGAGTATATGTCTGCTTTCTTGATGACACAGCACATAACTACCGCATGAACCCAGCACTCATGACCCGCTTTTCAAAGGATCTTGATGATTTTGATTTAAAGTCATCGACTTTAGTGTGCGGATGCGGCGCAGGGACATCAATAACTGCGTATCTACAGATAGTACTTAGCTTCGCACAAAACTTAGTGCTCGATGCAGACGCACTGAACTCAATCGCAGCAGACGAAAATCTTAAGCTACTTCTTAAAAAGCGGAACTCCTCGGGTAAACAAACTGTTTTGACCCCTCACCCCTTGGAGGCAGCAAGGTTATTAGGCATAACGACTCAGGAGATTCAAAGTAACAGGGTTAAATTTGGGCATGAGCTTGCGCGACTATTTGAATGCACCGTAGTTTTAAAAGGTGCAGGTTCTGTAATTGCTCAAACATCACTTAGCAAAGATCGCTCTACTCCGGTTATCAATTCCAATGAACATGAGTCACGAATAATGATTAACCCAACTGGCTGTCCACTCCTTGCTACAGCCGGCACAGGAGACGTACTTGCAGGAATGATTGGATCTTTACTTGCACAAAATAATGATCCTTGGCTGAGCACTTGTGAGGCAGTCTTCATTCACGGTCAAACTGCACAAGAGTGGGGACCAACTGATAGCTTTGATGCGGAATTACTGGCCCAGCGAGTTACTTATCCTAGAAAATTCAGATGAAAATGACAGGCGGATTCCACACAGGCAAATCCGCTTTTAAAACGTCTAGGAAAGAAAACAACTGACTTAATAGGGCGCAAGTAAATGCTCTGCATTCAGTAAGAGGATATCAATTAGCCTCGTCCAACAAATGGCATCTTAGTCGCCATAATGGTGTGAAATAGTACGTTTGCTTCCAGTGGCAAACTATCCATATAAACAATTGATTGCCCAACATAATCAACATTCATCAAAGGCTCAGGTGCTATTTGTCCATTTGCCTGTGGAACACCTGAGGCCATGCGTTGAGCCATCGGAGTACCAGCATTTCCTATATCAATCTGACCAACGGCAATGTCATATTTACGACCATCCAGTGAAGCAGTCTTAGTCAATCCAGTTACAGCGTGCTTAGTCGCCGTATAAGCAATTGAATTTGGACGTGGGGCATGCGCTGAGATCGATCCATTATTGATGATTCGACCACCCATCGGCTTTTGGTCTTTCATCACTCTAAAGGCTTGTTGCAAACAATAAAACATACCGTTTAAATTGATATTAACTACGTTCGTCCATTGCTCAACGGATAGCTCTTCCAGTGGAACAGCCGGTGCACCCACTCCAGCATTGTTAAAGAGTAGATCAACTCTGCCCCACTCTTTTACGGTTTTATCAAATAGTGCCTTAACTGCTTCGGGGTCAGCCACATCGGTGGGAACCATTATTGCTTGTCCTTTGGGAGATGTATCGAAAACTTCTTGCAGCATTTCCATACGGCGTCCAACCAAAGCCACCCTGTAGCCAGCACCCATCAGCGCCTTTGCTGCGGCCTTACCTACGCCGGTCCCCGCGCCAGTGACTATTGCTATTTTGGATAGGCTACTCATTTGATATCTCCTAAATATGATGGTATTGAAATTAAATAAAGCTGATAAATCCCTAACAGGTTTCCCGATTAGATTATGGATCTGTTCAAAGTGATTCATCATCCCTTTAAACCATTACCCAAGGCACTTTACAAACCAGATGCTTGAGCTCTTGCAGCGCAAAGAAATACTTAGTTAACCCACACAGATTAATTCATCCTAAATGGCTTGCGCCCTTTCTTTTTCTTTGCCACCGCTTTCAAAGTTACCGCAGTCTGCAACACCTGATTCAAGCTTTTATTAGCCCTTGCCTTACCACCAGATTTTTTTAAGGATTGAGGCTCAATTTGGGTAATCGATTTAACCGCATCGAGGCCCGACTTTGATTTGGCTTTTTTAGCTCTTGGCTTGGATCCCAACAAGTCTTTTTGCGAATAAGCCTCCACACCAGCGCCCCTGGCTGAGCCAGCAGAGAAAGTCTTCCCCGAGGATTTCGAAGAAGCACTCGATTTATTTGAACCTTTTCCTGAGGGTTTAACACTTCCTTTGGTGAGTCCTAGCCCGCCAAAGCGCTCCAGATCAGAGTTCACCAGTCTGAAATCGATTTTGCGTCCATCCAGATCAACTCTAGAAACTTGCACCCTTACCTTAGTCCCAATGGCGTATCTTATGCCGGTGCGCTCTCCGCGAAGCTCTTGGCGAATCTCATCAAAGTTAAAGTACTCACCACCAAGCTCAGTAATATGAATTAATCCCTCGACATACATCTGGTCTAAAGTCACAAATACGCCAAATCCAGCTACCGCTGAGACCGTGCCACCAAACTCCTCGCCCAAATGCTCTCGCATATATTTACACTTAAGCCAAGCCTCGACATCACGACTTGCCTCATCCGCACGTCGCTCATTAGCGCTGCAGTGCAGGCCCGCAGCTTCCCATGCCTGCATTTCAGGACCAGACTTTTTTTGAACTTTTGTGGGATTTTTCTGCTTGGCATTGTTCATGGCCAAACGTCTAGCCAATTTTGCATGAGCCTCACCCGGCAATGGCAGCTTGGGCAAAGCATAAGTCTGTCCAAGCAATTTTGCCTTGATCACTCTATGCACCAATAAGTCAGGGTACCTCCTGATGGGACTCGTAAAGTGGGTGTAACCTTCATAGGCCAAACCAAAATGTCCACTGTTAAAGGGCGTATAAATAGCTTGCTGCATAGAGCGTAAAAGCATTGAGTGGATTTGCTGTGCGTCAGGCCTCTCTTTAGTAGCTAAAGCAATTGCCTGGAACTCTTTTGGAGCAGGATCCTCACTCAGGGTTGCATTAACGCCAGTTGCTTTTAAGTAAGCTTTCAGTGTTTCTCTTTTTTCCGGAGTAGGACCCTCATGAACTCGGTAAAGAGCAGGTTGTTTGCCTTGCAACACAAACTCAGCGCTACACACGTTAGCAGCCAACATTGCCTCCTCAATTAAACGGTGGGCTTCAGTTCGCTCTCTTGGAACAATTTTTTCAATTCGACCAGAATCATCACAAATAATTTGTGTCTCGATGCTCTCAAAATCAATCGCGCCCCTAATCTGACGCTCTTTAAGCAGTGCGCGGTAAACATCGTAAAGATTCATCAACTCTGGAATACGCTCTTTTCGCCTAAGTGCCTCTGGACCGCGAGTGTTACTGAGAATAGCCGCAACTTCTGTATAAGTCATACGCGCGTGACTAAACATGACTGCTGGGTAAAATTGGTAGGCATGAATTTTCCCGTCTCCCGAAATGAGCATGTCGCAAACCATGCAAAGACGCTCTACATCGGGCTTTAACGAACAAAGCTCATTTGATAACTTCTCCGGCAACATAGGAATAACGCGTCTTGGGAAGTAAACACTGGTTGCTCGGTCATATGCATCAACATCAATGGCGCTGCCCGTCTGAACATAGTGACTTACGTCCGCAATAGCGACCAACAGCCTCCAACCTTTTGTTCTTCCAACTTTAGCAGGCGTGCAATAAACTGCGTCATCGAAATCTCTTGCGTCCTCTCCGTCTATTGTTATAAGGGGTATGTCAGTTAAGTCCACACGGTTAGCTCGGTCTGCGCTTCTTACCTTCTCAGGCAAAGATTTAGCAAGGCTCAAACAGGCCTGGGAAAACTCATGTGGAACAGAATATTTCCTAACCGCAATTTCAATCTCCATGCCAGGATCATCTACCTCACCAAGCACCTCAACAACGCGCCCAACGGGTTGACCGTAAAGACTTGGGCTCTCTGTCAGCTCAGTCACTACTACCTCTCCAGGCTTAGCCTGTCCAGTCGCTCCTTTGGGTATAAGCACGTCCTGACCATATCGCTTATCCTCGGGCGCAACTAGCCAAACTCCCCCCTCTTGAAGCAGTCGTCCGATAATTGGGTGTTTCGGGCGTTCAATAATCTCAATGACACGCCCTTCAGGTCTTCCCTTTTTATCCAACCGCGTAATTCGAGCCTTGATGTGGTCTTTGTGCAGCACTGCACGCATTTCGTTTGGGGGCAGATAAATGTCAGCTTGCCCATCATCCCTCATCAAAAAGCCGTGACCGTCGCGGTGTCCTTGTACGGTTCCAGATATTTCTTCCAACAAACCTACGTTGGAGTGTGCAAAGTTTTTGATAGAATCACCCTCTTTTCCTGAACTGCCCAGGTGGCGGAATTGGTAGACGCACTAGTTTCAGGTACTAGCGAGTAACATCGTGGGGGTTCGAGTCCCT
>CAIRBP010000097.1 GCA_903876885.1 uncultured Burkholderiales bacterium | reverse complement strand
TCTTGGTAATCTTGGTAATCTTGGTAATCTTGGTAATTGGGACTAACTTAAACTAATTTAAATATGATCAATAAAAATTATTCTCTGGACCACCGTTTTACTGCCTTGGAGGTTATGCAAGACGCTCCAGTGATACCTGTTATCACGGTGCGTGAGGTTGATGACGCTATCTCAATGGCCCAAGCATTATTAAAAGGCGGTATTCGAATGCTTGAGGTAACCCTTCGAACTCCCAAGGCCTTAGAGGTAATTAAGGCTATCACAGAGGCGGTCCCCGGTGTAGTAGTCGGCGCAGGAACTGTTAGAAGCTCGGATCAAGCTCTGGCTGCAACTCACGCTGGTGCGCGGTTTGCAGTGAGTCCTGGCCTTACGGTTGACATCGCACGAGCCTGTAGGGATCTTGGCTTGCCATTATTACCCGGTGTTGCAACGCCTAGTGAGGTGATGTTCGCTCAGTCAGAAGGGTTTAATGAGTTAAAGTTCTTTCCGGCAGTACAAGCCGGGGGGGTAAAAATGCTGCAAGCATTCGCCGGCCCTTTTTTCGATGTTAAGTTCTGTCCTACTGGCGGTATAAGTCTAGCCAATGCCAAAGACTTCTTAGGTCTTGACAACGTAATTTGTGTTGGGGGTTCTTGGCTTGTTCCGCCAAAGGCGATCGAGGATAAGGACTGGGATTTAATTACAAGGCTAGCCAAAGAGGCAAATGAGCTAAAACTAGGGGAATAAGGAGCAAGAGAATTGTTGGACTCCTCTTGGTACCTAAACTTGTCAATCCCTTTGTATTAACTCAACTTTATACCCATCGGGGTCTGTTACAAATGCGATCAAAGTGTCTCCACCTTTAACGGGTCCTGGTTCACGCGTTATGTTCCCACCGCTACTACGGATCTTCTCACAGGTAGCGTAGACATCCTTTACTCCCAGGGCCAAATGGCCGAAGGCTGTGCCTAACTCATAGCTATCTACGCCGTAGTTATAAGTCAGCTCTATCTCTGCTTGATGGGGGTTCCCCTCAAAGCCCACGAAGGCGAGTGAATACTTCTGGTCAGGGCGGTCTGTAGTCCTTAGCAACGTCATACCCATGATATGGGTATAAAAGTCAATGGATCTTTGTAGGTTGCCAACGCGGAGCATGGTGTGAAGGAGTCTCATGATGCCTGATTGAATTGATATTTAACGGGTAACAAGGTTGAAAAAATAACCATGAAAAGATTGATTTTAACCTTCATAAGAATGTTTGTATTTATGACTCAGCGGTTTTGCCCGTTGGGTGAACAGTCAAGATTGGAGAGTTAGTGCCGATACTCATGGAGTGAGGTTCGTTTTTTGGACTTCTGCTTTAGAAGAAAAGGTACCAATATGGATGCTGAAACATTACTGACGATTGGGGTAGTTATTGTGGCCTTACCTTTTGCTTTATTGGCTGGGTTTGCGATGGTTGTGGCTTACGCAGCCTTGGAAAAAGACGATTCTTAGCGTTTTGTTTAGGCATAGGGATTGCTTGCGAGGTGGTCAAATAATAGTTTTTTTGACTAAGGATTCGAAATGTTTTTAAGGGGAACGGAAGCTCAAGATTAGATTAAGGAGAACGCATCATGGGAACTGATTACGGTTTTAAAGTGGATGGTTGGGGCACCAGTTGGAGTGGTCCTGATCACATGGCGCAGGGCAGACGAGTTGGGCGCATCAACAAGCTCAAAGCTCTGCTGGATGCTCTTAAATTAGGCAATCTTGAGTTAGCCCAAAATGCGTTAAACGAGCTTTTGGCCTTTGACGTAACATTAAAGTCGGACTCTTACTTGATCAAAATTGGGGACGCTTTATCAAAGAAGCTTCTTTATGTTGCACAAAAGACAGCTGCTGCTATGCAGCTTGATAGTCACCATTTCTCCTATGTGCCCAATGTTAAATCGTCGGAGAATATTGCAAACCCAGCTAATTCTTCTACGCGCTTAAGCGTTGCAGGGTCTTTAGGTGGCCAGGCTAATGTTGATCTAACGCCCAAAAAAGCAACCAGTGGTGAGTTTGGCCGAATTATTGATGTCACTGCCTAGGGGGAGGATAGAAGCGATCTGGTAATGGTGAGCGCGGTGGACCTATTTCTTGTCTGCAAGAGGATTTACACATATTTTTGAATCACTTTTTTTCGAGCAAGAGCAAGTCACTGAATAATCTTTTAAAGTCTCTTTACTTACGCCGCCCACACTAAATTGTTTGGCCATGTTTGTGGGGACGTAAAGCTTTGGAGATAGTCCCCTGTTGACTGTTTTACCGTTCTTCAAATGTACGGTAGCGCCCGCGCAAGATATTGGTCCTACTAGCTTATTTTTGATCGAAAAAATGAGTGTCTCGCTTGCCTCGGGCGCCCATCCTGCCATGATCTCAACTTGCGCCATCTCCGCGCTTGTTAATTCAACCTCTGTTAGGTCGGATTTACCCTGGAATAAGCTAAAAGCAAATCCGAAATGGTTTGAAAATATCGTCGATCCAAGGATCAGCACATACAAGAATTGCTTGGTCAGATTCACGTTAAAAAATTAGCTACAGTCAAGTTATTCGGCAATGAAAATTAGAGAGTTTTGCAAATCGCAGCTAATTTTAATGTCTAACCGAGTCTAAAGTCTCTATGCAAAAGAGTGCGGCGAATTCTTGAGCTGCAAGGGCGTTGTTTTCTAAAAGCGCATCATTTATTTTTATTAATATTGGATTTGACTTTAGCGATTCTTCGAGCTGAATGAGGGCCAACATAGCTCTTTTAGCCGTTTCTAAATTACTAGACTTTATGGCCATGTGCATGACTGCCGCCATTTGGTCACGTTGCCTGATTTGATCGCCAAAGGACGTCCCTTTGCCGCTGAAGCTGCTGCCCCAAGAGGGCAATGATGTTTGATTCTCTGATAGCATTTTGATTCCTTTTAGATTAATTACATAGTTCCTTCCTGAGTACTGAACTCGCTAAGGGTGGTTGTGAAAATAATGTTTTCGAACTCTTTTGTAAATTCATAAGCGTTTCTTCTGTAATGAACATGTCGAATTATTTACACCTTCCCAAGCACAAAAAGCATAAATAATGCCAATGAATAAGAAGCAACTAAGCTGACGTTTCCTACAGATTGCTTCTAAGTTTGTAAAACTTTATGTGAACTAAGTGAAATTAATTGGGCTACTTAGCGGTAGGTATTACTGCAAACACCCGACGCGTTTCTTTTAAGGTGAATAACGGTTAAAAGTGTATAAAAATCAACGATTTTTGTTGATCGCTTTTCTTGGGATCAGGTAGATGTAAGAAGTAAGGATAGTGGGTGCTCACCTTCTTGCGGGGGTGTCAATATATTAAAAACTTACAGATCTATGGAATCTGGCCCTATAGAACAGGTTTTAACTGTACCTGAGTTTAAATTCCATGAATAGCGTCTATTCAGATTCCTTGGTATTTTTGGGCTTGCGCTTGCGAGCAGGTTCAGCGGGATCTAGGATAGTGAAGAGGGTAATGGAGTTATTCCAAATATTGACCTCTTTGATAATTTGCTCCTGTAGGAGCTTTGCTGCCTTGTAGGCAGTTAATTCGTTAATCTTTCGAAAGTCATCTTCAAAGTCAAACTCGAAACTTCCCGGTTCAATAGTGATGTCCGTTTCACTGAAATTATCGAATTTGCTATATTTAAAACGTATTTTCGGAGCGATGGGGTCTTTGATAATTTCCGTGCTGAATGAGAGTTTTTTCGTAACGGAGTGATTTTTGAGGAGTTGTATTAATTGAGGCAAGTTTTTTTCGAACTTATTGAATTCAGTTTTGGATTTAACTCTTAACTGATGAACTTTTTTAACCCCTCTCGATTTTTTTGGCTTGGGATTGTCGCTTTTTGAATCGGAAATCTGCGTCATATATTTATTATATAGATATGGAGAATTCACTATGTTGTGAAGTTTACTAGGATGCAACCAAAGTGATATTTACTCTTTCCCTAACACATCCCCTACACTGCATCCTACAGTTTCTCGTCCTTTTGCACTAGTTTAGTGAAATAAATATTCTTCTAAATTAGATCGAGATAAGCAATACTTTGTGAGTAAAAATTGTGGTTTTCGGGAAATTCCTATTTTGCTGCTTAATAATTGTGCACCCCAGTAAGAGGCGCATAAATACTTGATTTCTTGTTTTTTAAAGCGATCTTTTCCACTTAATTTGTGAATAACTTCCTGTGATTTATTTCTGAAAAAATAGTTATTTAAATAAATTTTTATGAAAATTTGTGATATCGATATTGCTATTTTTTTAAAATCTTTTCTTTATCAGCGTATAAATTTTTAAATTAAATTTGGTTGACTATGTTGAAAGGTTTTGCAACCTTTCCTCTTGAAAGTTTTTGTCAATTTAAATTCAGTAATTTAAGATGGTTCTAGTTGACAACTACGCTTTTTTAACTGCAGCTACTGCTGCTCTAAGTGCTAGTAGATAACTCTCAGTACCAAATCCGCAAATCTGCCCTAAAACGATTTCCGCCAAAACGGAGTGATGTCTAAATTCTTCTCTTGCATGAATGTTGGACATGTGAACCTCAATGATGGGGCATTTAAGAATAGCCAAGGCGTCTCTTATACCGTAGCTGTAATGCGTCCAAGCTCCTGCATTAATCAACACTGAGTCAACGGATTGTGCATGTGCTTTGTGGATTCGCTCCACCATCTCCCCTTCAAAGTTTGACTGAAAACATTCCACCTCTACACCAAGCTCTTTGGCAAGATTTTGAATGCTAGTGTCGATCTGCTCTAAGGTCGCTGTGCCGTAATGCGCAGGATCTCGTTTGCCGAACATATTCAAATTGATTCCGTTGAGAACAAGAACTTTCATTTTAATTCTTTCGTATTAATTTTTGTTTTTTTAAGATGCTGTCTCTACTGTACCCGATTGTCCGGCCTTAAACAAAGGATTAGTGATCCTTATGTTGACGGTGGGCACATTCCAACTGAGTTAGGTACTTCTACAAAGTTCTTGATGGAGTTGCAAGAATTCACTTTTACAAATGGGCTGTTGATTTTTCCTCAAATGGCACTATCTAAAGACTGTAAGTTAAATCGGAATTTACAGGCTTTTGCCCAACGTTAATATTAGTACATAAACTAGCCAATACAATAAGATGTAAAACAGATTGTTTAGGAGACATTATGAAAAAAATCATTCATTTATTGAGTGCTACCGCTTTAACGCTACTGGTTGGTTGTGCATCTCAAACCATGACTGGATCGACTTACAACGACGCAGAAGTTGGACAGGCTCAAATCGTCAGAATGGGTCGAATTGAGAGCGTTAGACCCATCAAAATCTCAGTTCGTTCGACGGGTCTAGGTTCAATGGCTGGAGCGGCCGCAGGAGGCGTTGTCGGGTCTGAAATTGGCCGAGGCAACGGATCTGTGCTTGGCACCATAGCAGGGGTTGTAGCAGGTGGGGTAGGGGGAACAATGCTTGAAAAAGACCTCAATACTGTTGAGGGGCAAGAGTTAACGATTAGGCTGGAGGATAACTCACTGATTTCCGTCGCTCAAGAAATCAGTAAGGAGACTGGTCCTTTGAACCCAGGTGAAACAGTTCGAGTGCTCAGCTCTCCAAGGGGTAAGACAAGGGTTGTCCGCTAAATCAAGGCCTGCACTTTGCTCAGGTGGATTGCAATTCAATTTAAAAAGGGCGCAAAAAGTAATTCTTGCGCCCTATGTTTTGAGATTGTTTCTTCGATTTGCCATTTTTGGAAAGCGGTTTAATAATCAAAGCTTACAAATTAGTATTGCTGAGAGCGACACGCTGCCTTAATTAATTCTCCCCAAATCTAAACCTAAACTCTGTGAGCTCGTAAGACGTATGCACCCTGTACCCGCTGTAGGATCTTGAGGACCTTTAGGACCCTAGGACCTATAAGACACTCAATTCAATTACTTGGCCAACTCAATAGGTCTTCAGAAGGGAGCTCAGATTTCCGCGGATAACACGCTGGTTCAGCAGTGAGTTGGAATAAATGTTCTAAGTAATATCTATTTGATGTAATTTAAAGTGACCATCTCTGCGGTCATTGAAGTAATGAGTCAGCGTCTCCTTAACTGTTTTGAATGCAATCTCTTCCCAGGGTATCTCATGCTCTTCAAAGAGTCTTGCCTCTAGTGTTTCAAAACCAGGGTTGAAAATATCGCTCAACAAACGAGCTCTGTAAAAAATATGAACTTGTCCAACCTTGGGGACACTCATAATTGCAAAAAGATCCTCCAGTTCAAACTTTGCTCCGGCTTCTTCATCCGTCTCTCTCGCCGCCCCCGCGGCCAAGCTTTCACCAATTTCAAGAAAGCCCGCAGGGAGTGTCCATTTTCCGTGCCTTGGCTCAATGTTGCGCTTGCAAAGAAGCACTTTGCCCTCCCAAATGGGTATGGTACCCACCACATTTAGTGGGTTTTCGTAATGAATCGTGTTGCAACTGGGGCAAACAGCTCGAATTTTTGTATCCCCATCATCTGGAACTTTGTTTACAACTGCAGTCCCGCAGTTTCTACAAAATTTAACAGGGCTGCGGGTCGAGCTCATGCGACTTTAATCTTTAAGTCAGGCAGGCCAGAGAGTCTAGCAACCATTAAATTTCCACTTTCTACAGCAGCTACTCCCTCTGGAGTGCCTGTGTATATTAAGTCCCCTGGCTGTAACTCCCATGCTGCAGACAAATGCTCTATAACTTCACCAATATTCCAAATTAGCTTTTGAATGGTGCTTGTTTGGCGAACATTGCCGTCAACCAATAGCTCAATGGTTGCACTCTCAATATTGGGTAACTCAGAGGCTACCGTAATTGGACCTATGGGGGCGCTGTGATCAAAGCCCTTACCTATACACCAAGGTCTACCCTGTTTCTTCATCTCTCCTTGCAAGTCACGTCTAGTCATGTCTAGACCAAGTGCGTAACCGTAAATATAGGAGTGTGCGTCTTTGGCGAGAATATTTTTTCCAGCCTTACCAATTGCTACTACGAGTTCAACTTCATGATGAAAGTTTTTGGTTAAACTGGGGTAGGGCAAGTTCCCAATTTCCCCGGATGGAACAAAAACAATGGAGTCAGCTGGTTTTAGAAAGAAAAATGGGGGCTCACGCCCTGTATATCCCATCTCTTTTGCGTGCTCCTCATAATTTCTACCAACACAATAAATTCTGTGAACGGGATATTGAAGATGACTACCAGTTACGGGAACCGAGACTACTTTGGGAGGCGTGAAAACATAACTCATAAGAGAACTCTTCTATTGTTAATACTAAAAATGCGGGAATCGTATCAAATCCCATATGATAGAGTGTAGATGCATTAGATGGTTTTTTGGGTTAGTCGTGCAATAGCATATTGAAAATTTGGACAGAGAACAAAGGACCGTGCAAAAAATTACATCCCCAAATCACATCTTGGAATTATTAAAGCCTTTACACCCGAAGTGGCCGCCAAACGTTCGTATGCATATGAGTACTCGTCAAGGTGGTTGCTCGGTCCCCCCCTACGAGAGCTTGAATCTGGGCGATCACGTTGGGGACAACCCTTTATCGGTCCAAAAGAATCGTCAGTATTTAAAGGGAATTACCAAGAATCGCCCGGTTTTCCTAAAACAAGTGCACGGCTCAGATGTCGTCCAGCTTGAGCCTTCAACGCCAGACGGAATAATCGCTGATGTATGTTTTAGCACCCACAGGGAAGTAGCTTGCACCATAATGGTCGCTGACTGTCTACCCATTCTTTTAACTAATACTGAGGGAACGCTAGTTGGGGCTGCACACGCGGGTTGGCGTGGTTTAGCCGGTTTGGGATGCTCACAGGGGCGCGGTGTTGTTGAAAATTTGATGATTAGTGCAAGACCCCACGTTCTCAAAACTGGGAGCTCAAACACTCATTGGATCGCCTGGTTGGGACCTTGTATTGGGCCAGAACACTTTGAGGTTGGGGAAGAGGTCAAAGAGGCGTTTGCATCCCTGCCAGGTGCTGCAGCACACTTCAAGTCTTTAGGCATAAGCCGCGGGCAGAGGAAATGGCTTGCTAATTTGGCAGGCCTGGCTAGGCTGAAACTTTTGCAGGAGGGGGTGACAATCGTCTTGGGCAATGACTTAGGCTTAGAAGGGCAAAACTGGTGCACTTTCAAACAAGCTGAACTATTTTTCTCCCATCGACGCGATAAAGTTAGCGGACGGATGGCTGCCAGCATATGGTTGACCTGATTAATGAATTGCCCGGATTTATTTGATTATTTTTTTTGATCGAGATCAAGGGATTCAGCTTTTTCTCTAGCTTTTCGCCGGGCAGAGGTTCCTAGGATATATCCTACGATGGTGATAGGTACTACTCCGTAGATTAGAAAGGTGAAAAAAGCACCCAGCAAAGTGCCGTTGCTGTTGGTAGCCTCAGCAACAGCCATCATAAACGCAACGTAGAACCATCCAATGAGTACAAGATACATAGGTAGTAGTTTACCCTCAGAGTCATTTTTTTGAGTAATTTAGGGTTAAAACTGCGATACTGTGTTTAGATTGAAGATTTCCCGGAGTTTTTTAATGCCACGAAGTTCAGCCCAGAAGTCTACTCAAAAACCAAAGAAGGCAGCTCAAAACGAGTTCCCAATGCCTGATCCTTTACTTTTCGTAGAGGGCTGGAATAAAGCGCTTGAGAGTTTCAAGAAAATAGAATTGCCAGACGCTAGTGTTCCTCAGATTAGTTTTGATAGCGAAAAATTACTTGCCATTCAAAACGAGTACATTGAGCAAGCTACTCACCTGTGGAATCAAGGCTTAGTGAGTGACACCGTAATAGATGATAAAAGATTTAAGGGGCCCGCTTGGGAGCAAAACCCTGTAGCCTCCTTCTCTGCTGCCCTTTATTTACTCAATACAAAAACTTTAATGGCAATGACTGAAGCTTTGCACGCTGATGCAAAGACCCAGGCCCGTATTAAATATTCTGTTGAACAACTCGCCGCCGCCACCGCTCCAAGCAACTATTTGGCTTTTAATGCTGAAGCTCAGCAAAAAATTATTGATACCAAGGGTGAGAGTCTAACTAAAGGTATACAAAATCTTTTGCACGACATGTCTCAAGGTCATGTTTCCATGACGGACGAGAGTTTGTTTACGGTTGGCGAGAACGTAGCAACAACTGAGGGCTCAGTGGTTTTTGAAAATGAATTTTTTCAACTGATTGAATACAAACCATTAACTGCTCAGGTCTACGAAGTCCCCTTGCTTTTAATACCACCGTGCATTAACAAGTTCTACATATTAGATTTACAGCCTAAAAACTCCTTTGTTAAATATTGCTCTGATCAAGGATTCAGAACTTTCATTGTGAGTTGGGCTAACCCTCATCAAGAACTAGCTCAGGCGAGTTGGGATGATTTTGTGGAAAAAGGGACCCTCAAAGCAATTCAGGTCGTTAAAGATATTGTCAATGTAGAGCAAATCAACACTCTTGGTTTTTGCGTGGGAGGTACCTTATTGACTAGTGCTTTGGCTGTAGAGGCTGCAAGAGATGAAAATAGTGTGGCAAGTGCAACCCTTTTAACAACTCTAGTTGACTTTACACACTCCGGCGTATTGGATGTGTTTATTGATGAAGCTTTTGTAAAGTACCGAGAAACTCAATTTGCTAATGGAGGTTTAATGTCTGGTCGAGACATGGCTTCGACCTTTAGTTTTCTCAGACCAAACGATTTGGTTTGGAACTATGTTGTTGGTAACTATTTAAAGGGTGAGACGCCTCCACCCTTTGATTTGCTTTACTGGAATAGTGATGCAACTAACTTACCTGGTCCAATGTATGCTTGGTATTTGCGAAATACCTATTTAGAGAATAATTTAATCAAGCCAGGAGTGGCAAAGATTTGCGACATACCAATTGATTTGAATACGATCAAAGTGCCGTTCTACATTTATGGATCCAAAGAAGACCATATAGTTCCGATTGATGCCTCATATGCTTCGACTCAAGTTTTTAAAGGAAAAAAACGTTTCGTGATGGGCGCGTCCGGGCATATTGCAGGTGTGATTAATCCTCCTGCATCGGGTAAGCGTAGTCACTGGATTGGGCCTGAGAATAAATTTCCAGCATCCGTGGACACTTGGATTAAAAGCGCAACAGAACATTCGGGAAGTTGGTGGACTGATTGGTCACAGTGGCTCTCAAAACATTCAGGCAAAAAGACTCCTGCTCCAAAGGTTGCAGGAAGAGGCAAATACAAGGTCATAGAGCCCGCACCGGGCAGGTATGTAAAAGTCAAAGCCTAATTTTTATCATCATTCAAATGTTATTGGAGAAAAAAATGGAAGATATCGTCATCGTTTCAGCAGCCCGTACAGCGGTCGGTAAGTTCGGGGGCTCATTAGCAAAAGTAGCTGCTCCGGAGCTAGGGTCTATAGTGATTAGGGAAGTTTTAGCCCGCGCGAAAGTAGATCCTAATTCCGTTGGCGAGGTAATTTTGGGGCAAGTGCTTGCGGCCGGTGCGGGCCAAAACCCTGCACGACAAGCGCTTTTGAAAGCAGGTCTTGCGCAGTCAATTCCTGGGCTCACAATTAATGCTGTTTGTGGTTCTGGCTTGAAGTCCGTCATGCTAGCGGCTCAGGCGATAGCCTACGGGGATAGTGAGATTGTCATCGCCGGTGGTCAGGAAAACATGAGCGCATCTCCCCATTTGTTAATGGGATCAAGAGAAGGTCAGCGTATGGGCGATTGGAAAATGATTGACTCTATGATCGTTGATGGACTGTGGGACGTTTACAACCAGTATCACATGGGTATTACCGCAGAGAATGTTGCCAAGGCCAATAAAATCTCCCGTGAGATGCAAGATGCGCTTGCGCTAGCAAGTCAGCAAAAAGCGAGTGCAGCTCAAGACGCTGGCAAGTTTAAGGATGAGATTGTTTCGGTCTCCATACCGCAGCGAAAGGGTGATCCAGTCGTCTTTAATCATGACGAATACATCAATAAGAAAACGACCGCAGAGGCACTGGCAGGCCTAAGGCCAGCATTTGATAAGGCCGGATCTGTAACAGCGGGCAATGCCTCCGGCATTAATGACGGGGCAGCTGCTGTGCTTGTAATGTCCGCCAAGAAAGCGGCCTCATTAGGCCTTTCGCCTTTGGCCAGAATCGCCTCCTTTGCAACAACAGGTCTAGATCCAGCTTTGATGGGACTTGGTCCCGTTTCTGCGTCCCGAAAAGCGCTTGAGAGAGCGGGTTGGAAGTCTAGTGATATCGATTTATTTGAGCTCAATGAGGCATTTGCTGCTCAGGCCTGCGCCGTCAACCAAGAACTTGGCATTGATCCTGCAAAGGTCAATGTGAACGGAGGAGCTATTGCAATTGGTCACCCAATTGGTGCGTCGGGTTGTCGCATCTTAGTGTCTCTTTTGCATGAAATGCAAAGAACGAATGCTAAAAAGGGCCTGGCTGCACTGTGTATTGGGGGTGGTATGGGCGTGTCGTTAACTCTTGAGCGTTGATCTACTAATCATGTGATAAATAAAATATTTAAATATAAAGGGAGACAAAAATGACTAAAAAAGTAGCTTATGTAACTGGAGGTATGGGTGGTATCGGAACCGCTATTTGTCAACGCCTGCATAAACTTGGATTTACGGTGATCGCTGGGTGCGGCCCGACCCGGGACTTTACAAAGTGGATCGATGAGCAAAAGGCGCTTGGGTTTACTTTTTACACATCAGTTGGTAACGTTAGCTCGTGGGAATCAACAGTAGAAGCTTTTACGAAAGCAAAGACTGAACACGGACCAATCGATGTGCTCGTAAATAATGCTGGCATCACAAGAGACCGAATGTTTTTAAAGATGACCCGCGATGACTGGGATGCAGTGATCGATACCAATTTGAACTCAATGTTTAACGTAACTAAGCAAGTCGTGGGCGATATGGTTGAGCGCGGGTGGGGACGTATCATTCAGATTAGCTCTGTAAACGGTGCGAAGGGGCAGTCCGGACAGACCAATTACTCTGCAGCTAAGGCGGGTATGCACGGATTTAGTATGGCTTTGGCCCAGGAAATGGCTAATAAAGGAGTAACTGTAAATACCGTTAGCCCAGGCTATATTGGCACTGATATGGTTAAAGCGATAAAGCCTGAGATTATTGAGAAAATCGTAAATACTATTCCAGTCAAGCGTCTTGGAACTCCCGATGAAATTGCCTCTATTGTCGGCTGGCTCGCAGGCGAAGAATCTGGGTTTACAACGGGGGCTGAGTTTGCATGTAATGGTGGTCTTCATATGGGCTAATTCAATTTTTATTGAATTAGCGCCTCATTCTTCTTGATGTTGGCAGAAGTCCCAACCAAGTTGATGCAGTAGATTTCTTGCAAGTTATAATGAGTTGCATGAGAACCAAGCGGGGCACCCCTTTAATACATTGGATTGCTATCATCGCAGTAGCGATGAGCTCTCTTGCGCCTTTAATTTCTCAGGCAATGGCGCCAAAGAAATCAACTCTCAATCCCTTTGATTATGTGTGTTCAGTTAGCGGCTTGCACTCGGTCTCAGTTGTGCCTGAACAAAGCGATCCATCAAAGTCAGTCGATCAGGGGAATCAAAATCAATTGTGGATGGATGATCACTGCCCATACTGCACTCTGCAGGGTAATTATGTTTTACCTTTGAACACATCCCTTAACTTTGAGCTATCGCAACCCACTAATTTATTCCCACAGCTTTTTTATAAATCCCCCAAGCCACTATTTGCTTGGTTAACTCTTCCCTCTAGAGCTCCTCCCTTAATTTCTTAGAAAAAAGATCAGTGTTCGGTTTTGCCGTATCGCTGCTTTTGAATTCTTGTCTATGTACAAGAAAATTCCAAGAAATATGATGAGGAATTTTTACTTCCAACTAGGAATAAGGCGTGGCTTTGTAAAAGCCGTTTCTCTCCTGATTATTCAGTTGGGTTGTATTACGGTCTCAGCAAGCTCAGTCGTAGAAGCTCAGTTGTCTAAGACCCGGATCCTCAACAGATTTCACGTGATTTGATTTACTCATCTCTTTAGGGATGAATTTTCACAAGTGAAATTTTTTCAGATATAAAAATTAAATATTAACGGATACGTAAATGAAATTCAAAACTAAACTATTTATCACTTTATTCTCTTTTAGCACCTCAGCAGGTGTATTTGCGTGTGCGAGTTGCGGTTGTAGTGTCAACTCAGATTTGTGGGCTCAAGGGATGGGTTCCAATTCGGGGTGGACCTTTGATGTTCGATATGATTATTTAAATCAAAATCAGCTTCGTTCAGGTACCAATACCATTTCACCATCTATTGCTCAAAACATTAATAATCCTCAAGCAGGAGGACACGCCGAGGTGGAGGGCTACACTCGTAATAATTACTTAACCTCATCTTTAGACTACAACAACGGTGAGACTTGGGGTGTAACTGTCGTATTACCGTTTATACAGCGTGAGCATATGACATACGGTGTAGATGGTTGGCCAAGTGGGGGCGCACAAGGTTATAAGTCTCAAACAACTGGTTTGGGAGATGTAAAAGTAATTGGTCGTTATTTCGGTTTTTCTGAGCAAAAGAATTGGGGTTTACAGTTTGGCTTAAAGCTTCCAACTGGAAACAATGCGCAAACGGGTGTTTTGATAGGTAACGGGCAAATAACGGCCGTTGACCCAGGGCTTCAGTTAGGCACGGGTTCAACGGATTTAATTGCCGGAATTTACAGATTTGGTCATATTCAGGCCACAGAGAATTGGGGTTACTTTGCTAACCTTCAATTTCAAGCAACAGTTGCCCCCAAAAGCACGCCAACAAATATCGATGCCCTACAAGTTCCTAATGGTGGTCCATACGGTTCTTACCGACCTGGTAACAGTCTAAATATGAACGGAGGAATCAATTACCAAGGTTTTGATAGGTGGACGCCGATGCTTCAATTTAACTTCATTGATAAGAGAACTGATAGTGGAAATGCGGCTGATACTTGGTCTACAGGAGGCGCCTTGCTTTATGTGACCCCTGGCGTTTTGTATTCTGCAAATGAGTCTTCACAGTTTTACGCCAATGTGCAGTTGCCTATCTATCAAAATCTTAACGGGATTCAAATTGCTCCCACTTTCATTGGATCTGTGGGTGTTAGGTTGCATTTTTAATTATTGAGAAGAAAGAAGGGGAGAGACCGTTTCCTCAAGCAGCTGGATATTCACTTTAGGATCCCCAGTTAGTCCATTTTTGCGGACGATCCCCCTCTGATCAACAATAAAGGTGCTCGGTACTCGCCAAATGTAGCCAAACTCAGAGAAATGTGAATCATTTTTAAGAGCAAAACGAAAAGAGTAATTTTTCATGATTTTCTTAGCTGATTCAATGCTTGAGGATTTGTCAAGATTGATGGCAATTACTTCAAATCCTTTGGATCTATTTTTTAGTAAATACTCTTCAATTTGAGGCATCTCCTCTTTGCACGGCTCACACCAACTTGCCCAAAAATTAATTAGAACGACCTTTCCTCTGTAAGCGTTCAGGGAGTAGGACTGCCCGTCGATCAATTTGCCTTCAATATTTGGGGCTATCTGACCAACTTGAACGTCTGCAAAAACCAATTGGTAGCAAAATATTGAGCTTATAAAGAAAATATAAATTTTTTTCATTGCGGTAGTATAAAGGTACATAAGCTTAGGTGTTTTAGATATGGCAAACAGTGTATTTGCTCAACGAGTCGATAATGGTTGGGAGTGGTTTTTAAAAAGAAACTGCTCAATATCACCTTATCAGTTAGCAGGAATTTTTCTCCTGCTAGCCATAATTTCTCTGACCATAGGTGTGTCTTTTTATGTCATGGGAGCAACTTTGATACTTCCCTATTGTTTTCTAGAAATTCTTGTTTTATTTCTAGCGTTTCTATATAACGCTAAGCATGCCAATGATTACGAAAAACTGGTAATAGAGCCCAACATAATTAGATTGATCAATAAGAACGGCGACCTAGAAAATACCACTGAACTCAATAGATCGTTTTCTAAGCTTGAGCAGTTAGCGGATCACAGAAATTTAATTATGATTAGTCAAGGTGCTAGGGAAGTTTACTTTGGAAATCATATTCATATTAATCTAAGGGAGCGACTTTACCGAGAGATTAGAGTGAAATTATGATTCACGTACAAATTTGTTGCTTAGTTTTCCTAGTCCCGTTATCTCTATTTCAACCGTATCTCCATCCTTTATATTAGGAGAGGTGCCGTCGGTACCCATCCAAAAAACGTCGCCTGGATAAAGTGTTGCGTATTGAGAGGTTCTGCTGATAAAGGTTGCTATGCTAAAGAGCATAGCCTGGGTTTCGAACTCTATTGTTTGGATACCGTTAACATTGACGCGTGTGAGCGCCTCTTTGATATTAAATTCAGTATCTATCCATGGCCCCATTGGCTTGAAGGTGTCTGTATTCTTTGATCTAAAAAATGTTCTATCAGATTTTTGCCAATCTCGTTCGCTGACATCATTTCCGATGGTGTAGCCAAAAATGCAGGAATGAGCGTCTTTTTCTGAGATATTTTTAACCTTTTTGCCAATTACAGCTACTAATTCTGCTTCATAGTGAATTTTCTCACCAGCATCTTTGGGAATAATGACTTCGTCGCCGTGCGCAATCAGTGCATTAACCGCGCGGTACCCGATATCAGCCGCGCCGGGAATAACGGGAGTCTCGCCCCTTGAATGCGCAACCTCGTTGATGTGTTTAACGTAGTTCAGACCTGCTGCGTAAAAGGTAGGAGGAATAACTGGCGTTTCAATTTTTACATTGTCAATTCTGTGCTTTAGTCCTAACTCTTGCCACCTATCCCATGGAGCTCCGTCAATTGCATGAAGGATATTATTTTTTAAATAACCTGTAAAAATCTGTTCATTGACTGAGTAACGCAACCACTTCATTTTTTTCTCTCAATTAAAAAGTAATTCTGGTGTAATTTGATTAATTTCCGACACACCACAAAGTTGCATAGTCCTGACCAGCTCCTCTTGGAGAATGTTCAAAGCGTGCGTTGCACCGGGCTGCCCGGAGCTTATCGCTCCAAAGAGCGTTGCGCGACCTGTCAGTACGCCGTTTGCGCCTAAGGCAATAGCCTTTAAGATATCACTGCCCCTGCGGATACCTCCGTCTAATAGGACTGGAATTTTACCGTCAATGGCTTTTACTATAGTAGGGAGGGCACTTAGTGTGGAGTTTGCAGTATCGAGTTGGCGTCCGCCGTGGTTTGAGACTACTACGGCGTCACAGCCCATCTCCATCAGTCGAACGGCATCCTCTGGGTGCATAACACCTTTAATAATTAGTTTTTTGTGCCAGTAATCTCTAATACGTTTTAAATCATCCCAATTAAACGCAGGATCATAGTTGCGACCAACAGAGGAGGCAAGGTGATTGATTCCTCTGTTTTGCCCCTCAAGTCCCACCATGTTCTCAAGAACAGGCATCCCGTTATAAATAAGTTCGCCTAGCCAAAACGGGTGAGCAAGAAAGTCAAGGGCAACTCGCGAATTGAGTTTAAAGGGGATAGCAAATTTATTTTTGTTATCTCGCTCGCGTTTACCACCAACGGGTAGATCTACAGTAATCATTAATCCCTCATACTCAGCGGCTTGCGCTCTATCTATGAGTGAGTAAAAGAAATCTTTATTCTTTAGGATGTAAGCCTGGAACCAGTGTCTCCCAGGAGCCTCCCGCGCAATATGTTCAATAGAGGTTGTGGCGGAGCTTGAGAGCGTGTAGATGAGACCCTTTGCTGCAGCTGCTTTTGCGATCGCTAAGTCAGCCCCGTGTTTGCCGTAGCCCAGTGCACCGGTAGGTGCAATTGCAATTGGTAAGCCACAGGTTTCACCTAGCATATCAACGCGCGTATCGACTTTGTCAACTCCCCTTAAGATACGAGGAGTGAGCATCACGTTTTGAAAGCTTTGCCTATTGGCATTGAGTGTGAGCTCGTCTTCTGCACCACCGTCATAGAAGTCAAATATGCAACGCGGTAGTTTTCGTTTTGCTTTGAGTCGCAAATCCTCAATGGAAACTGCGTTTAAATGAGAACTCATAGTTATTGTTGTTAATTTAAGTCTGCTTTAACTCCGGCGGATTTAATTACGTTTTCCCACCTCTCATAATCACGTTTTAAGAAAGCTTGAAACTCAGTTGGAGTATCACCAACTACTACTGCACCAAGTTTCTCTAACTGAGCGCGAACATCTGGTTTGGCTAAAGCTTTGTTCATCGATGTGTATAACTTTTCAATAATTGGAGCGGGCGTTTTCGCAGGGGCAAGCATTCCAACCCATGGTGCAGTTTCCTCAAATCCAGGGAATCCGATCTCAGACATGGTGGGTTTATCTGCAAATTGGGGTAAGCGTTTTGCTGTTCCAACTGCCAAAATATTGACCCGCTTAGCAGCCACATTGTCCGCAATACCAATGATGGGATAGAACATAAAGTCAACTCGACCTGACATGACCTCAAGTAGAGCAGGTCCATTACCTTTGTAAGGTATGTGAAGCATTTTTTGTTTGATCAGAGTCGCGAGTAACTCGGCAGATAAGTGCCCGGACCCTCCGCTACCCGAGGATGCAAAGCTTACAGCCTCGGGTTTAGATTTAGCAGCAGTTAATAAATCCTGCATTGAATGAAAAGGAGAGTTGTAAGCAGTCACAGCGACCAGGGGTAAGTTAGCGGCGTTAGAAATTGGCGCAAAATCAGTTTTTGGGTTGTAACCCGCTGCCTCTCCAAGCAAAATAGGATTTACATTCATACCAAGGGATGAAAACAGCAAGGTATATCCATCAGGCAGGGCGCTTTTAACTTCTCGCGTCGCGATCATTGCGCTAGCCCCTGCCTTGTTATCGACTACCACAGGCTGACCTAAAGTTTCTGACATATCCTTGGCTAGTACTCGAGCAATCACATCAGTTGGCCCACCAGCAGCGAATCCCACTACCAATCGAATCGGATGATTGGGGTAGAGATCAGCACCTTGGGTTAATTTGGAAATCGATAGACTTGAGCAAGTAAGGACAAGTAAAACTAATATTCGGTTTAACTGAGGCTTCATAAATTTTTTCCAAGCTAATGATGAAAATATTTAATACGAATGATGAGAAATAATATTTTTATTAAGAATATTATTTCAGCTGACTCCATTTAGACTTTAAAGATAAGTAAGTACTTTTTAAAACTACTTTTTTTCAAATCTTCGGCTTATTTTCTGGTATTGGTTCCGTTGGGGAAATAGAGGTCCGCCATAACTTGACAACGCATTATGTAGCGATGTTCGTCGGAGTTGTAATCAGCAACTGCATTATGAAGCGTGCTGATGTTGTCCCACATCAATACATCCCCAACTCGCCAACGGTGTTGGTACTGAAACTCTGCTCTAAGTTGGAGCTCAAAAAGTAATTCTAAAATCCGGTCGCTCTCTTGTTCACTGAGCTCGTTTATACGAACTGCGTAACCAGGGTTTGCATAAAGTACATGATCGCCAGTAATAGGATGTTTTAAAAATATGGGGTGACTGACTGGAGGCTTAGCTGCGCGTTGTGCAGCGCTTAATTCGGAGCGAAGGCTACCAGGACGTTTTCGCATGTTGTCCCAAAATTTCGCGAAATCATGTGTAACCGTCATCCCTTTAAGTTGATCTTTCAGATCTTGGGGGATCGCCTCAAAAGCTTTCCTAGTACTGCAAAAAGCTGTGTTCCCAAGCGGTTTACCCTCTCGGTGTGGTATCTCCACTCCGTAAAGTACGTTTGCAAAGGCAATATCTTTGCTATAGGACATATCGGTATGCCAATCTTGCCCCGCATCCTTTAAACCCAGTGGTTTGCCACTATCATCCACCTTATTGGACAAAATCATAACTTCCGGGTGAATAACGTCTTGGTACATGTTTGCTACATTTATCTCAAGAGTGCCAAAGCGCTCTGCAAACCCTTTTAATTGTGTGGAATCAAGGCGTTGATTTGGAAAGCACAAAACACTATGAGTACCAAGAGCTATCTCAATTTGTTTATATTCTTCCTCACTCATTTGGCGAGATAGATCAAAACCTAATACTTGTGCGCCAATTCCACCTTGATTGATGTTTATATTCATACTCTTTAATTTTTTATGCAGGTAAAGCCCATTCTTTCTTGACAGATTCACGCTTGGAGATCTCTTCAAACCATTTCTTTAACTTAGGATGTGAGTCACGCCAGTTTAAATGGTCATAGCGGAGATCTAAATAACCAAGTGAACAAGCTAGCGTTATTTGGCCTATGTGAAAATTGTCAGTAAGAGGCGTTAATTCAAAGCTGGTTAGGGCCGATTGAATTTTCTCCATTTGACCACTGACCCATTCATTCCAGCACAACTCCTTAGGCCGTAAAAAAGTCTCGTATCTTGCAAGAAGAGCAGCGTCAAGTAATCCATCTCCTAGGGCTTGCATTGTGATCGCCTCCCATTTCAGGCTGCCGTTTGAGGGGAATAAACTCCCAGAGGCGATATCATTCAAGTATTCACAGATGACACGACTATCGTATAGAGAATGCCCCTCTTTGGTAAGAAGCGTCGGCACTTTACCCAAGGGGTTCTTAGCCACTATGCTTTGATCTCTAAGCACTGGACTAGCTTTTGCTGGCAGTAATTCAATCTGATCAGATAGTCCAAGCTCGTGAGCGCAGATCATGACTTTACGCACGTAGGGGGAGGTTGAGGAGAAGAATAGTTTCATAAGAGAGATTAATGTGGAATGAAAATGAGGCTTGGCCTAGAGTTTTTTAAAGCTGAGCAAAGGAAAATAAAATACAAAAAGAGCCTAATTAAAGCTTCATTAATTATCGTTTGTTTTAAGGCCTAACTCTTGGAAAACAGCTGTCAAAAGGCTTCAACAAGGGTATTTGCTAATACACAAGATCCACTTAAAATCTGATACGAGTTACTTAAAATATTCACTTCATCAACTCCTTAACTCGTTAACTCATTAACTCCTGAATACTAATATGCGTTATCTTCAACTAAGGTACTCCGTTTTTAATTTAATTAATTTGGTCGTGCTTCTAATTTTCGGATTATGCAATGTTGCTTTTGCTCAAGCTTATCCACAGCCAGTAAAAGGTGTTTGGGTCCTTAAAGACTTTAAATTCCGTTCAGGAGAGGTGTTGCCGGAACTCAAAATCGGATACCAAACCATTGGTGACCCAAGGGGTGTACCCGTAGTTCTTTTGCACGGCACTACATCCTCTAGTCAATCTTTTATGGTACCTGCTTTGGGAGGCGAACTCTTTGGCCCAGGTCAGCCTTTAGATGCAACTAAATATTTCATTATTTTGCCTGACTCCATTGGTGCAGGTGGCTCTAGTAAGCCATCCGATGGTCTTCGTATGAAGTTCCCTCATTTTGATTATTTGGATGTTGTACATGCTCAGTATCAAATGGTTCGAAATGGGTTAGTTGTTCAACATCTGCGACTTATATTAGGGAACTCTATGGGGGGCATGCAAACTTGGTTATGGGGGATTGAATACCCCGACTACATGGATGTTTTGGTCCCAATGGCGGCAATGCCAATTGAGATGTCAGGACGCAATTGGATGCTGAGGAGGATGTTAATTGATGCAATTAGAAACGACCCTGATTGGCACCAAGGTGAATATACGAGACAGCCCGAGGGCGTGAGACGTGCATCCGTCTTTTTTAGCATTGCCACCAACGGCGGCACCCAGGCTCTTCAGTCCAAAGGGTCCACCAGGGAGAGGGCAGATGCGTTTGTTGATCAGGTAACACGGGACTGGAACGATGGCGATGCCAACGATCTGCTGTACAAGTGGGAATCGTCCCAGAACTTTAATCCTTCAAAGGACTTGGAGAAGATTAGGGCAAAAGTGCTGGCCATTAACTCAGCTGATGATGAGAGAAACCCAACTGTTCTGGGTGTAATGGAAAGGGAGCTTAAAAGAATTTCAAATGCAAGTTATGTATTAATTCCCTCAAGCGAGCAAACCCTAGGACACGGGACAGTAGGTCTTGCTAAATTGTGGAAAAAACATTTAGAAGAAGTGCTACTCACGACACCTTTGAGCCAGAGTTCAGGACGATGAACGACTTACAAATAGATTGCGTACGCCCCTTACTCGGCGTAGCTTGCATCATTTTTATCACATACACAGTTTCAGAAAATAAGCGTGCAATCTCATGGATTAATTTGGTAAAGGGCTTAGTTTTCCAGTTCTTACTCGCGCTAGTCCTTTTAAAGGTGGACTTATTTCAAGATATTTTTGTTTATTTAAATCGTGGGGTTCTTGCTGTTCAAGATGCCACAAGAGCAGGGACCTCTACTGTCTTTGGATATTTGGGCGGGGGCGGCTTACCGTTTGATGTAACTGCTCCCGAACACGTATTTATTCTTGGTTTACAAGCCTTACCCATGATTTTGGTATTCAGTGCATTATCAGCAGTCTTGTATTACTGGCAGATACTGCCTAAAGTGGTCGGCGCCTTTGCCTGGATTTTAGGTAGACTTTTTAAAATTGGTGGGGCTTGTAGCTTTGCAACGATTGCAACTGTCTTTGTTGGCATGGTGGAGGCGCCACTCCTTATTAATCCTTATTTAAAGAATCTCACTCGTTCTGAGCTTTTAATTGTGATGAGCTCTGGTATGGCAACCTTATCAGGTACTGTCTTAGTTTTGTATGCGAGTTTTCTAAAATCCGTTGTGCCTGGAGCAATAGGGCATCTTTTGGTCGGATCAATCATTAGTGCACCAATCTCAGTGATGCTTAGCTTGTTGGTTGTACCACTCCTTAAAAGCCCTCATGATTTAGATGCTAAATCAATTAAATTGCAACTACATTACAACGGTCTTATGGATGCGATAAGTACTGGCACACTGCAGGGATTGAAGTTGTTGGCAAACGTACTAGCAATGCTCATTGTCTTGATAGCCTTGGTGTCTCTTGCCAATAGCCTTCTGAGTTTGTTAACCTTTTGGTTACCCTCACCCGTGTCACTTCAAAGTCTCGTTGGTATTGTTATGCAGCCTTTGGCTTGGAGTTTGGGGATTGAGTGGGGAGACACTCAAATAGTTGGGCAACTATTGGGAACTAAGCTGGTGCTAAATGAATTTATTGCTTATCTTGATTTTAGTAAATTGCCATTAGAGGTAATGAGTGATAAGAGTAGAGTATTGATGACTTACCTATTGTGTGGATTTGCAAATTTCGGAAGTTTAGGTATAGTCATCGCTGGTTTGGGCGCAATGGCGCCGACAAGGCGCGATGAAGTTATATCGCTTGGGGGGAGAGCGCTGTTGGTTGGTACCCTTTCTAGTTGTCTATCCAGCGCAGACGCAGCCCTTATACTTTTCGGCTTTAACTAAAACTTAAAAAGTTTTCAACTCCGGTAGACCATCTCGGGTCTAATATCTGCAATTGAAGCCGTGCCCATCTGTTTCATTGTTCCTGATAGCTCCTCCTGAAGTAGAGTCAGAACTCGCTCAACCCCAGGCTGACCAAAGGCACCTAGACCCCAAAGATATGGACGACCAACACAAACAGCGTCGGCGCCTAACGTTAAGGCTTTGAAGATATCCGAGCCACGTCTGATCCCGCTATCAAACAGTATAGGTACTCGTTTATTGATTGCTTTTGCGATTTCAGGTAAGCACTCAATGGCCCCACGCCCCGTATCCTCACTACGCCCGCCGTGGTTGGAGACGTGAACTCCGTCTACGCCGTATTTGAGGCAGAGCAAAGCGTCCTCCTCAGTCAGAATGCCTTTTAAAATGATTTTCATCTTAGTTGTATCCCGCATTTGCTTTACAAAATCCCAAGTCATATTTGCGGATTGACCACTTTTCATTTTACTAATATCTATTCCGTCGTAATTAGGACGTTCCTTGATACTACCTGGGCCATCTATGTGACAGGCCGAACAAGTTCGGGGATCCATGCGCTTGAGTCTTTGAAATGTCTCTTGATTTCTACCCCCATTTCGGTCAATTGTTACCTCCAAAACAGGGCAACCTGCTCTCTCGACTCTACGAACCACACTTTTTGCTACATCAAGGCTTGAGGTAGCATAAAGTTGAAACCAAACTTCACCGCCTCTTGCTGAGATAACATCCTCTATGGTGGAGGCGCCTGCTGCGGAGAGAATATTAAGATGTCCTCTTGCCTTTGCAGCTCGAGCGACAGCAATCTCACCCTCTGGATCATAGGCCTTATTTCCTCCTGTTGGCGCTATGATGATGGGGGTTTTCCACTTGGTTCCAAACAATTTGACCGACATATCAATCTCGGATACGTCTCGCATGCGTCTTGGGCGGAGTGGGAATTTTTGGAAGGATGATCGATTCGCCCTTAGCGTTACCTCATCATCAACCCCAGATGCCATATAGCCAAAATGAGCATGAGGAACATTTTTGTAAGCAACTGGTTCAAAATCAAAAACGTTTACGGCGTCCTTTGGATCTGTAATTAAATCATTAGGTAGCTCAGCAGGCCAAACAGCAGGATCGGCGCGCTTAACAAAATTCTGTGCAAACGCTAAATCAGCAGCAGGCAGCGTCAGTAGTGGGCTAGCACTTAACCATTTGATAAACTGGCGGCGGTCATCGCCAGAGGGGGCTTGTTCTTTTGTATTGTGAATGTTGCTCATGTTCAAGTGTTCCTATTAACTTGTAAAGTGATGATTTAATTTGGCTTGAATTCAACCATAATATTGTTAATTTTGAAGGTAACAGAAATCCTGAATTACTGCATTATCGAAAACACCTGTGCGATTGATTTTGGAGTGAGTTTTCTGTAATTTATTACAAACTAACCTTGGTAAATATCATCCAAAAATTGAATACACAATTTTTACTTGAGCAAGCGCAGTCATATTATGTCGCTGGTGATTTACAACAGAGTCGACTTAGATTCAAAGACGTCATTAGCTTGGAGCCTACGAATCTTCAGGCATTAACTTACCTCGGACGTATTGCGGCCAGAAATGGAGAAGTCTCAGAGGCCTGCGACTGGCTTGCTCAGGCTGCAGCCTTGCCTCAAGCGGGTGCCCAGATTCACTTTGAATTGGGATGTTTCCTGGAACTGCAATCTCATTCTGAGGAAAGTATTGATTCAGCCCTTAAGTGCTATACACGTGCGGTTGAACTTGACATGAACCATGATGGTGCGTTCTTTAATAAGGGTAATCTTCACAAAAGATTGGGGCAGAGGGAAGAAGCTCTGAAGTCTTATAACGCAGCCATCTTTGTCCAACCTTATGATCCGTATTATTTAAATAATAGAGGTGACTTATTATTAAATATTAAAAGCCTATCATTTGCGCTCCAAGATTTTGAACAAGCCATTGAATTAGATCCAAGTATTGCCTATTTTCACGATAACAGGGGTAATGCATTCAAAGAATTAAATCGTAACGATGAGGCTGCTCTCTCGTTTAAAAGATCGCTAGTAATTGAGCCAGAAAACGCCCTAACTTATAACAATTTTGGTAGTCTATTTTTAGAGAGAGATATTTGGGACAAGGCGCTTGCTTGCTTTGAGATGGCGCTACTCATAGATCCTGGTTTTTTTCACGCTTTGTACAATAAGGGTCTTCTTTTTCAACGTTTTAATTTGTTGGAGAAGGCTACAAAAACCTACGAAAAAGCATTATTGATCCACCCCAAATCTTTTGATGTAGCTTGGAATTTGACGATCATTCAACTACTAAAAGGCGATCTTTCAAAGGGGCTTTTGGGATATGAAAATCGGATTTACTTGCCCGAGAACAGGCAATATTTACCAACGTCTAGTAAACCTCAGTTATTGCGGGGAATGCGCAGTGAGCAAATATTGATTTGGAATGAACACGGTATTGGCAATGAGATTTTTTTTGCAAGCTTTCTAAGGCATCCAATGCTTGCCTCAAAAAAAATCATTGCCAAATTTGATATGAGGTTACGACCATTATTAGAGGCCTCTTTTAAAGATTTACAAAATATACGTTTTATATCAGAATGGAATGAGGTGTCTGAGGCAGAATATGATGGGCACCTAGGAATGGCTAGCCTGCCTTACTACCTTGAAATTGATAAGCCAGACGCTAAATATTGGAACGTGCCTTACCTGACTCCTCCCGGGGCTGAGCGTATCAGTGAATTAAGAAAAATTCTTGAGTCGCGAGCCAATAAAGGAGTCGCTTCAAGTGGTACAAAAAAAATCATTGTCGGTATTTCATGGAAAAGCACAAATAAGAAAACAGGAGCTAGACGATCTATTGCACTTAAAGAGTTACAAGGTGTTTTTAAAGACTTACCTGTTCAATTGGTTAACTTGCAATACGGAGATGTTGAGGAAGAAATTAATCAGACGAATGATGCTTTGACTGATATATTAAATGTTTCTGAAATAGATAATTTTTCTGACATAACGGGACTTTCCCAATTAATAAGTGCTTGCGATTTAGTAATTAGTGTTGATAACTCAACACTTCACCTTAGTAGTGCACTTGGACGTCCGACTTGTGCTTTAATCTCCTTTGTACCTGATTGGCGATGGTTCTTAGAGAGTAACGAAAGTCCTTGGTATAAAAATACGAAGCTCTATCGGCAAACGCGTGCAGCGGACTGGAAAAGACCTATTGAGTTATTGCGAAATGATCTTGAGCGAGTGATGGATACTCTCTAGGATTAGTCCTGTTGCATTAAAATACAAACCCTATACATCCAAATCAAAGGTTTAAGATTATGCCTATTCAATTGTTTGCATTTGATACGCCAAACGGTAGAAAAATATCTGTTGCACTTGAAGAGATGGGCCTTGATTACAGCGTGCACATCATAGATATCACTAAGGATCAGCAATTTAGTTCAGATTTTCTTTTGATTAGTCCAAATAATAAAATCCCAGCTATTATTGACTCTGATGGACCGGAAGGAAAACCAGTTTCTGTATTTGAATCTGGCGCAATTTTGATTTATTTGGCTGAAAAAACGGGGAAATTTTATCCGCCTAAATCAAATCAACGCATAGCTGTGCTTGAGTGGTTGATGTTTCAAATGGGTGGCTTTGGTCCTGCACCAGGACAAGTTCATCACTTTCTCGGATTAGAGAATAAGGACGATCAACGATACGGCCTACAACGCTTTTCTAACGAAACCAAGCGCTTATACAAAGTTATGAACCAAAGGCTTTCCACGCACACTTATTTTGCGGATGAGTTGTCAATCGCTGATTTTGCAATACTGGGTTGGGTATGGAGACATGCTCGTCACCAAATTGATCTGGCAGACTATCCAAATGTGAAACGTTGGTACGAGCAGTTAATGGACAGACCTGCAGTTCAGCGTGGATTTGCAGTTAAATTACGTTGATATAGACTTTGATTTTTTTAAATTCAAGTTCTCAACCGAATTGAAGATCGCTTTAGTCTGAGGTAATACCAGCTTGCTTTATAAGGACTTGATATCTAGCGAGTTGAGTTTTTAGCATGCCTCCAAGTTCGACGGCGTCTATTCCCCTGGGTGTCAGACCTTGGGCAACTAATTGATCAATCACAGATTTATCTTTAAGCGCTTTGTTAATTTCTAGATCTAGAACTTTAATTGCGTTCTTAGGAGTTCCACTAGGCGCCATTAGTGCGAACCAAGAATTAAACTCAAAGCCACTAAGTCCAGATTCTGAGACGGTTGGGATATCTGCGAACTGGGGGAGACGGGTTGGAGTTGTGACTGCAATGATGCGAAGTTTCCCGGCCTTTGCTAACGCGGTAACCGTTGCAAGTCCAATAAAAGCAGCATCTACCTCAAGCCCAGCAACACCAACGGCAGCTTGTGTGGCCCCTTTGTACGGAACATGCAACATTTTGATTTTTGCTTGACTCGCAAATAGCTCCATTGAAATATGTTGGGGACTGCCGTTTCCACCAGATGAAAAGCTGAGCGGAGTTGCGCTACGCTTAGCTTTGGCGATTAAATCCGCCACAGTTTTAATGCTAGATTCATAGGGGACTACCAATCCCCATTCAACGGTTGCGACTAGGGATACCGGATCAAAGTCACGCAAAATATCCCAAGGCATTTTGCTCTGAAGATTAGGTAAAACCGTCATGATGCTATCGTTAAATCCACCTAACGTATAGCCATCAGGAGTTGCTTTGGCCACATGATCAGCGCCAATGAGTCCGGCTGCGCCGGGTTGGTTGTCAATGGCTATACCGACTCCCAGATTCATGGAAACCTTTTGCAAAACTATCCTTGCCGCGCTGTCTACAGCGCTACCTGCTGCCAAAGGAATGATCAGTTTGATTGGTTTATTGGGGTAACTTTTTAGTGCTGCGTCTGCACCCCCAACTGCACTCCCACTTGCACCAACAGTTTCATTTGCACTGTAGGCAGTTGAGCTGATACCTGTAATTGCTGCGCTGAGGGAAGTTTGAATCAAGAATCTTCTGGAGATAGGGGCTGACATAAGGGATATACCTTTGTTTTATGAAAGAAATTTCAAAATAATTTTGCAATTCCGAGCTTTTCCGAAAGACTGTCTAGTTGCTTCTCAAGACCTTCACCAATTGGTATGCCGTTGTTGGTGTAATCAATACACTTTAATGCACTTTGCTCTCCCGGAAGCCAAATGCGCTCAACTCCAGGCATTTTCTTACTCGCCTTCAGCTCACCAATTAATTGGTCAACGCGCTCTTTGAAAGCTTGCGTGTCACCAAAGGCGGCAGGATCGATGATGGCTATCGCCTGACCCGTGTTAGTGATACTGGAGTCATCGTGGTTGAAATCGATGACTGCTCGCCCCATTGCTGCATTATTGAGAGTCCCTGCAAGAATTCCCACAATCAGAGATAGACCGTAGCCTTTATAACCTCCTATTGGCAGGAGGAATCCTTCCTCACTACGCTTAGGATCCAAGAGAGGGCGTCCATTAAAATCTATCATCCAACCCTCAGGCATCATCTCACCCTTTTGTGCTTTTGCCTTAACTTTACCGTAAGCAGCTACAGTGGTCGCCATATCTAGGACTATAGGTGTTTCTTTGTGAGTTGGTATTGCAACTGAGATAGGGTTTGTTGATAACAACATATCTAAACCTCCCCAAGCCGGTAAGTGGTTAGCGTTTCCAACAGCGAAATACAACCCCACCATATCATGCTCTAACGCCATACGACTGTACAAAGAGGCTGGACCAGCATGGTTACTCAAGCGAGAGCCGACCCAGGCCATACCCGATGATTTCGCTTTTTTGATAGCCAATTCAGTAGCGTATTTCATCACCACATGTCCCATTGCGTTGTCACCGTTCACCAAAGCGGTTGCAGCCCTCTCAGACTCAATGGTGATATTGGGTTTGGTATTTACCCCTCCCGCCAAGATACGCCTTGAATACTGAGGCAGTCGGATAACGCCGTGACCGTCAGATCCTTGGAGGTCTGCGCTTGCCATGTACTCTGCAACCGTTTCAGCGTGCTCTTTGGGAATTTTTAAAGCAAGCATGGCGGATTCAATATAACTCTTCAAAGCTGAGTATGAGACGCGTTTAATAGACATAGTTTTCGACTAGGGTAGGGGGGACGAGCCAGAGTTTACTGGAATTAAAGAATTAAATAGGTGATTAGCACACACTATCTAAGTTGGGTTAGTTGATGGTGAGTTAGGCTGATAGTTGGTTTGAGGTATGGAGCTAATTAAATATCGCCCAAAATCTTTGGAACATTCTCTAGAGGATCTTTGGGTTTTATGATGCTAATTAAAATCACGCCTGCAATCATACAAACAGCACTTGCCAGAATTCTCATTATGCTATCGGCTTTTATGCTTGGGAATCGGGAATAGGTCTCCCAAAAGCCGTAAAACATGTTTAAGGCTCCAAAAATTGTAAAGAAATATCCAAAGGCTTTTGTCACCAAACTCTTCCTTATTTAGGCATTATTTTAAAGTAACAAATATTAAAATTCAATACTTAAAGATCAGTCCTAACCCTGTAACTTCAGTCTTTTAATTCTTATTGTTAAATTTTGTTTTTAGAGACAACAAATAGGACGATCCTAAAAAGCTAATTTCTGAGATACTCTGCATAGTTGCCTGTTGCAATGAGTTTTAATCCATTTACATTTTTGTTGTAGATGTAGGTCTGGGCAGAGACCTCAACGTGAGTGTTAGTCAAAACTTTCACCTGTGATCGTAAGTACTCAGAATCATGGACAAGGTCAGGGTAATAATCCTCAACTTCATCGAGTTTTTGAAGTGTTAGATCGTTAACTTCGTATAACTCACCGAGCACCCAACCACAATCGGGATTTAAAATCAGGCCCGGATAGGTGCCAACGTCATAGAGTTCACCGCGCAACTTAGCATTTTCAATAAAGGTAGCTTGGCCCAAATGGTGATGCAGCCTTAGCCCCTTAAGAAGCGTGCCATAAACAAATAGTAGTGTTTTCAAAGTTATGTTATTTTAGATCAGGTGAAATTTTCATGCTTTATCAGAATTTTCCTATCCGTGGAAAAAATAGTCCAAACTAGCAGGTTAGTTTAGAATTCCAATAACTATAGAGCAAATACACCCCGTTCACATTCAAAAGGAATAAACTATGGGACTCAGATTTATGGAGCACATCTTGATCTTGACCCACGATCCTGATGCTACGAGAGACTGGTTTTGCGAGAACCTTGGCTTTACGAGTGGTGAACACCCTGAGTTTGGCTTTCCCGTACATTGGTTGTATATCGGCGACCAAGATGTTTTGCATATCGGTAAGGCCAATTTCTCTGAGCATCAAAATACCTATCTTAAAACTCCCAGTGACAACCGGGTAGCGGATAGTGCTTTGGCAGACCAAACTTTGGGATCAGGGCGTATTGACCATGTTTGCTTTAATTGCGATGGACTCTTAGAGTTTGTTGATCGCCTTAATCGTCGCGGTATAGAGTTCAGTGAACGCAAGGCACACAACTCCAATTTGTATCAACTCTTTATGCGTGAACCAATAAACGGGATTAAAGTTGAGCTCAATTTTTCAGCAAAGGAAGCCATCAGTGCAGGCAGAATGCCTGCCTACACAGACAAGGGCTAAAATATTTTTTGTCAAAAAACTCAAGCCACAAATTTTTCTATCATTAATCTTTTCATATCATGCCAAATCTCTTAAGCGACAGAGCTCCTTACACTGCGATTGTTGATCGTCCAAAATTTAAATTATCCTCGAATGCAAGAATATTGGTATGGCTAATAGTAAATGTGGAGCATTGGAGCATCGAGCGTGCGATGCCGCGCACCGTTCTTAGCCCCCCTATGGGCCAACCTTTGCAACCTGACTTGCCAAATTGGGCATGGCATGAGTACGGTATGAGAGCTGGCTTTTGGCGCATATTTGATGCCCTTAATCAACGCTCCATTGTGCCGACCATGGCAACCAATGGAATTGTCTGCCAGTCATACCCAAGAGTCGTTGAAGCTGCTTTGACAAAGCAGTGGGAGATCATGGGTCACGGATTTGTTCAAGGGCCGATGCATAAAGTTGCGAATCAACTTGAGTCGGTCCAGCAAACCGTGGATACGATTAAAGCGTTTTGCGGTAAGGCGCCTGTAGGGTGGGAGAGTCCAGGTTTAACTGAGGATGACAACACGCTTGACTGCTTATCAGCAAGCGGAATTGAATACGTTGCAGACTGGGTATTAGACGATCAACCAGTTTGGATCAAAGCCAATCCAAAGCCTGTACTATCTGTTCCTTACACGGTTGAGTTAAATGATATTCCGATGATGCTTTTACAGCACAACCGTTCGGATGAAATGCTTTTAAGGGGTAAAGATCAATTTGAGCGGCTTTGGGCAGAGGGCGAAACTATTCCAAGAGTTATGGCCATCAGCGTTCATCCTTATGTTTCTGGCGTAGCACACCGCATTGGATACCTTGAGAAACTCCTAGATCACATTCAGTCACGCCCCGGCGTACTCATTCAAACGGGTGAACAGATCTCTAATCTTTATAGGTCACAGTTTCCAGCCCCAGTTTAAGTATCCATTCAGGTGGCGGGATGGATAAACTTTTATTTTGTGATGGCACCACCGAATAATCCCGTTGGACGTATCAGAAGAATAAGTAGCATCACGGCAAAAGGGGCCATGATAGCTAATGGTGCGTAGATAAGTGAGCCAAGGGATACGACCTGGCCGACAAGTAAAGAGGAGTAAAGGGTTCCTTTGATGCTCCCCAAACCACCTATGATGACAACCATGAATACGAAAGCCAAAATCTCTAAACCCATGTAGGGCTCAACCATTATCAAAGGTGCGTAGATACCACCTGCTAATCCGGATAAGCCACCAGCAATAACAAATGTAATAGTGAAAAGCTGGGACGCATTAATACCAAGCCCCTCTACGTGTTCAGTATCCTCTAGACTTGCACGGATGGCCTTACCAATAATGGTTTTGTGCAGAAACAACCAAATTCCAGCATACACACAAGCGGCAATCAAGATGACCAACAGGCGGTAAACAGGTATCTCTGTACCCATTAAGTTAAACTGTTCACCAAGAGGCATTTGCACGGGACGAGGCACAAGGCCCCAAATACTTTTGATAAGTCCAATGCCTGCAAGCAAAATACCAAAGGACGTGATCATACTGAAGGTGATTTCGCGTTCATATATTTTCTTGAAAATTAGTCTTTCAACCAACCATGAAAACAACGCGCTTGCCAGTGTTCCTACCAAAATACCTAGCCAAAGATTTTGTGTAAGTAAGCTCACGCTGTAGGCGAAATAAGCACCCAAGGAGTAATAGAGGAACTGATCCAAGCTGATGACACGCATGATTCCGAAGCACAGGGAAAGTCCAACGGAGATGAGAAAGTAAATGCTAGATAAGCTGACCCCAAAGATGATTCCAGAGATTAATAGTTGAAGAGTCATAATGATTTACGGTTCGCTTTATTGAATCAAAATCGAGTGGAGGTGAACATTAGTGTGTTGAGTTATTAACTTAGTTTTAGAGCGCTTGGGTTTTAGATGGATGGGTTATTTTACGTAACCAGTCTTTGAGCTTTTGTCCCCAAGCCTCAAATGTTCCGTAAAGACCAACAGAGTTGGTCATCATTACAAAAACAAGTATTAGTCCAACCAACAACTCCCAGTTGCCTATGAATTTACTTGCAACATCTCTAAGGCCTGTGTAAGCGATAGTCCCTACCAATGGTCCCCATAGCGAGCCAACTCCTCCAAGAATCGTTACAACAACCGGATCTGCAGCTCTCGCTGCACTGGTCATCTCTGGGTTTACGAATCCGGAATAAATAGCGTAAAGAGTGCCCGCAAGAGCTGTGGTTGTGTTGGCGATTACAAAGGCAAGAAGTCGAATCTTAAAATTGTTATAACCAATAAACTGAAGCTTTATTTCATTAATTTTCGTAGCCAAACAACAAGCGCCAAATAGTGTGTCGTCAATGTACTTATAAAGCCCCCAGACAAATATACCGAGTAACAAGCAGAAATTAAAAAACTCAGAGGGACGTGTGAGGTTAAAAACCGGGGTGGCATCGATATTGGTTAAGAACCAAAGCCCATTGTCGCCTTTAGTGATATCAGCAAGAACTTTTTGCAAGATAAAGAAAATAATAACCGCAAGTGCTAAATTAACTAATGCAAAGTAATCGCTTCTGAGTCTTACAAAAAGTAATCCAATCACTACAGAGAATACGAGTCCAGCTGCCACACCAACCAAAATGCCGATATACGGATTGGTGCCAAAGTAGGAGAGGTAAAAAGCCGTTCCGTATGCACCGACAGCGAGATACGCTGGTTGTCCAAACGATATAAAACCAACCCTGCCAAGAAGAAAGTTACAGCCGATCGTATAAATTGAGAAAATCAATATCTCATTCATAAATGGCAGTGGAGTAAATCTGGCTGCAACCCAAAGTCCTCCAAAAACAATTAATATAGTTTGCCACCAACGAATAGATTTCATTATCATTTTTTTAACTCAAAGGTAATTTTCACAGTGAGACGGTGTAACCATATCCCCACTCAACTCCGCTACGAGTCTCCCCTCTTTGATGGCGTAAACACGTTCAGCAATTGAGCATACAAGCGGTAGATTTTGCTCAACAATTAAAACCGATGCACTTTTACTGAGTTCTTTGAAAACATGCTTTAAGTGTTGAACGATCATTGGGGAAAGTCCCTCAGTTGGTTCGTCAATTAAGATTACTTGAGGACTTCCCAAAATAGCGCGCCCAATCATTAACATTTGGCGCTCCCCTCCACTTAGATGGCCTGCTTGTCGGTCCATGAGTATTTTGAGTTTAGGGAAAAAAGTAATTACACGGTCCCAGTCATAGTCAGCGCTCGCGTAGCTTCCTAGTTCTAGATTTTCGCGCACGGTAAGTTCAGAGAAAACGCGTTTATCCTGAGGCACATACTTAACTCCTAAACGGGCAATTTCAAAGGGTTTTTGACCAGTTAAAGTGGCGCCAAGACCCGTTACAGATCCGCTGTCTACTTTTAAAAACCCTACGATACTCTTAAGCAGTGTAGATTTACCAGCACCGTTTCTCCCCACGCAAGCCACGATCTCTCGAGCTCTTAGATGCATATTAATATCAAAGAGTACGTGAGCCTGCGCGCGTGAAACGTTCAAGTCCGTAACTTCAAGTGTGGTCTTTAAATCAGTCATTGCATGTGGGTGTAGTCTGAATGCTTGGGCAAGGATTAATTTTTCGGTAGTGTGTATACAGCCCCGTTTAACTAAATCTCATCTAGTTGGAGGTTTGTGTCAAAACGGATGCTTCATTACCCCAATCCTCATTTTGAGACTCCTCGTTTATTGAGTCATCGATTTGCCAGTAACTTCGTCTAACCTCGGGATGTTGCATGCACTCCTCGTATCCTCCCTCTGCGATGATGCGTCCATCGTGCATTACTACTAAGCGTTGAGCAAAGTCTTGGATATGGGATATTTTGTGTTCAACTATTAAGATAGTTTGTTTGCCAAATTGCTTTCGCAAAACGCCTAAAACACCCTTGATCTCGGTTTCCGCTAGACCAGCTAATGGCTCATCAAGAAGTAAAACTTTTGGATTGGCAGTTATTGCCATCGCGATTTCAAGTCTTCTTTTCTCGCCAAGACTCAGACTTTGTACGTTTCTACTTTGAATTTCTAGAAGATCAAAAGTATCTAAAGCTTCAAGTATTGCCGGTAATTTATGCAAACCTTTGGTTTTGGTGGTAAACAATGACCAAATTGAACCACTGTTAACAGATCTGTAATAAGCTAAAACCAAATTATCAATAACCGATAACGTATCAAATGTAGATGTCAGCTGGAATGAACGAGTAATGCCCATCGCAACACGCTCAGCCGGTGAGAGGTTGGTGATGTCCTTGCCTTTGTAATGGATTGAACCTTCTGAAGGTGCAAAAAGTCCAGTTAGTAAGTTGAAAAAAGTAGTTTTGCCTGCCCCATTAGAACCAAGGATGGCGACTACTTCATTCTCTTTTAAAGCAAAGTTTACTTGGTCAACCGCAGTCATGCCGCCAAAGCGTTTTGTAACGCCTTTGGCTTGCAAAATGATTGATTGATCAGAGGGCGTAGAAGAAGTGCTATTCACAAGTTAAATGATATTTAGGAGTGATGATCTAAAAACTCTCGTACCTATTAATAGCCTAAGGATTTCAGGCTTGGCATAACCTCTTCGCCGCCTAGACCATTGATTACGTTAAAGAGATCCCATTCGTTTTTACGGTCTTTAGCTCCCTTACCCTTAACCAGGAAAGCTGCATATTTATATTCCGCGGCGTGGTCCTCTCTCCATAAAGCAGGTCCTTTCATGGTATTAAATTTACCATCTTGTGAGCGCATGACCGCGGCTACTTTGGCAGGATCAAAGGACTTAGCTTCTTCAAAACCCCTCAGCATTTCTGAGTATCCGATGTATGCAATAGCTGCATAAGCATCTGGAGGATGACCGTATTTAGCGCGGTATTTATCTGCAAATTCCTTAGATGATTTTGCAACCTCTTTGTCTGCAAAACCGTTTAAATCATAGTAGTAGTAATGCATCGCATAGACATTTTCCAACGCCTCAGGGGGAAGTCCTTTAGCGACTACGTTTGTTATAAATGCGTTGAATATTGTGGTTTCTTTGTTCAGCCCCATTTGTTGAACTTGTTTTAAAAGGGCAACTGCATCTGCTGCAAATTGAGCTGCAATAAATACGTCTGGTTTTGCAGCACGAACCTTTTGCAAAACAGTTGTGAAGTCCGCGGTGCCAAGGGAGACTTCATCGTAACCCACGATTTCAGCTCCGTATTGCTTCGCAGCAGCGTAAACACCGTCTCTAATATCCCAGCCAAAGCTATCTGCTCTTGCAAGGAAAAATATTTTCTTCTTACCGAGTGTTTTTACCGCCGAGTACCCCGCCATCCAACCGACAGTCCAAGGGCTATAGGCTGTCGCAAAAGTTGTATCTGATAACTTGCCCTTTTGAAAGGCATCTTTTGACATGACACAAACGGGGTAATAGGGTAATGGGTCTTTACCGACCAGTGCATTGATTGCGTAGGCGAGAGGTGCAAACGTTTGTCCTCCAAGTCCTTTGATACCTTCCTCTCTCATGTACCGATAACGACGCACTCCAACATCTTGTTTTGCCTCATCATCTTCGACCACCCCTTCAACCTCAACTTTACCGCCGGGCATATTCAGGCCACCACGTTTATTCACATCTTCAATTGCAAGGAGTGCCCCCTCTTTTTGCGTGTCCGCTACAGCTGCAAATGTGCCAGTCAGTGGTAGCAATATACCAACCTTAACTTTATCGGCTGCATAGGCTTGAATACTCAAGGCATTAAATGCGAAAAGGATAGATGTGAGAATCACTTTTTTCATTGTGTTAACTCCAATTGGTGAGGAACTTAAATAATAAAAATCTTTGAGATGAATAAATATTGGCTCAATAAAGAGAAGATGAAAGCTGAGTGAGAGTTGAAAATCAAAAAACAAAAATACTTTATAAATACATTTAATCCGTTGATCGGTATAACTCCAAGTACTAGCTGGCAATCGTTAGACTCAGTGTCATGTTAAGGCAACAATCAAAGGCTGTGTCTACGTATATTCCTCTAGTGGCTAAGGCATTGATTAGGCATTGAATAAGCTCAGGCGCGCTAATCCAATAAAAATTTCGTAATGCAATTGTTGTAAGCCGTTACTTGTTCAAGGTTGGAGAGGTGGGCTGCGTCCTTAATCACAACCAATTCTGAATGAGCCCAGCTTTTGTGTATGGCTTCTGAAGCTGCAAGTGGCGTAGCCAAGTCCTGGTCTCCAACTATAACTAGGGCTTGATGGGATAATTTCTTTAAGCCCTCTAAATTATCAATTAGTCCAATTGCTGCGCAACAAGCTGCGTATCCTTCCACAGAGGTTGATTCGATCAGTGCACCTATCTCTTTTAAAACCTCAGGCTGTGAGTTGTGAAAGGGAGGGGTGAACCACCTCCCTAATGTGGGTTCAACCAAAGCAGCCATGCCCTTCGTTCGAGCAGTCTCAGCCCTCTCTGCCCACATTGCAACTCCGTTGGGAGGGGCTTTGCCGGTACTATCAGCAATAATTACTTTATCTAAGCACTCAGGATGTCTTATGGCTAGTACTTGACCAATCATTCCTCCCATAGAAAGACCCATCCAATGAGTTTTTTCAATCTTGAGATGTCTTAATAGTGCGTGTGCGTCGTCCGCAAGTTGTTCAAGTGTGTAAGGGCCAGGAGTAGTCGCTGTGCGTCCGTGTCCGCGAGTGTCGTAACAAAGAACAGTGAAGTGTTTTTTTAGTAACTCAACTTGAGGCTTCCACATATCGGATGAACAAGCCAGTGAGTGAGATAGAGTTATCCAAGGACCTGTGCCACTTCCAGTAATTTCGTAATGGATGTCTAGACCATTAAGGGTTGCTTGCATGACTTACTCCGAATTAAAAATAACTCATCTAGCGCTATTGGATCTACCCTGAACTAATCTAATTAATTCGACTCAGATCCAACTCGCGCTTTAGAACTTGGTTTGTGAAACTAGCAGGCACGTCAAGGCGTGATAAGGGATCCATTTGAGGTGATCGATTGATCTAAAACAATTGGTATTTCCCCTAGATGGGCTTCAACCATGGGTTTCACTCATAGAATTGGACTGCGAGATCTAGAGGTGAATTTAATTGGTGAATAGTGAACTACCTCCTCATTTGTGTGTAGACTTCTGGTAAATTAAATTGTGGAGATCAAATGAACACCAAAGCGATTCTAAAATCTAAGTCCATTAAAACAACCGGGTCTAAAACTGGGTCTAAATTAGCTAATGCAGCCCCAATGTCTTCTAAAGCGAGTACACCTAAGATTAAGCGCATCGGTGTAATAGGTCTTGGAATAATGGGCTCTGCTATGGCAAACAATCTCATTAAGGCGGGATTTGATGTCTGCGGATTCGATCCGAGTGAGCAAGCTCTAAAAGCATTCAAAAAAGTTGGGGGTCTAATCCGTGTTGATACCCAAAGCGTCGCCAAGGACTCGCAAGTTTTAATCACATCCCTACCAAGTGCTGGTGCCTTGATGGCTACTGCCCATGCCTTATCAGTTAAGTCAAACAAGGGCCTTATCGTAATAGAGACGAGTACCTTAGATGTTGAAGATAAGCGTAAAGCCCGCGATGTCATGCAAACTGCTGGAGTAACGCTCTTAGATTGTCCGCTCTCGGGTACGGGTGCTCAGGCCGCTAGGAAAGATTTAACAGTCTACGCCAGTGGGCCCACTAAAGCAGTTGAGAGCGTAACGCATGTTTTTGAGGGTTTCTCAAAGGCACACTTTAATTTGGGTGATTTTGGAAACGGCATGAATATGAAGTTGATGGCCAACTTGTTGGTGGCTATTCATAACGTCTCCACAGCAGAGGCGCTGTTGTTAGGCGAGAGGTTTGGGATTCCAGTATCTACCTCAGTAAAGGTTTTAAGTGACGGCGCTGGAGGTTCGCGCATGTTACAAATCAGAGGCCCCATGATGCAGCAAGAGGGATGGGCCAAAGAAATTACGATGAAAGTTGAGGTTTGGCAAAAAGATATGAAGTTAATTGCAGAAGCTCTAAATCGTGAGCGAGTGGCTGCGCCCATCTTTAACGCAACTATTGCTGTTTATAACGGTGCTATGGGTATGGGGCACGAGAAAAACGACACGGCTGCGGTCTACGATGTACTAGAAAAAATGTCCTCACCCTTAGCGAAAAAAACCTTGTCAAAATCTAAGATTAAAAAATCTAAAAAAAGCAAGTAATTAATCAAAAACTTTTATTGAAATTTGCTTAAGGTAAATTGCGCTCCTAAATTACAGTTTAGGAGCTATAAACAAAACTAACTCTTGGAGTGAAAGAGTTTATAGGTTTCCATTTTCTCAAGAAAAATATCAATATTAAAGTCTTCGTGCTCAATTTTTTTGATCTTGATTTCTGCGTCTTGAGACTCTAATTCGAGTTGAACCTTTAAATCAATTACGAAGGGGTCCGAGGAGAATAGGCTGATGTTTGGCTTTAGATATAAACTCCATGATTGAGGAAATGGGGGTTTGCACAAACGTTTGACGGTGATCAATATTTCCCCGTTATCAGAGCATTCAAGTAAATTTTGTATTTCAACAATTGTTAAAACATCTTTAATGATAGGATCAATTTTGTGATTATCAACCAGTGTAAAAGTCTCAACGATCGTCCATCCGTTTAGTTCAAACTCGGCT
>CAIRBP010000096.1 GCA_903876885.1 uncultured Burkholderiales bacterium | reverse complement strand
TCATATACATTTTTAAAATTGCGATTAGCAATTAGCGCTTCACCATCGAAATTAAAAGATGAGGAATGTCAACTTTGATTCATATTCTCCGTAATAGCTGAAGAGATCGAAATTAAATAGGCTTTAACACTGAGCCTTATATTAGAAAGTCAATCGTGAATCGACGTCAGTTTAGTCTGCACTAATAATTTAAAGTGCCTATTACCATTAGGCTAGCGGGTATTAGGTCAGCGGGTATTAGGTCAGCGGTTATTAGGTTAGCTATGATTTATAGATGTTAAGTTCTATATATCTTTTTTAAAACTAATAACTGGCTTACCTTCATTAATTTGTTGACAATTAATTGTGACTCTAGTCCAGTTATCCAAGTGAAACACTCGCTGATCTCTTACTAAAGCCAATGCCTTAAGAGTTGTTTCCTTGATTAAAGCGCCAGCAACTTGATACTCTCGTACAACTGCGCTAGTTGACATCTCAGGTTCCCAATTGATCTTATCGTAAGCAGGTGAATCTTTCACGCTTTGAAGTGCCGTTGTTAGGCACGAACTGATCTCAGGTCGCTCGCCCTCGACAATCAGAGCCTTAAAGATTTTCACACTCTTAGCAACAGAAGATCCCGCACAAAGGGTTTGCTGGGAGATTAAAGCTATAACCACAAAAACACCTAGACGAATCGTATTTTTCATTTCACTGTGCTCCTCGCAAAGGTTCAAAATTTTGAATAACGATACCTCTGGAATTAATCACCTCACTGAATTTTCGGCGTATCCCGTTTAATGCAACTCCGCCCTGTGGTGTAGACATACTGAGTTCAGTAAACGCTGGATTTTTTCCGGTCAAAATCCAATCGAAAAATAATAAAGTATCCCTTGCATCTTGATCATCGGCGCAGACTCTTCGAATCAGAGCATAAGTTACAGCAACTATAGGCCACTGAGTTTCAGAGTAGCCTTCCCCTTTAATGGAGTAGTAAGTGTTGCGATCCCATTTAAATTGACCCACACTTTGGTTCAAGCTCTCCAGGCTAGGTGTTAAAAAACGTTCGCCCGTTTTGATTTGTACTATTGAAGATTTATTACTAATGGCGTCACCCAACTCGGCATAGCCTATTGCACCAGGTGTCTGTTTAACTGCTTTTATGACCCCATCAGTGCCTCTAACACCTTGACCTGTTGGCCAACTAAGTTTTGATCCAATACCAAGTGATTCGGCCCACTGGGAACTCTCACGACTTAAGAATCCAGTAAAAACATAACTGGAACCAGATGCGTCTGAACGGGTGATGACTGTTATTGGTAAATCAGGAAGATTCAACACAGGATTTAAAGCAATGAGCTTGGCATCACGCCAATTATTGATTCGCCCCATGTAAATTTCTGCTAATACTTGACCCGATAGTTTGAGCTCTGATGAGCCTACACCTGGCAAATTAACGATTGGCGTAATTGCACTAAAAAATACCGGGAACTGCAAAATACCCAATAGATCAAGCTCATATTTAGTAAGTGGAACATCGGTTAATGCGAAATCAATACTCGCTGCAGCAATGCTTCTAATTCCCTCGCCAGAGCCTACAGCTCGGTAAGTGATATCCACGCGGTGCGCTGGGCCGTACTCACGTATTAACTTTTGCATAATTGAATTCGATAAAGAGGAGCCCGCACCTTGTATTTCGTTATCCGCGGCAGCGGCTACTTGAGCAAACAATGCGCAAATAATAATTAAGGTTCTAGTCCAAGCTAGCTTGATATTTGTAAACATTTGCAGCGCCTCGAGATGCCAGTAGATATTCTTTATTGAATTAATGTTACAAAATTAATGTTGAAGATTTATGTCAAAACACATAAAAATAGTTATTTATAATTAATTAAATGGTCTCTATTCAATATTTTGTCATCTAATCGTCAAAAGAATTTCAAATAATATGCTGGGTACATTCATTAGCCCTCAAATATCCGGATTCAATCTCTAGGCTTTACAAAGAAAAATTTACATGCCAATTGCTAGCTCAAAACCTTTAAAAACTGCCCTCATAACCGGAGCAAATACAGGAATTGGTGCTGTAACTGCGATTGAGTTATCCCAGGCGGGTTATGAGGTTTACTTGGCTTGTAAATCGTTGGAGCGCACTCAAGGCGTTATTCAAAATATCAATAACCTAGCTGGAGAAAATCGCGCCTTTTTTATTGAATTAGATTTAAGTGATTTTGCAAGCATAGAGAAGTGTGCTCAGCAATTTCTTGAAACATCAAAACCCCTGCACCTGCTCATAAACAATGCAGGACTTGCGGGCAAGCGAGGTTTTACAAAAAGTGGCTTCGAGATGGCTTTTGGAGTCAACCATATGGGCCATTTTTTACTCACGCACCTTTTGCTAGATCGACTCAAAACAAGTGCTCCCTCAAGAATCGTCACAGTCGCTAGTAAAGCTCACAAAAGAGCTCCTACCAGGGTTAATTGGCTGGACGCACTAAATCCTACATCATCTTGGAGCGGCATCAAAGAATACGCAGTTTCTAAATTAGCGAATATTCACTTTAGTGCTGAGCTTGCTTTACAACTAAAGGGCACTAATGTCTCAACATATTCACTCCATCCTGGAGTAGTAAATACACAAGTTTGGAGGGAGTTACCAGCGTTTTTAAAACCATTACTAAAGATGAGAGGTATGCTCACTCCTGAGCAAGGCGCCTTAACAACCCTTTACTGCGCACTTCATGCTCCTCATTCACAGAGCGGCCTTTATTACGCCAACTCACAAATAGACACCCCTACCCCAGCAGCTTACGATCTAGAC
>CAIRBP010000095.1 GCA_903876885.1 uncultured Burkholderiales bacterium | reverse complement strand
TGTGGAAGCGCAGTAATGCGTTAAGCTAACCAATACTAATTGCTCGTGCGGCTTGACCCTATAACTTTGATGTTTACATCAAGGAATTTATGCCAAGTGACGCAGTTCAAAAAATAAAAGCTGATTGATTCTATGAATTTGTTTGTTTGACTATTTAGTCAAATGAACTACAAGTTATGCCTGATGACCATAGCGAGGTGGTACCACTCCTTCCCATACCGAACAGGACAGTGAAACGCTTCAGCGCCGATGATAGTGCGGATTCCCGTGTGAAAGTAGGACATTGTCAGGCTTTAATAGCCTAAAAAGCCCATCCCAAAAGGATGGGCTTTTTTTATGCTTAGCCATCTTTTAAAAAAATAAAATAAAGACCAAATCAAAATAAAACTTATACGGCATATAAAAGATATGAATAACGTATGCTAAAAGTTGAAAATTGCTTACGGGTGTTAGTAAAAACCCTTATAGTATAGCTATTATGAACTTTTATCCAACTGAAACTCCGTTACTTGCAGACTCACTTAAATTTTTAAGTGGTATGAGCCTGCGTAAATGGGGAGAGTTATCAGAGAGACCAGTTGGATTACTGGGAGTAGCGATTAATTCACTTGGAAAAGTTCAAAGTGAAAGAATCAAGCAGCATTTGAAATCATTGGAACCGCAAGATAGATATATGCGGTTTGGCTATCCAGCTTCGGATGAGCAAATTGATAGTTATGTCGACAACTTGGATTTCGAATGCGATGACATATACGGAATTTTTAGTGTGGATATGGAACTGATTGCGATGGCCCACTTAGCACTGCCTAAGATAGGTTCAAAATCAACCCAAGCAGAATTTGGTGTTTCTGTTAGTGAATATTGTCGCGGAAGAGGCTACGGTGGCAGATTATTCGAAAGAGCATCAATTCACGCTGTCAATAACAAAATAAAGACAATATATATCCATTCGCTTAGTGAGAATGCGCCGATGCTGAAAATTGCAAAAAAGCATGGTGCAGTTTTGCATAGAGAGGGTTCGGAGACAGAGGCTTATGTTGAGCTTGGTAAACCAACCATTGATACTCACTTAGTAGAGTTAATGTCAGAGCAGTACGCAAAGACAAACTACGATATTAAGAATCAAATGAAACAATTTTGGGACTTTATTAAAGATGTCCAGGAAATAAGGGCGGGTGTTAAAATAGCAAGGCACAAGTCTTCATCCTAATATAAATTTAGAGGTACACTGGTTTTAGAGCCTGAGCAGATAATAGAGGCTTCAGATCCTCAATAAACAGGGCTAAGTAACTGTTAATATTTGGCCCTTCAAAGATTAAAAGAAAAACCTTTGCAAAAAAAGAGCATTAGAACCAGAGTCATAGATTGGCTATCCCCTAAGATAAGTGAAAGTTCTGACGTAGCGAACTATTTATTAAGAGCACAGGAGGACAAGGCAATTACTGCAGAAACACTTCGCATGATGCAAGGTGTTTTAGAACTAAATAAAAGTAGTGCTGGCGATATTATGGTTGCAGCCCCTGCAATGGACATTATCAATATAGATGCTCCAATGGATGAGTTATTGAGTAATGTTATAGACATTGCACACTCCCGGTTTCCAGTTTATGAAGGAGAAAAAGAAAACATCATAGGGATTTTGCATACTAAGGATTTGATAAAGTTGCAAAAAGCACCTGAGTTAAATGTACGAACTCTACTGAGACCAACAGTTTGGATCCCTGAGAGTAAGGGACTCGTAGACCTTCTAAGAGAATTTCGTAGAAATAGAAGTCATCAAGCCATCGTAGTGGATGAATTCGGAAGAGTAGCAGGACTGGTAACGATTGAAGATGTACTTGAAGAGATTGTTGGCGAAATTGAAGACGAATTTGATACTAACGAAGATACGGGTGAGATATTCGCACTCTCCGATGGCTCATATAGAGTGGCAGGACGAACAAAGCTAAAAGACGTTCTGGAGGCCTTTGAGATAGAACTAAGTAAAAGCGAAGAGGAAGAAGATTTCAATACGATAGGTGGTCTAATCGCGCATGAAATGGGGTATGTGCCAAGACGCGGGGAAATTTTTCTACTAGGCGCCCTCAAGTTCGAGGTTATGCATACAAAGTCTGGGGCAGTTAAGTGGTTTAGAGTTCGAAAGCAAATGCAGATAAATTAAGGCAATCAAAACTTGCGTCAAGCCAAGAATTTATTTATAAGCACTAAAGTTACCAAACGGCAATGACAGCAAATAGTCTCAAGGCATATGTTCTTTTAATATGTGCAGGTGTAATACAAGCCTTTGCTATATGTAGCCCTTTTACTGGTCTAACCAGGGGGTGGTTATCAGTTCTGAGTCTAGGAATATTTTTAGCTCTGTTGGAGAGTAACCGAAGCAAATCGGAGCCTACAAACTCTGAAGAATTAAAGACTCTTGGTGATATCAAGAGAAAATTCACATATAGTTTTATATTCTCAACAAGCTGGCTTGCAAGTAGTTTTTGGTGGATCTATATTTCTTTGTACGTTTACGGGGGGATGCCGTCCGTATTAGCAACTGCATCCGTGATTATTCTTGCGAGTGGTTTGGCTCTTTATTACACATCTGTGTGTGTTTTATATACCCTTTTTTCGAAAAAAATGGGTTGGGTATTACTATCGGTATTATTTGGAGCACTATGGACATTAGCAGAGTTGGCAAGAGCTCAGTGGTTTACGGGCTTTCCATGGGGCGCTATTGGGTATGCACATTTAGATGACACTTTAAAGTTATTAGCCCCTTATATCGGTGTGTACGGAATTGGGTTCATAGCTGCAACGATTGCTTGTTTACTGGCCCAAATAGGCACAAATTTAATAGGAAAATTATCCGCTAAAAGACGTTGGACAGAAAAGTGGAATGTGATTTCGGCTTTAGGTTTATGTGTTGCATTATTATTAATAGTTGCTCCGAACGAAGGTTTAATAAAATTAATAGAAGAGAAAACACAGCAAAATTTGCGGCTTACTGATAACTTGAGTTATACCCTTTTACAAGGAAACATACCTCAGGAAATAAAATTTGAGGCGCAAGGTTTAAGTGCTTTAAGTTGGTACAGAGAACAAATATTGGCTGCAAAGGGTCAATTAATAGTAACACCAGAGACGGCTGTACCACTCTTGAAAATTGACTTGCCAAAGGGTTATTGGCAAGAGATAAAAGATCACTTTAAAGAAAAAGATCACATTAAACAGGCCCTTTTAATAGGGATTGTTGGGAAAGAGGGTAAAGAATATGCAAACAGTGTGGTTGGAATAAATAGAAATGGTGAAGACTTCTTATACAACAAACATCATTTAGTTCCATTTGGTGAATTTATTCCAGCGTGGTTTAAATGGTTTACGGATTTAATGCATATCCCATTGGGAAGTTTTAAAAGAGGAGAGTTAGAACAATTACCATGGAAATGGGAGGATCAGAGTTATGCGGTAAATATCTGTTACGAGGATGTGTTCGGTGAAGAAATGGCTATACCGTTTAATGTAGAAAACGTAGAAATGCCAACAGTTATGATCAATGTCAGCAATATCGGTTGGTTTGGACCGTTTTGGGCAGTTGAGCAGCATTTAAATGCATCAAGAATGCGGGCTATAGAAATGCGCAGACCCATGCTCAGGGCTACAAATACTGGAGCAACAGCGGCTATTGACCATAATGGATATGTTAAAAACTTGTTGGTCAAGGGTGAGGCCGCAGTGCTAAACGGTGAAATACGAGGTGTAGTTGGTCCAAAAACTCCGTACGCAAGTTGGAGTGGGAAGTACTCCTTATACCCGCTTTGGGTAGGTTGCATGGGAATTTTATTCGTTGCTTTAGGTATTAACTTCAAAATATCTAAAGCAAAGATTGCGAAAAAATAATGTATAAATTCAACCCAGATTAGCAATTGAAACTATTAAAAAAGCATCTGCGATTTAGGGCTTAAGTCCAATAAGGGGAAGTAAAATGATAATGTCTAATACATTAAAAGACAAAAAAAGAAATCAATAGGCAATTAAACAAAATGCTGACTTTTCAACAAATTATTCTGCAACTTCAAAATTATTGGGATAGTAAGGGATGCGCCTTACTCCAGCCCTATGACATGGAGGTAGGTGCTGGAACCTCTCATACAGCGACATTCTTGCGAGCGATCGGTCCTGAGCCTTGGAGTGCCGCCTACGTTCAACCGAGTCGACGTCCAAAGGACGGGCGGTACGGTCAGAACCCCAACAGATTACAGCATTATTACCAATTTCAGGTGGTGTTGAAGCCTGCTCCTGCGGATATATTGGATTTGTATTTGGGATCACTTGAGTCTTTGGGATTTGATTTAAAGAAAAACGATATACGATTCGTAGAAGATGATTGGGAAAATCCGACTCTTGGGGCTTGGGGACTCGGGTGGGAAGTTTGGCTCAACGGAATGGAGGTTACTCAGTTTACTTATTTCCAGCAAGTTGGCGGAATAGACTGCAAACCAATAACAGGGGAAATAACATACGGATTGGAGCGTTTAGCAATGTATTTGCAAAACGTAGATAACGTTTATGATTTGAAGTGGACAGACCGAGTGAAGTATGGTGATGTCTATTTGCAAAATGAACAGGAACAATCTGCATATAACTTCGAGCATAGCGATGTTGATTTTCTGTTCCATGCTTTTAGTGCTAATGAAAAACAAGCGCACAATTTAATTGAGCACAAACTAGCGCTTCCAGCGTATGAGCAAGTACTAAAGTGCGCGCACAACTTCAATTTATTAGATGCTCGGGGCTCTATAAGCGTAACTGAACGAGCGGCATATATCGGGCGCATTCGTAATTTAGCAAGATCTGTAGCGCAAAGTTATTACGAAAGCCGAGAGCGACTTGGTTTTCCTATGGCGCCGCGTGAATGGGTAGCACAGATGAAGCAGTCAACAGTTTGATGTACGAATTAGCGAATCTAATTTATTATTTGAAAAATTAAGATAAACAAAATGAAATCTGATAACTTGCTGATTGAACTTTTGGTGGAGGAGTTACCACCAAAGGCACTGAAAAAAATTGGAGCAACCTTTGCTCAAAGCATTGAAAAAAGTCTGAAAGAGCAGGAGTTGCTTTCACAAGAGAGTCAGGTAAAGGGATTTGCTACGCCAAGAAGACTGGGTGTTTTAATAAGTAAAGTATTGGGGCAAGCTCCTGAGCGGCAAATAAAGCAAAAAATAATGCCAGTATCTGTAGGTGTTGGCGCGGATGGAAAAGCAAGCCCAGCGTTACTAAAGAAGTTGCAATCGATGGGGCTTGAGAATTTAAGTGTCTCGAACTTGCAAAAGGAGATGGACGGTAAGGCAGAGGCCTTCTTCTTTGAGCGGAACCAAGCAGGTGCAAGTTTGACGCAAGGCTTGCAAGTAGCTTTAAATTTGGCTATAGAGCAACTACCCATCCCAAAGATGATGAGCTACCAGTTGCAAACAGGATGTGATCTACCCGGATGGAGTACGGTTCACTTTGTACGTCCAGCTCACGGTTTAGTTGCATTGTATGGGTCTCAAGTAATAGAAGTGCAGTTGTTGGGGCTAAGTTCTGGAAACGTAACTCAAGGACATCGTTTTGAGAGCAAACAAAAACAAATAGTGATTGAAAATGCGGCCTTATATGAAAATATTATGCAAGACATTGGGGGGGTTATACCAAGCTTTGAGAACCGCATTTCAAGCATAAAAGAGCAACTCTTCAGTGCTGCAAAAAAACTTAATCCAAAATTTCATCATCTGCCAGATGATTCATTGTTAGAAGAGGTTTGCTCACTTGTAGAAAATCCCAACGTATTACTTTGTAAGTTCGAGCAAGAATTTCTTCAAGTCCCTCAAGAATGTTTGATCTTGACAATGAAAGCTAACCAAAAGTACTTCCCACTGATGGAAGAGGGCGGTAAGTTAACAAACCATTTTTTAGTGGTCAGTAATATTTCGCCCTCTGATAACAGTGCAGTGATTGAGGGAAACGAACGCGTAGTTAGACCACGGTTAGCGGATGCAAAATTCTTTTTTGATCAAGATAAAAAAAGATCGCTAGAGTCTAGAGTATTTGGTCTGTCTAAAGTTGTTTATCACAACTTGTTGGGCTCCCAGGGTGAAAGAGTGGAGCGCGTTTGCGAGATTGTTGATGTTTTGGTGCAAATGTGGACGAAGAGTTTGAGCTCACAAGAGGCCACATCGAACGTAATTCAACAAATTCATAAAGATGCACAACAAGCTGCTCGCTTAGCTAAAGCAGATCTCTTAACAGATATGGTGTCTGAATTCCCGGAGTTACAAGGCACTATGGGTAAATATTATGCGTTGCATGAGGGGTTGTCGGAAGAAGTGGCTTTAGCAATCGAGGATCATTACAAGCCCAGATTTGCTGGTGATCAACTTGCTAGGAATTTAGTGGGATTGATTGTTGCTATGGCGGATAAGCTAGAAACTTTAGTAGGACTATTCGGAATTGGACAGGGACCTACTGGGGATAAGGATCCTTTTGCACTGAGGCGTCATGCATTAGGTCTGATTAGGATGTTAGTAGAGCGTGAGTTGAAGATTGAGTTAACCCCACTTTTGTTTGCGGTTTGCGGTGTATTTGGTGATCGACTTAAACTCTCACAAAAAGAAATAGTAGAACAGCTTGAAAATTTTATATATGACCGCTTAAGTAGTAGTTTAAAAGAATCGGGCTATTCTGTTAAGGAAATTGATGCAGTCATCAGTTTAAGGCCTGAGTTATTGTGTGATGTTCCTCTTAGAGTAAAAGCAGTGCATGTTTTCAGCGAATTACCCGAGGCACCAGCATTAGCAGCGGCAAATAAGCGTATTGGAAATATATTAAAGAAAGAGAACCGTTTAAATGATAAGAGTGGGGCTACTTCTGAAGTCAAACATGCTAAGCAAAATGTTAATGTCCAATTATTAACCAGCGACCCCGAAATAGAGTTGTACCGTGTTTTAAACGAAATCACTCCTAAAGCTCGGACGCATTGGGCTGGACACGATTACGCAAAAGCTTTAGTATGCTTAGCAGGATTGAAGGATGCAACTGACGTATTTTTTGATAAAGTTATGGTGAACGATCCAGACGAACAACTCAGAAATAATAGGCTCGCGTTGCTTGAGAATTTGCATATTGAGATGA
>CAIRBP010000094.1 GCA_903876885.1 uncultured Burkholderiales bacterium | reverse complement strand
GGTGCGCAAGCACAACAAGATTTAACAAGTTCTGTGCAATCTGTTAATACATTGACCAGCCAACTCGCGCTGATCAATGGTCAGATGAGTGACTCACCCAACGTGACCGGGCAGTCTCCCATGCTGCTTGATCAAAGAGACTTATTGCTGCATCAACTATCGAGTTTGACCAATATCACAACGAGCTTTTCAGCTAACGGTTCCGTGACAGTTAGTATGAGCAACACCATCTCTCAAAACGTTGTTGTAGACGGCCAAACAGCTCACCCGATTGGCCTTGCACCGGGAACCAATAATGCACAGGGATTGGTCATCGACCCTTACGGAAATACGCAACCACTTGCAGGCTCCAGTGGGGGTAAGATAGGTGGAATACAAACCTTTTTAAGTCAAGTACTTCAACCCGCTCAGGAAAATTTCAACAACCTGGCCAGTACATTTGTAAAGAGTGCCAATGCTATTCAAACGAGCGGAATAGATGCGAATGGGTTAAAGGGACTTCCCCTATTCAATCTTGATTCAACCAATCCAAATGCAGCAGCTGGCATTACCGTTAACTTAAGTAACCCTGCGCAAATCGCGACTGGTGCTCAATTTGCCGCAATGCAAGGGGCCAGCAACGTAAGCAAAACCGCTGCTCAGGTCAGTTATGTCGATCCCGGAGCACCTGCAACTGCGCTTGGAAACACCCAGATACAAAATAATATCAATCCAGCCTACGATAAAACGCTGGCCATTAATCCAACTCAGGGATATGTATCTGTAACCTCTGTCGCAGCCGGAGTTACCTCACCTACTTTTTATTTAGACAACGCCCAGCCTGGTCAGCAACTCCAAATCTTAACAACTGATGGTCGTCAACTGATTGGTACACCATTGTCACCAAACCAACAGGCGCAGATCATTACTACTGCAAATGGATTCAATAAACCTGTAACTTACAGCAGTCAATATTTGAATCAATCGGGACAGCAAGGATATCAAGGTCTAAAGGTCTTTTACGGAGCCAAAGCAGATGTATTGACTACAAATACAGGTTCTGCTACTGGCGCAAACGTTAGTTCTGCGGTGATTGGTTCAAGCCGAATTGGCGCTATTGGGAGCACGAGTAACCCCGTTATTGCGGCGGGTGCAATTACTTTAGACGGTGTGGCTTTGGGTGCGTTGACACCGTCCCCTGGCGGGCTGACTGCAAGTGATGTTCAAAATTGGCTGAGCAATCAACCCAATACGATTGTGGTGCCTAGTGGTTCGCTTAATTTTAACAATACTCTCAGTATTAATGGTGCGCAGATCAGCGGTTTTAACGATATCAAGACCCTTGCTCAATCTATTAATAATAGCTCTGGAACTACCAATGTAACTGCAACCATTAACTCTGCAGGAGACTTGGTATTACAAGGGACAACGAGCGCAGCAACCTCTTCTATTCAAATCGGTGTGGCCGATAATGCTGTTCCTACCTCTATCACTATCGACACCAGTGGGCTTAATTTTACCAATTCACTCACAATTAATGGTCAAACTATCACAGGGGCTTATTCAGATCTGTCTAGCTTGACGGATGCAATCAATGCACAGACATCGACAACAAATGTATCTGCATCTGTCAATAGATCGGGGCAGTTGATCTTAACCGGAACAGGTTCAGGGTCCACAAGCCCCATACAGATAGGGGATAACTCGACCAACGGATCCGGTAACGCGTTGGGTATTGCGGATACGACTTATGCCAATTCGTCTGGCAATACCCTGGGCATTGCGAACGATACTTACCCCTATACCCCAAATAGCGTGGCTCCCAACGTTAGTGCACAGACCTATAACCAAATTGATGTTCCTGTGAATGCTTTGAATTTCACAAAAACACTCAGCATCAACGGGGTGGAAATATCTGGTTTTTCAGACTTAACCAGTTTGATACAAGCTATTCAAAAGAAATCGGCTACGACCAATGTTTCAGCTGCGATAGGGCCTTTGGGCGGTTTGGTGCTCCAGGCTACTCCCTCAGCCTCTGGCTTACCTATCCAAATTGGCACAACGGATGGAACCAATACCAATGCTTTGGAAATTGGTAACGGAACCTATAACCCGATGATTCAACTCATCCAAAAGCCAGTGGTTGATAGCGGAGCACCCACTTTAAATACGACATTTAATTCAATCAGTGCTTCCCTTGGCAATACGGCTGCATTTAATTTGAACATGACGATCAATGGCGGTGCATCAAGCTTAGTGCAAATACCGCAGTCCCCGGCAACTGTAAAAAACATCATTGATTCCATTAATAGCACTATCAATTCAACTTCTTCGTTGACTGGTTATCAAGCAGTCTACGATACGAATGCTAAGAAAATTGAAATTAAAAATTCCTCTGGTACGGTTGTACCAAGTGCATTGGGTAGCTACATGAACTACCCAGATTTGAATTCGACTTTTATAAACCAATCCAATAGTTTGAACAATCCGAGTTCATTCAATATCAATGTAACTGTAAGCGGTAATTTGCAGCAAGAGGTGAGTATTCCGCCTAACGCTACAACAGATGATGTGATCAATGCAATCAATTCTGCCGCGGCTATTCCCGGTTCCGATTTAAACGGAGACCGTGCAAGTATGGTGAATGTGGGTACTGCAACGAACCCGTCCTATCAAATACAAATCAAAAATGCGTCTGGAATTGCACTGCCGAGTACCATTGGACTGTATCAACCCAGTTTGGAGTTATCGTTCGGTACAAATGGGCAGCCTTCAGATTTGAGCAAAATTGGAATAAGAACCGGAGCCTATATAGAGGGGCCAGTCCCAGATAATTTAGCAGTATTTGCAACAGGTACAGGCGGAACTGTCCAAGTAGGTGCAACCTATTCTGGAGGTCCTACGGATCCTGCTTTGAAGCTTAAATCACAAACATTGACTGTCAAAATACAGGCAAATAATCAGTACGCTGTTGTTGATTCAAAGACAGGAACCGAGCTCTCAGTTGGAACCTACGATCCTAATGTCTCCCAACCCATGATTCATTATCAAGGGTTGAGCATTAACCTAACACAGCAGCCCAGTGCCGGTGATACTTTTGGTATCAGCGAGAATCAAAATGCCGCCGGTGACAATACCAATATATTGCAAATGGTTGCGCTTAGTAAGGCGCAAATGATTGGTCAAAGCACTTTTGCGGGGGCTTATGTACAGCAAACCAATACGATTGGAAATCAAGCGCAGCAAGCTGTCATGAGTCAACAAGCGCTTACTGCGGTTAATACTCAGGCGAAAAATGCTCAAGACAAGGTCTCGGGGGTGAGTATGAACGATATGGCTGCAGCGCTGATTCGTTTCCAACAGGCCTATCAAGCCGCAGCCAAGACCATTCAAATTGCCTCACAAGATTTCACTACTATTAACGGCCTAACAGCAGGATAAATATCATGGGTATGACTATTTCAACCAGTAATTTTTATCAAACAACAACAAATCAGTTGGGGACTGTGCAAAATAATCTCACGAAAATTGAAAGTCAATTGTCGTCAGGGACACAAAACACTCAGCCCAGTGATGATCCAAATAAAGCCGCGCTCATCTTGAATATTCAGGCAAATATTGCACGGCAAACGGGTTATCAAAGTACGATCACAACGGTTTCAAGTCGACTGCAAACCCAGGATACGGCCCTGCAAAACGTGAGTACTTTGCTCTCTCAGTTTAATCAACTCGCTGTTCAAGCGGCCTCAGCCACGGTTAGTCCTACAGACCGAAAAACGATCGCCCAGCAAATGACTCAGCTCAAAGCACAGATCGTGAGCGATGCAAATACGCAGGACGGGACTGGGAATTATGTTTTTGCGGGCGGCAGGAGTAATCAGCCGGCTTATACAACTGATACGAATGGAAACGTTACCTATCAGGGCGACCAAAATACGATGCAAGTCAGTGTGGGGGACAGTTTAAAGATCACCATGAATACGCCGGGCACGACTGCTTTTACGAATGTGGTCAGAACCGATCCCAAGACTGGTCAAACTGGTGTGGGATTCTTTCAATCCTTGAATGATTTGATCGGCGCAGTGAACGGATCTGACACAGCTAACATTCAAAGAGGAATTGGGGAGTTGACCACGCTCAGCCAGGGCGTCAACAATGCTCTTGCAAATGTAGGCTCCAATGAGTCGCTAGCAACCAATCAATCCAGCGTGCTCAATGAAGCCACGCTAAGATTAAAAACAACCTTATCTACTGTACAGGACTTGAATTACACCCAGGCCATTACCAAGATGAATCAAGATCAGTTGGCCCTTCAAGCTGCGCAAAGCGCGTTTGCTCAGATTACCAAGAATTCTTTATTTAACTATATCAATGGTTAAGCAAAAGAATGATAAAAGGTTAAAAATTGATTAAAGAATGGTTTCTAAGTGTCGATACAGATTATGCCTTTGTGTGTGAATCTATATGTTTGGACAGTATTTAACTGTGAGTGAGATTTAAATGACAACCAGTTCTGTTAGTTCTTCAGGTTCTACAAGTACAGCTAGCACTGCTTCGAACAGCAGTAACACAAGTACGGGTACTAACTCGAGCACTGCGAGCACGGGTAATCAAGCCTTAGGTCAAACGATTCTGACTGCACTGGGTGCGGGATCTGGTGTTAATGTAGCGTCTTTGGCGCAGAGTTTGGTGAACGCGACAGAAGTCCCCCAAGCCAACATAATCAACACCCAGATCACTCACGATCAATCTAAGATTTCAGGATTAAGTGCAGTCTCCTACGTAGTTCAAGAAGTTCAGACTGCCATGACCAAGTTAGCGGATCAAAGTAATTTTAATAACTTGACCGTTTCAAACACTGGTAGTGGAATGTTCTCTATAACGACCACTACAGCAGCCCAGGCCGGGACGCACACAGTTGCTATTAATTCGATTGCAAGCGCTCAGTCAGTGCTTAGCAATTCCTTCGCTGCTGGATCGGTGAGTTTGAACGGTGGAAATGCATTCACTGTCCAAATACAGTCTGGTTCGAGTAACTTGCCTAGTGTCGTCTCTATTCCTGCCGGCAGCGATACGCCGCAAGGTATCGTTAATGCGATCAATGCTTCACCGAACAGCAAAGGAATTCAAGCCCAGTTAATCAATACTGGAAACGCTACAAATCCTTACCAAATTCAGTTAACAGGCGCAACAGGAGCTGCAAATAGCTTTACGCTCACGACTGACACAAGTAACTCAGCCCCGCCTTTGGACGGCACTCTTGCCTCTGTCAATCAGGTTGTAAGCAGCGGTAATTCCTTTAATCTTAATTTATCGGTC
>CAIRBP010000093.1 GCA_903876885.1 uncultured Burkholderiales bacterium | reverse complement strand
TTGGAGTTTGGTGAGATTAATGGCCATGCTCACGCTCAGTCCTCTTTTCAGTCCTCTTATTTATTGCCCGTTTACAGCTCCCTTTCTAACTCTTTTCCCCCTGTGCCCCCTTTATTTGGGAGATTCGAGCGCCCTGGGGCGTAATTCGATTCATAAAATGAAATGCGTATTTATGTTTAGCTACGAATAGCAATAACGCACTATTATTGTGCGAATTAAAAATTATGCACCAAAAAAGACTGGCCGGCATTGAATAGGATCATCGATTTTCAAATAATAGAGTCAAAAATTAATTATTTATAATACAAAATGGTACTAATTAGCATCTGGCTAATTGGCCTAAATCATGCTCAAAAGCTTTGAATTTAATATTTCAATCAGGGAAACAATGAAACATAAGAAAACTCTAATATCAACACTGTTGGTTGCATCTTGCGCCAGCATGAGCACCTTCACGCAAACTGCCCAGGCTGCAGACGCACCTGCCGCAGAACCAGTATCTTCACTTGCATTTAATGTTGGTGCTGTTTCAGACTACCGTTACCGCGGCATTTCCCAAACTGGCAAAAAACCTGCACTTCAATTCGGTGCAGATTACACAGATAAAAGTGGTTTCTATGTTGGAACTTGGAACTCAACTATTTCTTGGATCAAAGATACGGCTGTAGCGCCTCAAACCGCCAAGGGCCCACTTGAGACTGATCTCTACGGTGGCTACCGCGGTGCGATAGTGGGTGACTTAACCTACGACGTAGGCGTTCTTGAGTATTTGTACATTGGCAACAACGAAGCAAGTCTTACTAACCAAAAGAATGCAAATACAACCGAAGTATATGGATCATTGCTTTACGGTGCAGCTTACATTAAGCTCTCCGATGCAACTTCAAACTTGTTTGGAACACCAAGCTCCAAGGGTAGTACTTACGTTGATATTGGCTACAACTTTGATTTTGGTAACGGAATAACATCTGTTGCCCACTACGGCAACCAAACTGTTAAGTCAACTTATGCAACCAATCAAGTAACGGCTTATAACGATTTCTCATTTACCTTAAACAAAGACTTTGACGGATTAGTCGTAAGCGGCTCTGTAATTGGGACTGATTTTGGTAAACGCGGAATCAAGCAGAATGACACATTACCCGGCTCAGGCACAAAAAGCTTAGCTGGACCAGCGTTCGTTCTTGGCATCAAGAAAAACTTTTAATCAAAGAAAAGGGTTATCAATGAAACTTATCACTGCCATTATCAAACCTTTCAAACTTGATGAAGTAAGAGAAGCCTTGTCCTCCATTGGAGTTCAGGGAATAACTGTTACTGAAGTCAAAGGATTTGGAAGACAAAAGGGACACACCGAGCTTTATAGAGGCGCTGAGTACGCAGTCGATTTTTTACCTAAAGTAAAAATTGAAGCGGCAGTTGCCTCCGAACTGCTTGACCAAGCGATTGAAGCTATTGAAAAGGCTGCAAGAACCGAGAAAATCGGCGACGGCAAAATTTTCGTATTCAATCTAGAGCAAGTTATACGTATCCGTACCGGAGAGACCGGTAAGGATGCTCTATAAATAATTCGTCCTCAAACTTTCAATACTGTTGAGAAAGATCTAAATTATGAAAAAAATGTTATTAACCTTGGTGCTCGGAATGGGTTTGTTCTTAGGAACAAACGCAGTTCGCGCTGACTCTCCCACTCCTGCGGCAAAACCTGCAGCGACTGCAGCTGCTCCCGCGGCGCCCGCTGCGGCTGCGGCCCCTGCTGCAGCCCCTGCCGCTGATGCAGCCGCTCCAACACCAGTTCCTAACAAGGGCGATACAGCATGGATGACAGTATCAACCGTATTGGTGATTCTGATGACTATTCCTGGCTTGGCGCTCTTTTACGGAGGCCTAGTTCGCTCCAAAAATATGCTCTCACTTTTGATGCAGGTTTTTGTAGTAACCAGTTTGATTTATGTCCTCTGGGCAATTTATGGATATTCGCTTGCATTTACAGCAGGAAATCCGTTCATAGGCTCTTTGGATAAATTATTCTTCAAGGGGATGACACCTGACTCCGTTGCAGCTACATTTAGTAAGGGTGTATATATCCCTGACTTCACGTTTGCAGCGTTCCAGGCTACATTCGCAGCAATTACTTGTACTTTGATTGTGGGATCTTTCGCTGAACGCGTAAAGTTCTCTGCAGTTGTCTTGTTTTGCGCAATCTGGTTCACATTTAGCTACTTGCCAATCTCCCATATGGTTTGGTACTGGGATGGACCAGACGCAATCACTGACGCAGCTTCACTTGACACAGTAACAGCTAACGCTGGCTGGTTATGGGCTAAAGGTGCTCTTGACTTTGCAGGTGGAACAGTCGTTCACATCAACGCAGCTATTGCTGGCTTAGTTGGTGCATTTGTAATTGGCAAGCGCACAGGATACGGCAAAGAATCAATGGCCCCACACAGCTTGACTTTAACAATGGTTGGTGCGTCATTACTGTGGGTTGGATGGTTTGGATTCAATGCTGGCTCAAACTTAGAAGCCAACGGTGTTGCTGCCCTTGCATTCATGAATACATTGGTTGCTACTGCTGCTGCTGCACTAAGCTGGATTGGCGCTGAGGGCTTACTCAAAGGTAAGGCATCAATGTTAGGTGCTGCTTCTGGTGCAGTTGCTGGACTCGTAGCAATTACTCCTGCCTGTGGATTCGTTGGCCCAATGGGCGCGATCATCATCGGTTTACTAGCTGGTGTATTCTGTTTGTGGGGTGTAACAGGCCTCAAGAGAATGCTTGGCGCTGATGATTCACTGGATGTGTTTGGAGTTCACGGTGTTGGCGGTATCTTAGGCGCTTTGTTAACAGGCGTATTTGCCTCCCCCTCACTGGGCGGTCTGGGCATCTATGACTACGTTGCTAATGCTGCTAGTGCTGACTACTCTATCTCCGGTCAAGTATGGATTCAATTGCAAGCAATTGTTACCACACTCGTATGGTCTGGAGTTGTGTCCTACATTGCATACAAGATTGTTGACGTAACAATCGGCTTGCGCGTAACTGAAGAAGAAGAGCGTGAAGGTTTAGATATCAGCTCACACGGTGAGACTGCTTACAACCGTTAATCTTTATTTCATATTAAATTGAAATAATACTTCAGTAAGTTACCTACCAAATACCCACCCAATTTCGGGTGGGTATTTTTTTGCTCAAAGATAAGTAATGAAGCTAAACATACTTTAGTAACTGAGTAAGCTTAGAGTGTATGCTCTGAAAATATAAATGGCTGTAAATGTATTTAAAGAATTTTTTATTTCGAAAAGATTAAAACCGCAAACTCAAGACAACTCTTCTTATGCTCACTAGTATTAAATTTGTTTTGTCCATCTATAAACGGAATTCTTAGATAATGATCAAGCGCGCGGTGCTTGAGAATACACTCCATTTCGTTCATTTTTTTAAACGTATTAGATGAATCATTTTGTTGAAGAGTCAGGGTAAACGGCGCCAATCTGTCAGCGACCTTATAAAAATCTTCAGGTGTTTTATGGCGACGCATAAAAAATCTAAATAAAGGTATTAATTTATTTTGAATTTTTCCATACTTTTCGATGAATAAAAAACCGTGATCAATAACTTTAATAAATAGGTCAGTAACTGTCTCGTGAGGTTGATGGCTCAAGTAGATCTGCTCAACTTCTTTAAAATGAAGATCAACTTTATTTAAGAAGATTTTTATAAAAATATCCTCATACTTATTGAAATATTTATATATAACTCCTACGCTATATCCTGACTTAATTGAAAGTGCTTTAGCTGAGAGCTCTTCTAGCTCACCCTTATCCAAAATCTCATTAGCAGCAAAAAGTAAGTCCTGCTCAGTCTTTGCAGCACGATTTTGTTTTGGCTTTTTCTTATAAGAGCCAGTAAGGGTATCCATTATTTTCATAGGGATATTTTACGTGACATGAAAAGTGAATAGTTTAATTACACAAACAACCATCTCTGAGAACCGCATGATCACAGGCTCTTTTGCATTTAAAAATTTATATAAATGAATTCATTAATGATCGACCGTTCTAGCCTTTAAGCTACCTAAGCACTACTATTACGCATAGATTGAAATTCCTAGTGATAGTTTTTTTGGGATTTACGGAAATGATTACTACCAATCAACTCATTGATAAATTTTTAGATAGCGCTCAAGCACATCAACCAACCATGAGTTCTCAACAAATTAAAGTATTTGTGCTTGGAATTTTGGCAGATGAACTCAGATGGGCCTTTAACAATGATTCAACAGTCGCCAATAATGTTAGAAAAAGGCTTCAAGAGCTTATGCCGAGAGAGGTTGTTAAGTACAAAACAAATAGCAGTGGTGAGAAGGTATGTGTTTCTGAGTATGCTTAATTAATTTATTTACTTTTACTCCCTCTTTTTAAATGCAATCTCAATCTTATCAACCAAGCTTTAAACTATGGTCACTGCTGAACAATTGGTAAATAAGTTTTTTGAAAAGGCTCAAATCAACAAACCAACTATGAGTCCTCATCAATTACATGCTTACGTGATTGGTCTACTCGCTGACGAACTAGCATGGGCGTTCAATAATGATGACACTGTAGCCAGAAATGTTAGGAGACTACTGCATAAGCTTGATACGAAAAGAACAAATAAACTTCAAACATCTCATACTCAAGTTGCGCCTTTAAATAATTCACAATCAGCAAAAGCACAATCTAGCTTTGAGCGTATAAATCTGATTACTTCCTCTAGCCTTACCCCCAAAAATTCCAAAATTGGTTCTGACATTTCAAAGACTCTTAGTTACGAATCACTCATCTTATTTTTAAAAAAATTTCCAAAAACTTTCGTCAAAGACCTACGAGACGAAAAAAATGGCTTTATCTGGATTTTTGTTGCTGCTAAAGCTTACGATGACGATTCACAATTATTTCAATGGTTGAAAAAAAATAAGTTTCAATTTTCTGAGATCGAAAATGCTTGGTATTACCCAATACTTTAGATTTGTGAAACACGGTTTTATATATATAGATTCTTAAGTATTACAACGATTTGGCTCAACATAAATTTAGTAATTACTTAGTAGAATAAAGCATCTCTAATTTCAGCTATAATTTTAGGTTCGGCGCTTTAGCTCAGTCGGTTAGAGCGATGGAATCATAATCCACAGGTCCGCGGTTCGAATCCGTGAAGCGCCACCAAATGCACTCCTCCGGATAATTGGCTCTTTCTAATGAAATGCTAATCCGAAGAAAAAAGTCATAATAATTGCAGGCCCTAACGGGGCTGGTAAAACGACTTTTGCACGTAACTTTCTCCCAAAAGAAGCCCAAACTTATCAGTTTATAAATGCTGACCTCATTGCAGCTGGTCTTCCACCTTTTAATCCGGATTTAGCAGCTTTTAAAGCTTGAAGAATAATGCTGAGTGAGATAGAAGCAGTATCTTTATCAGGCCATAATTTTGAATTTGAAACAACCTTGTCTGGTGTTCATTATTTAACCCAAATAAAGCGTTGGCAAAATTTGGGATACACCGTTAAGCTTTCGTTTATTAAGTTAAGCACGCCTGAGTTAGCGATCGAAAGAGTCAAATCTCGTGTGAAACAAGGAGGACACGACATTCCTCATGAAACGATCTTGCGTCGATTTA
>CAIRBP010000092.1 GCA_903876885.1 uncultured Burkholderiales bacterium | reverse complement strand
TGACGCTCACCTGTTTACCCGTTCGGTGGACGCCCCGCTTTTATCTATCGTTGGTTTTCTCTCCAAAAGCGGGAGCTTTCGAATCTTAATGGATCTGTGTTTACTCTCTGGGTTCACCGGTATTTTTAGTGTCCCGCTCTACACTTTCATCCAGACCTACAGCCCAAAAGACAGTTGTGCCAAAACCATTGCTGCCAACAACATACTCAACGCGCTTTTTATGATCTCAAGTGCGCTGATCGTTGGATTGCTTTTGTTTTTAGGGCTCACCATTACACAAATTTTCCTACTCCTTGCCATCTCCAATTTTTTTGCTGTTCTTTATTTGGCTGCAGAACTTCCTGAACTAGGGATTCACTTTATTTCCACAGTACGCGCTTGGATTAGGGACTTTAAAAATCCCTTCTGATATCAAAGTTTGTTCACTTTTTTATCACTATTGACATTTTTGTGCTATTTCTAAGATTTGAAAGATGATATTTCGGCTGTATTCAAGTCATAATCTATTCATTCTTAATGTGTAATTCAAGGCGTATATGGCATCTGTTAATAAAGTTATTTTGGTTGGAAATTGTGGTCGCGATCCTGAAATTCGTTACCTACCTTCGGGCCAGGCCGTTGCAAACATCAGTATTGCTACCTCTTCTAAACGAAAAGATAAAACAAGCGGTGAGTACATTGACGATACGCAGTGGCACCGAGTTACTTTTTACGATCGCCTTGCGGAGATTGCCGGAGAGTATGTCAAAAAAGGGCGTCCCGTCTATGTAGAGGGAAGACTCAAATACGGTAAATATACAGATAAAGACGGTATTGAGAAAAATACAGTTGATATTATCGCCACTGAACTACAACTCCTTGGTGGACGCGAAGGCGGCGGTGGGGGCGGAGCCGGGCACGCAGAGGAGGGAGCAAGCCCGCGCGCATCTGCGCCAAGCGCGAGTGCTGCACGTCCAGAAAGCTCCTCCAAGCCTGCAGCAAAGACAGGCTTTGATGATATGGATGATGACATTCCGTTTTAAAGTGCTTACACCTTTGATTGGTGAGCTTTGAACAAAAAATCCCTCTCTTGCAGAGGGATTTTTTTGTACCAATCACACCTACAAAATAAATTCAATCCGAACATTTAAAATTTGTCGGCATCTCACGCGCCTTAAACCTCAAGGGTAGATCGCCAGTGTCTTTGTGCTCGACCACAATCCCGTTTGAAACAACAAGAATACCGTTCTCGACAAGTGAATTAATTTTCAGCGCACTCCCTGAATAATCGGCCGTATAGAAGACGGTAAAAGATTTCTTGGTTATCTCATCAAAGTCTACCCCTGAGACCATTAATGAGGTTGTTTCTTTATCTAGCTTCGTTTGAACAAGTGAGTTAATGTTCTGCGTTCTGATCAATTTACCGTGCTCATCGCTCACCGTGACATGCAATCGGTGGTTAACCAGTTTTGCTGTAAATCCCCCCTGGTAATTGGCTTGGTTGCACCGCTCAGGTGAGTCCTCAACCCAGCGCCCAACAAAGTCTTCTAACGCTAGATCTTCTTTAATTGGAGGTGAAAGTGTCCGCAGAACTGAAGCAGGGACAGGAGAAATAGGAGGAGTAGATGTAGGAGTAGATGTAGAGGTAGGCTCCAGATTTTGTTCAGAACTTTGCTCCTGTCTTGTCTCAACTCCGCCCTGCAGTTTCTCCTCCAAAGTTGTTGAATATCCCATGGAGCTTGAAACTACAAACGTACAAAAGATGAGTATCACTTTTTTAAACTTGCGCATACCTTACCCCCACCAATCTAATCACACAAACCTTTATCAACCGCAATGCTCATATAAGCGCTAATAGATTCTCCGGGTTGTAAGACCGTTACACCAAACGCATCTTGTGCGCGCTGATTTGCAGGCATCATGTTTAACGCGTTATTGACATGGCTAACCGGCTCCACAGCAACAGAGTCAATTAGTGGGTGGGTATACACCACCAAGCGGTGCAGGTTTGACTTAACTGTAATTGCAAATACGTCATCGGTGATTTTTGCTTCCCCAGTCCATCCCTCAAAACAGTGATCAACACTTAGGTCTGAACACTCACAGTCCAGCCCCTTTGATGGGCTAGCGTGAGTTGGGAGCTTATCCTCGCCCATCTCCCAACGCGATGTGGCCGTGAACTCAACGCGTGTATTCTTTCTCTTGATGAAATAGGGATGCCACCCCAAACCGACCGGAGTAGGCTTGCGGTCTTGATTCGTAATTGAGAGCGTTTGATGAAGCTCGCGCCCCTTTAACTGTATAGCCTGTGATGCATCGAAATCAAAAGGCCACCCCTCATCAGCTCTGTGCTCATAGGAGAGTAAAGTGAACGCATCGCTTTGCTCCAAAACTCTCCACGGCCTTTGCCAGCCCACGCCGTGAATCGCATGAGGCTCATCTGCGTTATTGCGAATCAATGGATGATCTGTGCCCATCCAACTCAAAGTTGCATGGGCTATTCTGTTTGAGAATGGAACCAATGCAAAACTACCCGATTGCCTAGCACTTTTAATGTGTTGAGAGTCTACGACTCTGAGCACGGGGCCTGCGTCCATCTCAAGCGCGACAATGGAGCCACCCAGGTCTGCGCGAATCACACACCTTAAATGCTCGTTCTTTAGTTCTATTTCTTGACCCATACACTCACCTCATTTAAAGCGCTAAAAGGCTTAAAGTATGAGCGTTTCTACAGAGCTTGTCTAGCCCGAAAATCAATGGATTATCTTGTAGTACAAAGTGGTTGAAATTTATGCCGCCAAAGCAGAGCGTAATTTAAATTGCCTCATTGCCCGTTTCACCCGTTCTAATACGCACTGTCTGCTCAAGGTTTGTGACGAATATTTTTCCGTCTCCAATTTTCCCTGTTCGTGCAGCCTTTTCGATCGCCTCGATTGCGCTGTCTAGCATTTCTGAGGTGACAGCAGCCTCAATTTTCACCTTGGGCAAGAAATCAACTACGTACTCGGCGCCACGGTAAAGCTCGGTGTGCCCCCTTTGTCGACCAAACCCTTTCACCTCAGTTACCGTAACACCCTGTACCCCTATTGCAGATAAAGCTTCTCTTACCTCATCGAGTTTAAAAGGTTTAATGATGGCAGTAATCAGTTTCATGGCAAGTTCCGAGTTAAAGTTATCTAAATTTAAAAGTTTTTCTTCACACCCAAGACAACCGTACTAGCTCCAATGTTGGTTGCCCCTGACCCTGGTAATGTGTCATTGATATGGGCCGACCCACGTCTAGACCAATCGTTTGCAATCATCGTTGCACTAACTACAAGTCCATCAAAGTCTTTATTTAAAGACATAGAGTAATCGCTGTAGTCGGTTACACCTGAGGTCACAACAGACGCGTTGGTGGCTTTCATGCTTTGGTTACCGTAATGCACGATACTGGTCAAGCCATCACCAAAGTCAAAGCTATAACTCAAATCTACATACATACTGTTTTTGGTTCCAACGTATCCAAATAAATTAGTTACAGAGTCAGAGAGCTTGATGGCAAACGCACCAATGTTCACCGCTCCGTAAAGCTCTGTTGTCATCGCATTCGAATAATTGCCACGAATAGTTCCCGTCTGCGGCTTGTTGGTAACGCCCCCCAAATTGCTGGTTGGGTAGTAATACTGCAGTACCCCTGCGTCATAACCAATCAATTCATTGAAGGCGTTTTTATAGCCCCCGTAAAAATCCATCTCAATTGGACCTCTAGAAGATTGACCAACACTCGTATCCGCCGTATCTTTGATCCACTCGATGTTTGAATTCCAATTGCCCACATAAAACCCGCTTTTATCGGTGTAATCTATTCCGCCTTGAAGCGCTGGTTTGCGCGCAGTTTGAGATATTCCGCGGTATCTGTAATCAGACACAAAACCAACATTGAAACTTAGCAATGACTCTGGCTCAGCGGTTGTTGTTTGGGCAAAAACAGATCCCGTCAATGCAGTGGCCGATAGGAGTATTGTTGTCGTTATTTTTTTAAGTCTCACTTGTGCTCCCATTCGTTGTACAAAATTTATGCACCATTTTAGTATGCTTTCAAAGATTGGGGGCAAGCATTCTCTGTAGATCCTTTTCGTCAATGCCCTGACGTCTAGCCAAGTCCTTCACCTGATCGGGTCCAACCCGGCCTACATTAAAGTATTTAGCCTGTGGGTGCGCAATATAAAAACCACATACGCTAGCAGCCGGGTTCATCGCTAAACTCTCCGTAAGTGTCATCTCAATATCCTCACACTGCAACGCCTCAAACATCTCGCGCTTAACGCTGTGGTCTGGACAAGCCGGGTATCCTGGCGCAGGCCTAATGCCTACATATTTTTCAGCAATCAACTCCTGCGGGGTTAAACTCTCATCCGCAATGTATCCCCATAAATCAGTCCTGACTCTTGCATGCATGCACTCTGCCATGGCCTCAGCTAAACGATCCGCTAAGGCCTTAAACATAATCGCACTGTAATCATCATTGTCATCGATGAAGAACTTATCCCTAGCCTGCACACCGACACC
>CAIRBP010000091.1 GCA_903876885.1 uncultured Burkholderiales bacterium | reverse complement strand
GGCTAAAAATCTGATATCGTTCGTTCTGGCTGAGATGGTTATATTTCATGGCAACTTAACTGTCCAGGTCAAGAAGCTGTGGATATTAATCCATTCTCAGCCACTTAACTTTTAGTCAACGTTGCACTTCGTCCTTGAATCCACGTAAATATATTGGAGTCAATTATGCCGAAAGCCTATGTAATAGGACAAGTCAATTTCAAAAATATTGATGCATATAAGAAAGAATACGCAGATAAAGTTCCAACAACTATTGAAAAATTCGAAGGAAAATATATTGTTAGGGGTGGAGAAATCACTGATGTTGAAGGGTCTCTACCATTCAGTAGAGTTGTTATCATTGAGTTTCCTAACAAAGCTAAAGCTCTTGAATGGTACAACAGTATAGATTACCAATCCATAATTAAGGGCCGTCACAACAATGCAGATTCCGTTTTAAATATTGTTGAAGGTATTTAAAATAATCTGTATTGAATATTGAAGATTTCGCGTTCAATATAAATAGTCTATTTAGACATTACAAAAAATTTATATCTAGAAAGATTAAAACGAATAATCTAAAAGCAGTTCGTTGTCAGGATTTCTCAGGAAATCATTCAAAAAGTTGATTTAATCAAATAATTATTTGAAGAAAAAAGTTCTCTTTAAAGTTTAGTATTAATTGGTCAGAATAATTAACTGAAAAAACCACACTCTATCAGGAAATCTCAGATTTATTAAATGAGATCTATTAAATTCTGCTTATGAGATGTTTTTTACCTGTTACAGATCACTAAGTAATTCAATAAATTACTTTTTTAACCAGTCAAACTAATTAGGATTTTTTTCATGAACTCAACAGTTAAGCTTACGTTTGCATTCCCCATTCTTACCACGTTGATTTTTAGTGGATGTGCAACCAATAGCCCCACCGATGCGGAACGCGATGCAGAAGCCGCCAGAAATGCAGTCCTTATAAGATCCATACCTGATTCCGGAGCAGCGCTAAAAATTCAAGCAGCCAAAGAGGCCGAGAAGCGTGACCGTGTAGTACGAAACATTAATAAAGCACCTGATTGGTTCTTAAATGATGAGGCGAATGAAGATACTATTTTTGTAACAGCCACTGAGACATCCCCTGATTTTCAATTATCCATTGACATGGCTATGCTCTCTGCTAAACGCTTACTAACCACAAACTTGGGAGAGATAATCTCCTCACGAATGGCTGAGTTTGGAGGGCAGACTTCAGGATCGGATGGAGAGCCCGTTTTTACAAAAGAAATTGAGCGTGTCACCAAGGCTACTGTTGCAGAAGTGCTCCTCAAAGGATACCAACGCGACCGAATTCAAGTTGTACCCAATGGCACTGAATATCAGACCTACGTTCGATTGAAATACCCTACAGCCGAGCTCAAGAAAGCTATTGCTTCTGAAATTACAAAAAATGCGCTCGTTGCTGCTAAGGTAAGAAGAACTAAAGCCTTTGAAGAGCTTGAAAGAGAAATAGAGGCTGCCCGCGGATCCCGTACAAACTCACAATCTAGCACTGAAACCAAATGATTTAAAGAAATAATTACGAGGTAACTTAATGAAAATAGCAATGCTGATTACGGCTTTAGTAGCATTACTGGGTTCTTTCTTATTGGTTGAATCGACTCAATCTGTACATGAATTAATGCAAATGGTCGAAGTTATGAAAAATCAAATTCATAACCAAGAAAATATGTTGGAAGAAACTAAAAATCAGCTTAAATCAGTCAATGAAGAGTTAGCTCGTTTAAAGGAAGAGCAAACAACTGCAAAACAAAACGTAGCAACCGAAGCTAAGGAAGTTGTTCGTCAAGACCGAGAGAGGCAAGACTCTATTCGTAGAGAATCTATCAGACTTTTAAAACTCGACGCGAAGCTAAAGGCAGATGGAGAGCGAATTCAAAAGACTCAACATAAATTAGATCTTGCAAAAAAACAGCTTGATGCAAGTGATAAATTGTTAGATGTTGAGATTCTGACGTCAGTAGTTGAAACTAGCGTTCAAAAAACTTTAAACTCAAAAACGAGAAACGAACCTGTAATGATTCATAGCAAGGCTGCTGATCGCTACGGAGAAACTCCTTTTGATCCAAATACAGAATCTACAAATTCTAGTGCTCCAGATAATCGCAAAACCCTTGAAGCTTTGTCAAAAAAATCGGCACTAGCAGAAGAACACAAAAAACTATCGGCTCAGCAACGAATGCTTGACGAAGAAAAACAAAATTTAACAAAAAATTTAATCCTTTTAAAGCAACAGCAAAAAGCTAATCTGCTCGATATTCAAAGTTCCTTAAATAAAAGTTCATGATCTTATATAGACTTCGTTTATTGATATTAGTAAGCTTGATATGTAATATCGGGATTACTTACGCACAATCAAAAACCAGCGCTTTGCCGTCCTGCATAGGACATGTAATTAGCCAATGGGATGCTTGCAGGGGAATTCTTGACGAATCTACTTATTCCTATGCTGGAGACTTTGCTAATGGTAAATTTGAAGGTCGTGGTATCTTAGAGTTCACAGGTAGTCAATACGAGGGAGACTATTACGAGGGAGAATTTAAAAACGGACTCAAGCACGGTTTTGGAGTTTATAAGTTCTCTAATGGGGACAAATACGTAGGACAATATCAATCAGGACAACGGCATGGCCAAGGAACATATTCATTTGCAGATGGAAAGCCAGCCGTCTCAGGTTTGTGGTCGCGTAATAAGTTACAAGAAAAAGATCTATCTGCAATAAATGCAAATTCCTCAAACAGTAGAGTAACTGAGATTGATTTAGAAAAAAAAAAGATTGAAACTTTAAAAGCGGAGATTAATCAATCAATAGCAGAGTACCCTTCTACAGCGATCAATAATAATACCAATTTAGTACAAAAGGATGCTGTTGCAATTGTTATAGGCATTCAAAATTACGAACGATTACCTGTTGCTAATTATGCTAACCACGATGCAGTTCAATTTAAAGAATATCTCCAACGCTACCTTGGAGTTAATTCTGCCAATGTTAAATTACTTTTAAATTCACAGGCGCAAAGAGCAGAAATTCTTCTTGCATTCAAATATTGGCTACCCGCACACATAAATACTGGCAAAACAGATGTGTATATATATTTCAGTGGTCATGGACTACAGCAAGAGCCTGTCAAACAACAGTACTTACTACCCTATGACGTAAATACCGACCTTCTTAATGAAACCGGTATCAATCAAAAATCCATTATTCAAGAGCTTAGTTCATTAGGAGCTAAATCAGTCACTGTATTCCTAGATTCATGCTATAGCGGTTCTAGTCGCAAGGGTGAACCACTCATACAAAATCAGCGCGCAGTATCTATCAAGGTGAATCCCGATGTCCTTCCTCCTGGGATAAACGTTTTTTCAGCAAGCTCAAAGGGTCAAACGGCAAATAGTGATGACTCCCTAAAGCATGGTGTTTTTAGTTATTTCCTCCTCAAAGGACTTTCAGAGGAAGCAGCTATGAACGGAAATAAAAATATAAGTCTGGGGGATTTTGTTGACTACGTCACACAAAAAACATCCAAATATGCGCTTGGCATGCACCGGCAGCAAGATCCTGAGTTTTTTGGGGATCGACAACAAGTACTAGTTTTCAGATGAAGTTAAAACCTAAGCAATCCCTAATCAAGTCTGTCTTAGTGACATCTTTGCTTTTGAATACAGCTAAATTGATTGCAGTGCCAATTGATGTAAAAGCAGACTACTACTTTGGTCCAGACATGTCGCGCAACCAGGCTTGCGAGAATGCAAAAGAATCAGCGAAATCTAAAGCAATTGCAATGGTTACTGGTGAGAAAATAATGTTTGACCAACAACTAAATTGCAAACAAACCAATGGAAGGTTAACAGATCAAAAATGTGGTTTGAATCAAAATGCATGGGTTTTAGTAGAAGGCAATATCAGAAAGACAGAAATCATCTCAGAAAATATCCGCACAGTGGACGGGGCACAAATTTGCACGGTATCCATGGTTGTTGACGTTATACCTCCAACAGAAGATGCCGATGCAAATTTTGACTTACAACTAGATTTAAATCACAATACATTTAGACAAGGTGAAGCTATATCAATAAATATAAGTCCCTTAACCCCAATGAACGTTGTAGTATTTAATTGGAAACCTAGTTTTATCAAAAACAATGTTGTCCGAATATTCCCCAATAACATTGATAATGATAACTATATTTCAAAACCGATCACTATTCCATCTAAATCAGCAAAAGGAAGTTATAGTCTTGAAATGGAATGGTCAATGCCATCAGACTTTGAAAAGGATATAGCAACAGAATGGATAATAGTCGTTGCAACAAAAAAATCAATACATTGGAAGCAGACTTATGATCTGCAGAACTTTAAAGATAAATTAGCAGAAATTCCTGCTAATCAAAAAAGAGTTGTACACAAACCCTATATTCTTTTACGCTAGGGTAGGTAATCTATCAAATAGTCTCCCAAAAGTTAAAACCTTCCGAAATTACCAGTTAATCACTTAACTGTACTTTTGGGATCTTGAAGTAACAATAGTTTTTTCTCAAGTTCATCAGCTAATTTTCTTCTGTTAGCGTAAAGTATTTCTTTTTCAGCATGGTATTCTTTGACTGTACTGATTGAATCAAACATTTGTTGATGTATTTCACGTAAATCGGAAATAGTCTGAATCATCTCTTGCTCTATTTTTTGAAGATTTTGTTTTTTCTGGGTAAATGCGTGAATATTATCGAGTAGTGGTTTCCAAGCCTCTAAAAAGTCGTCGAGTTTTTCATTTTTCTGATTTAAATCAGTCACTGTTCTTGATATTGACTCTAAAGTATTGAAAATATCATACATTTCAGAAACGTTAAGTTTTTTCTGAAGAATTTCATATTTATCAATGAATGACTGCTCAATCTCCTTAGAGTTATCTGATACGAGATTTGCTACCAAATTAGCTGCGGGTAAGGTTGAGTTATCATTTCTTTTTAATTCAGGCTGCAGTTTATTACCTAGAGTTGTATTCATATTAATTTGTGTTTGTTGGTTAGAAGATTTATTCTCTGAAATATCTGGTAAATTTGAATTAGTAATTAATTGAGAGGTAACAGTTAATTCAGTTTGTCCTGTTGATAACCCATCCATTGGAACTATATTAAGATAGTCAGTAGATTTAGTATCTGGAGCTTTATTCAATTGAATATCAAGAGGTTTATCATTCTTGATACCGCTGAAAACTTTATTTAGTAATTTCATATTAATTTTGATCCTGTTGACTTAGCGGTAAATTAAAACTGAAAACGATATTATGATCTGAAGTTAAATTAGCCTCAATGTGAGCGCCTAACTGATTTGCCAGGGTCTGCGATATCCAAAGTCCAAGACCAGTGCCAGAGTATTTCTTTGAACTCTCGGCTCGATAGTATCGTTGAAAAAGTTTATTTAGATCTAGACTATCTAGCTTATCAATTAGGCTTTGAACTTCAACTCTAAGCATTGAAATATTTAAAGTACGAAATGGAATTAATCGAATAGAAATAGGCGAATTAGGTGGAGAATACTTAAGAGCGTTGCTCAAAAGATTCAACAAAATAGACCGAAAGTAATGAACATCAGTTTCAAGTGATGCGCTATCAATTAGTTTTGTTTCGATTTTTAAACGTGAAATGAACTCTGAATTCGATTCCACATATTGTTTAATAAGATTTGAAATCTCATTTTTTATTAAAAAATTAGTGTGAACGGGTTTTATCAGCCCTTCTTCGTGCTTTTCGGCTTGAACGCAATTCTCCATAACTTGAGAAATATTATCGATAGCTACATTAATACGACGTATCCAAACTTCTGAATCGTGAAAATGATTAATGCGTTGAATAAGGGTATCAGTACTAATTTTTATAACACTAAGGGGTGTTCTTATTTCATGCAAAAGCATTGAAAGGAAGCTTTGTTGATTTTTACGGAGCAAAGACTCATGAGATGCTAGTTTTTTTGCTTTTAAAGTTTCTGCAAAACTTAGCTTCATCATCTCTTGATCCATCAAAACCATAAAAATTAGAACAAGAAATCCAATAAATATGAAAATTAACTCTTCTGTATTTTCAACGTTGTAATTAAGATTTACAAGATAAGTGACAGTCATAAATTTTGATAAAGATAAAAACGCTTGCAATATGATTGCTAAAAAAATAATTAATTTTAAAATAATTATTTTATTTGGTTCGCTTCTTCGTTTTAGAAACGAGTAGCAGTCATAAAAATTAATTGATGCCAAGAAAATTATCACCAAAAGAGGATAAATGATTATTTCTGAGGGCTTAAAATATGTACTGGCAATTGCAAAAATTGAAACAATCAAAGATCCTGTTATAAAAATAATTTTTCTATTTTTTTCTTTCTCGGGATTTTTGAAAATAATTTGTATTATGAAAGATCCGAAAATTGCAAAGACAAAATAAATTACGAAAAGAAATCGATTGTTGTCATCAATTGACCCTCCAAATGTTGTAATTACCTCTCCACTTTGTAATATTATTTTGCTGGCTATAGCAATAAAACAAACAGAAATAAAACCATATATCCATTTTCTAACAAAAAGAAACTGAAGCAAGCTCCATAAGAACAATGTCAAAGCCATCGTGGCCTCAAATATCTGCATGGTTCTTTGATTATTATTTCTATCTAACCATCCCGCTTTAGTCATAACGTCTACATCAAAGGTTCGCAAGGCTTTAGCTTTGATACTCAAGTAAACAATTGCGGTACTATTTTCATAATCGTTTGGATTAATATCTAATTTTGTAAAAGTAACTAGTTCTTTTGTACTTAAAGGTTTTGCAGACCATTTTTCCACCCCCTCGCTCTTCGGGGTGTAAAGTGTTATTTTGGATATTGTTGGGAAAGTAAAATAAATATAGAGCTCATCGCTAGTCTTAAGATTAACTTTTAATTTTATCCAAAGTGTTCCCGTATCATCTCGATTTTTAATGAGGCCTTGTATAGGCTTAAATTGTTGACTTACTACATTACTAAGATCAGTCTCATTGGTAGTGTCGTAATAGCTCTCTTTAGCTAACAATTGTGATGCTTCTACATTTATTACTAAGAAACTCAAAATTGAAAATAGTAAGCCACGCGCCCAAAAACCCCAATTGGCAAGATATTTTCTTAATGTGAGCGAACTGTATTTCATTAACTAATACCGAGCAAATTGAGTGATAAAACAGATTGCTAATTTAACCCTACACCCTTAAAAATCCTGATAAAAACTGATACACTGACCGTAAATCAACATATTTTTAATTATTAATTATTATTTACGTTCCTCCATATACATCCTATGGGTAATAGCATCATTTTGGTCGAAGATAACATTGCGCTCAGAGAAGCATTAGAAGATCATTTACTCAGCGCAGGATTTGATGTTAGGGGCTTGGGAGATGGTCACGAATTAAACATTGAGCTACAAAGCTTTAAACCCGATGTAGTAGTTTTAGATCTTAATTTGCCTGAAGAGGATGGTCTATCCATCTCTAAAAGGCTAAGAAAAGCCTATCCTGGTATTGGCATAGTAATGCTTACGGCTCGAGTGCGAAGTATTGATCGACACGAGGGTTATGATAGCGGCGCAGATGTTTACCTAACTAAACCTGTAAAACCAGATGAATTAACAACTGTCTTACAAACGCTTTGCAAACGTATTACACCCCCTGATACTCAAAGCACTTGGAAATTGAGTATGAATTCACTTCAACTCACCACACCGTCAAGCGAAATAATAAAGCTAACAGTTAGTGAAACTAATCTGGTCTATGAGCTAGCTCTTTCTGGAGAGCTACTTAATATGTCACGACTTATTGAGGTTTTTGGAGATATTGATCTTGAGGAAAATACTAACAAGTTGCGTATTGAACAGATTATTAGTCGTGTAAGAAAAAAAATTGAGCCATTTCTTGATGGTAAACCAGGCATCAAAGCAGTTACAAGAATGGGTTATAAACTCTTTTTACCAATATCCATTGAGTAATATTTTATTTCTTAATATATTTTCTAAGTTATTGCTTATTTTCAGTCATATATCGCAACTTACATTCCGCCTCCGCTCCCTGTTGAATTAAAATTAAATTGGCAAGTGACTTTGTACCGTCATTTGCCATAGCATATGATTTATCACCGACTTTCCTGCATAGTGATGCTATGTCTTCTAAGTTCGGTCTAGAACTTGAACAACTCTCAAGTATGAGAAAGAGAATAAGGAGAGCTTGTTTCAAGTTAATTCTTTCGTATTTAGTATTAAATTAAATTAAATTCTCATGCGAACATCATATAAAAATATTGAACTTTCCTTTTATTTAAATAAACCTAGTATTTGTATCGACAAACAACAATAACAGCTTTAACTTTCTTTACTAATTGCTTGACTTTTATCATAGCACTTGAGACCAAAGTGGTCAACATATTCTAGGAAAAATGAATAATAAGCGTACCCACAGAATCAGAGTATTTATAACCGTAGTTTATTCATAGGTGAGACATTATCAAAGAACTTAATAAATCAATAATAAGGATTTAATTTAGTTTCTTACGGATTGATATTTATCAACAAGGTTAAATTAATTTAGGAGAAAATTTTATATCTATATTTTTAAATATAGCCTCTCACGAGTTTATGTGCTTTACCATTACATCAATAATTTCGCCACCAACACCTATGCTTAAGAAAGAACATAAGATTTTTGTTATTCATAGAAAAGTCAATCACCAACTTGGTCTTATCTCCCTAATTAGACGGTCAAGACCAATTAATTTGATTACAGGGCCAGTCATATATTCAATGTTTTTTCCAATTGTTTTATTAGATATATTTGTATCCTTTTATCAACTCACTTGTTTTCCAGTATACAAATTAAAAAAAATTAATAGATTTGAATTTATTATTTTTGATAGACAGCAACTTAAATATTTAGATTGGATTTCAAAATTTCACTGTACTTATTGCGCTTATGCTGTAGGAGTAATTGGTTATGTGGGAGCAGTTATAGGATCTACGGAGACATATTTTTGCCCTATAAAGCATAAATCAAAATTACACTCTACTATTAAAAGAAAACAATATATTGACTTTAATAATTCAGATGACTTTGATTTTGAAGAAAAGCTAGAAAAAATCAGAAGAAAAATTACATCAAAAACACATTGATACATTAGATTTAATTAATGCGAAGTAATCTTCGTTTCAGCTAGATAAAAAGCTCTTATCGAAATCTATAAACAAAAGGCCTGCAGGGACTATTTCAATAAAGACTCGGTACACGACTATGCCAATCCTCCTGCCCCTGATATTTATCTGCGACATTTAATAATGTAATTTCATCAAACGGCCTACCCACTAGCTGCATGGCTATTGGCAGCCCGGCATTTGTAAACCCAACAGGTATGCTCATTGCAGGCAACCCTAGATAATTGATAGCTCTGGTTGCATGGGTAAGTCTTGAAACCTTGGCCAATACTTCTGCAGCAGTTCCAGTGGTTGAGTACTCGATTGTAGGAGTTTGCACCACAAGGGTAGGAATGTGAATAAGGTCGCACCCGTTAAAAGCAACACGAATAAACTCATCCCGCAACGCAATTCTTTTCTCGATCGCCTCAAGGTAATCAATTGCTGACCACTTTAGACCTGGCTCTACTCTTAACCTTACTTGCTCGGCAATGAGCTCGGGAGTATCTTTTAACGCTTCTTGATGAAGAAATGATGCTTCGCTACTCATGATTTTTTGCATCATTGCGTTTAGAAGTGACATATCAGAAACTTTTGTAGACTCAAGTTTAGCTCCCAGCCCCTTTAATACGTCAAGACTTGTCTCCAAAGCTTTTGCTATCTCTGGATCTATATCCTCACGGTAATATTCCTGTGGTATCCCAATTTTTATACCTTTTAAAGACTCATTTTTTGAGACTCGTAGTATTTCAGAATAATTAGACTTCATTGATAAAGGACGGGCTACACTTAATGGATCCTTCTTATCGAATTTGACTATCGTATCTAGTATCAAGGCGCAGTCTCTAGCAGACTGAGCGATGGGTCCTACACAATCAAGTGACTTGGATAGTGGGTATACACCGCGTGAACTGATGAGACCTTGAGTTGGTTTAAGCCCAGTTACACCGCACATTGCACTAGGGTGCCGTATTGATCCACCGGTATCGCTTCCGAGCGAAGCGAAAACAAGTCGAGCAGCAACTGCAATACCTGACCCGCTGGAGGATCCTCCACAAACATAGTCCTCATTCCAAGGATTGCGAGGTTGAGCATAATGAATATTAAAGCCAGTAGGGCTGAGTGCTAATTCAGCCATGTGTAATGAACCAAGATTGACTTGACCCTCTTGGTCTAAACACTGCATGACCCAGGCTGTTTCATCTGCTATAAATCCGCGACGAATGAGAGAGCCAGCATGCAACTCCTGCCCCTTTATACCTATCAAGTCTTTATGAGCCAGAGGGACACCGTGTAAGGGGCCAACAAGCTCTCCCTTACTTAATTTATCGTCTAAATTCTTAGCTCTATCAATTGCAGCTTCTTCGTAGATGCGAAAAACAGCATTAAGTTTTTCACCAATGGTTTTTAATCTATTTAGTGACCACTGAGTAATCTCTAGAGATGAGAACGAACGGTCTCGAATTGCCTCAGCAATCAGCGTCAGATCCATTGACTCGGGATTCAACAATTAATGAACGCCTAAGTACTTGTGAAGAGTTTCTTCGTTATTCATAAGCTCAGAAGGCAATCCAGACCAAACCAATGCCCCAGTTTCCATAATGAGAACACGATCCGCTACTGCAAGCGCACTGTATAAATTTTGCTCAACTAACAGAATACCTAAGCCGGACTCTTTCAATTTTTTTAGAATATTTTCAACATACCCTACCATCACTGGATCTAAACCCTCTGTTGGTTCATCCATCAGCAAGACTGAAGGCCCCATCATCAAAGATCTTCCGATCGCAAGCATCTGACGCTCGCCTCCAGATAGTTGATTACCTTTGTGATGTATTCTTTCCTTAAGCCTTGGAAATGCTTCAAACACTTGTTGAATGCTCCAAGCACTATTTTCAGCTTTTGATCCCTTGTCCAGCACACTCAAGTGTTCTAAGACACTTAGAGAAGGAAAAAGTCTTCTTCCCTGGGGAACATAACCAATTTTTTGCTGAGAAACTTTGTAGGGTGCAAGTCCTTCTAGTGAGACTCCGTTCATTAAGATCTCACCTGAAGTTTTTTGTGGCGATCCTAGTCCCATGACTGTTCTGACCAGCGAAGTCTTACCCATACCGTTACGACCAAGTAAAGCAACCACTTCACCCGCCTTTACGTCTAAAGAAACGCCGTGCAATACTTGTGCTTCTCCGTAAGAAGAACATAAACCCGATATGTTAAGCACCTGTACGTCTCCCTAAATAGATATCTTGAACCTTAGGATTATTTCTAATTTCTTCAGGCGTACCTTCAGCAAAGATTTGCCCCTGATACATACAAATAACCCTATCTACTAAGGACAATGCAAGCTCGATATCGTGTTCGATCAAGATAACAGCAAGGTCACGTGGCAAACCACGAATAACCTGTGCCATTACCTTCCTCTCGACGGCTGATAGACCCGCTGCTGGCTCATCCAAAAGCAATATACGCGGTGAGCTAGTAAGGGACATTGCAAGTTCTAGTTGCCTTTGTTCACCGTAGGAGATATGTTTAACCTGAACACGACGCTTTGCCTTTAAGTGGCACCGCTCAAGCGCTGACTCAACAATTGCATTTTCTGAATCTATTGAATTCGAACTCTTCCAAAAAGAAAACTTAGTCGGCCTCAACCCTCTTGTGGCCAAAAGCAGGTTCTCTTCTACGGTCAAGCCAAAAAACAAATTCGTAATTTGAAATGTCCGTGCAATTCCCTTTGCAGCTCGAGCGAATGGCGTGGCTTTTGTAATATCCACACCAGCAATTTTTATTAAGCCCTCAGTTGCAATATTGAGTCCCGTTATTGCATTAAAGAGCGTAGTCTTACCTGCACCATTAGGTCCAAATATGGCAACGCGCTCTCCTTGAAATAAAGAGATATTAACTTCGTTAACCGCTTTTAAAGCACCAAAGGATATCCCCAGGTGCTCAAGCTCGAGCAGTGCAGTGGACATTATGACTTCTTAATTCCTTGGAAAGTACGTGAATACGGGGGTTGCTTTAAGTATTCCTCTGGCTTGTAGTTCCAAAACTGTGAAACCTTAGGATAAGTTTCAATGGGGACATTCCAGTATTTGCCGTCGGGACGTTTAGTGACATTTCTCATGAATACGTCATAAACGGGATTGCCATATGCATCAAGGCTAACTGGACGACCCAATGGTGAGGACTCTAAAACAACTCCACGCACAGCCTCTAAGAACTTGGGCCTATTCTCTACATCACCTTTGACTTTATTTATTGCCTCTGATAGCCACATTCCAGCCACGTAGTGTGAGAAGCCGTAAATTGAGGGTAATTGTTTGAAAGCAGCTTCATAATCAGCAACAAATTTCTTAGTTGCAGCAGCAGGGTTTCCTTCAGCGAAATGAGCCGCGGAAATGATACCCTCAGCTTCGCTTCCCAAAGTTCTTATTACTGATTGATCAGTTGCGTTTTGAGCTCCGATTAGCGGAATAGTTCCCTTAAGCCCAAAACTAGACCACTGCTGAATTAAACGACTGGCATCAGCGCCTGTTTCCATAGCGAAAACTGCGTCAGGCTTAGCCGACATAATTTGGCCAAGGTAGGGGCTAAAGTCCTGCGTATTGAGAGGGTGCCAATGTTGCGCAACAATAGTTCCCCCTAGCTCAGTGAACACTTGGGAGAATCCTCCACACTGCTCATGTCCAAAGGTGTAATCTTGCGATATGGTCACAATTTTTCTATATCCAAGTTTCTTATAAACATAATCTGCTAAAGGGTGAGCCATTTGACTCGCGCTATAACCAGCCACTCGAATTACATTTGGAATACGGGTTCTTTGCGTGAGATCATCTGCGGCAATAACAGGCATAAAGTAGGGTATGCCCGCAGTTTTCGCGTATTCAGCTACTGCTAGGCCGGTGTTGGCAAGCAAATCTCCAATAAGAAAATCCACCTTAGTTTGTTCCGTTAGTTTACGAGCTTTTTGAAGAGCAATATCTGGGTTTGATCCATCGTCTTCTGTGAATATCTGTACTTCTCGACCGGCAACCTTTTTGCCAACCTGGTCCCAGAACAAATTGAACCCTTCTGCAATCTCTTTACCACCGGAGGCAACAACGCCTGTCAAAGGTGTTAGCAAACCAATTTTGATAGGCTCCTTACTTTGAGCCAATACTTGAGAGAAATCGCCCATAGCAGCTAAACCCGAGAGGGTTGCACCGGCTTGTATTAGTTGTCTACGTTTCATTTGAAGGCCCCTTTTGATGTAAAAATTAAAATAAAAAAATTTTCAAGTTTTCATTAAATAACAGAAAAAAATTTAATGGGATTTATCACCCATGTCTTTGTGCATAACAGTATTCAATTTACCAAGCAGTCCAGATGGAACAAAAATCATCGTTAAAACGAATATACCCCCCAATACCATTGACCAGCGCTCAGTTACTGAACTTACTAAATTCTCTAAAACAATAATCAGCGCTGCACCGACTACTCCACCAAATAATGTGCCAATCCCACCAATAATTGCCATCAGCAACCCCTTAACAGATTGCGATAAAGAAACAGTAGTGGGACTAACAAAACTGTTTAAGAAAGCATACAAAACTCCAGCCATACCAGCCATTAAACCTGAAAAACAAAAACCAATTGTGAGATGTAGCGTAGTGTTATATCCAAGGCTTTGCATCCTGCTTTCGCTCTCTCTTATGCCCTTAAGAGTAAGGCCAAAGGGAGAGCTGACAAATTTGTACATAACTCCGCTCATAACGCTTGCAAATAAAAGCACAAAATAATAAAAATTCACCGGATCAATTAACCAAGTTGGCCTTATGGAGCCTCTCAACCCGTTCTCCCCTCCACTCACTGATGTCCATCGTTGGCATACTCCCCAAACGATCATTCCAAGGGCAAGTGTTAGTAGTAAGAAGTAAACACCTGAGGTTCTAACAGCCAAGAGAGCAAATACCAAAGAAACCAAAAGCACAACACCAAGTGCAACCAGTGTGCCTATCCAAGGACTCCCTCCGGAGACTGTCACAAAGTACATGACCGAATATGCACCGCAACCAAACAAGGCTCCGTGACATAGTGGTGTTCTTCCAGCGTAGCCCGCCAATATATCAACCGACATGGCGAGTAAAGCATATACAAGAATTAAAGTCATTAGACTCATTTGGTAGTTATTTAAAACCGTTGGCATCATAGCCAGCAAAAATAAAATAACCGTACTAAGAACTAATTTAGGTATTTTGATCATGTTCTAAGCCCTGCCAAATAAGCCAGTAGGCTTGAAAGCCAATAGCAATGCCATTGGGCCGAAAATTACGAAATACGACAATTCTGGGAAAAGAACTTGGCCAAAAGTAGCAAGCATTGCAACTGCAAGACTTCCAATGGCAGCGCCAGGCAAAGACCCCCTACCACCAATGATGACTATAGCCAAACTGTAAACAAGTATCTCGGAGTCAGCAGTTGGGTAAAGAGATAAAAAAGCACCACCTAAAGCACCGGCCACTCCAGCCAACGCCATACCCAGCATAAAAGTGAACACGAAAATTTTCTTAATATCTATACCTAATGCTTCAATAGTTTCGGGATCATCAACACCCGCTCTGATTAATGCGCCGAGCTTAGTTCTGTTGATCAAAAGCCACAGAAAAATAAATACAACAACACCGCAAAGAAGAACAAACAACCTGTATTTAGGATAAAGCATCCCAAGCAAGGGCATTGGCCCTTTTAAAAACTCAGGAATTGGAATACTAAATGTGTCTCCACCAAAAATAACCAAAGATGAATCGTTAATCATTAAAGCAAGACCCAAGGAAAGCAAAACTTGATGAAGCTCAACCCCCTTCACAAGCTTCAAAATCATTTGCTCAAACCAACCCAAGAGAGCAATACAAACTACGGCAACCAAAATCCCAAAAATAAAGCTCTCCGCCCAAGTGGCAGCAACGTAAGCGATATATCCTCCCAGAAGATAAAAAGCGCCATGCGCAAGATTAACAATGCGCATTAAACCAAAAATCAACGTAAAACCACTTGCAACAATAAATAATAGTGCTGCAAACGTTAGTCCGTTGAGAAGTTGAAAAAGACTAAAAGGCATAATTTATTTTAATTAAAATGTAGAGATTATTTATGCAATCCCAGACGAGTTTCCTCTGATTTATACCAATCATGAATTTGCTCGCCAGTCCAAAAGACAATATCCTTTCTAGCACTAAGACGTTCAAATATCTTTCTGAACCACTTTAATCTATGCGGCACACCCATGATGTAGGGATGAATCACAATTGCCATTACTCTGGCTGAGTCGACTGAGTCCTCATAGAGTTGATCAAATTGATCCATAGCACGATCATAATACTCACGTGCGGTGTGGTGCTGAATGAGCATCATCGCAACATCATTGCATTCCTGAGTGTAGGGAATATTCATAATGCTCTTACCAGATCTAGTCTTTAGACGAACTGGTTGATCATCTAAAACCCAGTCACATACATAATCAAATCCCGATTCTTCCAATAAGTCCGGCGTTTCCCATGTCTCGGTAAGTCCAGGACCTAGCCATCCACGAGGATTCTTACCAGAGAATTTTTTGATCGCTGCAGACGTCTTTTGAATAGCCTCAAGTTCATTCTCTACTTTTTGCATGTTCTTTTGAATAAAACCGTGCCCGAGAAACTCCCAATTTCTCTCCATCGCTGCTTTAGCGATTTCTGGATAGGAATCAAAACAAGACCCGTTAACTGCAAGTACACCAGGAATTTTGAATTGATCAAAAACCTCAAGCATGCGCCAAAATCCAACTCTGTTGCCGTACTCATGCCAAGCCCAGTTGGGAATATCTGGTGATGGTGAACCTCCAGCAGGTGGTGTAAGCACAGTTCTTGGCATAGGCTGATCAATATCCCACTCCTCGACATTCACAATGACCCAAACTGCCATGCGAGCCCCGTCCGGTAAGACTAATTTGGGACGGCCCTTGATGGGTGAATATTTCAATCGGTCAAGCGGTTTCATATTATTCTCGTTTTAGGTTAATGGTGAGTTAAGAAACTATCATTTTTAGGGTGCCTACTCCCTCAATAGCCCCTTCAATTACATCCCCCGGAACGACCGGACCAACACCGTCGGGCGTACCTGTGTAAATCAAATCGCCTGGCATAAGCTCATAGAGCTTGGATAGTTGAACAACTATCTCAGGGACATTCCAAATTAGTTTGGAAAGATCAGTGCTTTGCTTGAGAGTCCCATTAACTTTTAAAGTCATCAGTCCTGAGCTAGGGTGTCCAATTTCATTAACGGGATAAATCTTAGAGCAAGGAGACGAGGCATCAAAGGCCTTTCCGTTCTCCCAAGGTTGCCCAGCTTTAGCAGCTGCTTTTTGCAAGTCGCGCCTGGTCATCTCAAACCCAACAGCATATCCGTAAATATGATTTAAAGCGTCCTTTGCTTCAATGAACTTGCCTTGTTGTCCAATTGCTGCGACCAGCTCGCATTCATACTGATAATCCTTTGTTGCCGGCGGATAGGGAAGCTTATCACCCTCCTCAACAATAGAGTCCGTAGGTTTTTGAAAAAATATGGGAGGATCACGCTCATCTGCCTCACCCATCTCTTTGATGTGAGCAAGATAATTTCTACCAATGCAGTAAATTCTACGAACAGCAAACTTGGAATTTGAACCGTTTACTCTCAAAGACGGTTGTACAGGAGGGGCGAACACATAGGTTGAATCGGTCATTTATGCCCCTTCTGCGCTTTTTGACCCATATGCCAATTGTATATTTCCTCACCATTCATGTGAACGACACCTTCAAATTGATTGACATAGTCATAGATTTTTTTAAGGTAATTGATGCGAAATGGTTGACCACTTATATAGGGATGAACGGCAATCGCCATTATTTTGGGTCTCTCGCTTGACTCTAGGTAATATTGATCAAACGTATCCGTACATTTTTTTGTCCAGTACTCAGCCTCATGATGCTGAACAATCATCATTGGAATGTCGTTGTTTTCAACTGTATAGGGCAGAGTAACAAGAGGGCCGTGGGTAGTAATAATTTCCGTTGGCTCATCGTCGTAGGGATAGTCGCCGATATACTTTACTCCCGCCTCAGCCAGTATGTCCGGTGTTTCATAAGTTTGGGTCAACCCCGGGCCGAGCCAACCAACTGGTTTTTTGCCAGTGAATGTCTCAATTGTATGAATTGATTTTTCAATCATAGCCTTTTGATCATCTACTTTATGAATAGGCATTTGCTCATATGAATGCCCCATGAACTCCCAACCTGCATCCAAACAGGCCTGGGCAACCCGAGGGTAATCAACAACGACCCTTGCGTTGAGGGCAAGGGTCGGCTTAATCCCTAATTCATCATAGAGTTTCTTGAATCGCCAAAAACCTACACGCATACCGTATTCATGCCACGCCCAATTTGGGACATCAGGCAACAACGGAACACCAGTAGGTGCAGGTATTACCTGCCTAGCCATAGGTCTTGAAATATCCCAAACCTCCAAATTAACTATAGTCCAAATAATCACTTTGGCTTTGTTAGGAAATACAAGAGGTGGACGATCTACGATGGCAGAATATTTGGCACGCTGACTTGGAATCATTGTCATAAATGTTTATTGTCTGAATTAAAAAATTAGTAAATTAATGAGCTTGCGAGTTTAAGCGAAATCCGTCATTTGCATGAGTTCTTTTGAAGTCATCACAAAACCGAATGCAGTTTTTATACACAACAATGCAGCTGAGTGCAAAGACGGATCATCCATGGTATCGACACAATCACTAGGAACGATAACAGAGTAATCCATTGAGCATGCCGTTGTGACAGTAGATAGTATGCAACTATTCGTGTTAACACCAGTGATAATAAGAGTGTTAATTTGCTTTGCCTTTAAAAGTAGCTCAAGATCTGTACCCACAAAGCAGTTGTATCTTTTTTTAGTATCCACCAAATAATCTTCTTTTAGATTAAACAAGCCGGGCATAACTTCACAACCAGGCATTCCAATGATGTTGTGTTTGAGCACATTTTTTCTTGGGTTATTCGGATCCTCTGAGCGGGTTCTCCAAAAAGGATTCATTCGGATCTCATCTGCATCCCTGTACCTAGTCATTAAATGAATAACTGGAATGTGTTTAAGTCGCGCCCAATCCATTAAACCTTTGTTCGTTGCGACGACTCTCTTTGCAACCTCAGGAGATGAGGGCATAGTTGCCACATCCATATCCAAATGCCCTCGGTGCAAGTCTATTGCAACGATTGCAGCTTTAACATGATCTACACCGAGGTTCATAGTAATGGTTTAAATTAGTGGATTGAAAGATTGCTTAAGCAAAGCGCTTTGATCGATCTTAAATTGATCACATAGCCAATCAGCTAATATTTCTTGGCCAATTGTTGGATTATCATGCTGACAATGTTCTGCCCCTGTTTCCTCTGCATCTAAGAGCCTAAGAGTGCATTTAACGCCTTTGGAAATACCGTAGTCATAAACTTTTTTCGCCTGAGAAACTGTTAGCACATCATGGCCACCATGCATCACTAAATAAGGACATTTCATATTTTCTAAATGACCTTCTAAAGTAAAAGCTTTTGCCTTCTCCATTGATTTCTTCATACTCGGCTCACCAAATACCCATTTAATATGTGTGGCCAAACCATGATCCTCAGGAGCATTACCCCACATATCGGTGATAGCAAAAACCGCACCATGTGAAATGCAGGCCGCTAAGCGTGGCTCATAACAACCCGCACGAGCTGCGTAATACCCCCCTAAACTTGAACCGCAAACTGCAATCTTTGATGTGTCTACATCACTTCGAGTTTCTAAATAATCAATACAGTACCCGATTGGGACTTCAGTGTCTGGGCGATTTACCAGACCTTGACGTCGTAAGGCACCGCCTTGCCCTGGACCATCAATCATTAAAACAGAGATTCCTCTTTGCAAACATCCGTGGGCTTGCATAAACCACATTTCATCTTTAATTGAATCCAAACCACCCATACAAATTAAAACGGGTAATTTTGCACCTGGGAAAGGCGCTCTTACAAAATAAGCAGGTAGATATGCGCCATTCTCGTAGGGAATTTCAAGCACTTCTCCTGGTGGATTTAAAAATTTAAGGAACCCATGACTAGAGTGCTCCATCTTTGTAAAGGTTTCTAAACGCCTGGGATCATTGGGCTGGAGGAAAAACTCTGCTTGCCTGTAATAGTCGGCAGCCCTCATAAAGCAGTTCATGGCAGTCTTGACGTGACCTTTGGCTTGTTCTGTTGTTGCTCGTTCAAAATTACGATCAGCAATTCTGAGCCACTCTTTGTGCCAGCTCTCTTCGCTGGTTGGATCAATACGAGAGGCCGCTTGGAACACTTCACTTACCGCACCTCCGCCTTCTTGAGTCTCACCAAGTCCTCTTCTAAATTGATATGAAAACCAGGGAGATTCAGGCCAATGGTGCCATCCAAAAGGTTCAAAGTGAGCACTTGTATTTGTAGTTATTCTCTCTATGGCGTTATCTACATCAGTGCTCTGTGAGTTTGTCATGTTCGGTTCTTCCTTTTTAAAGATGGTATTTGTACTAAGTATATTACCTAGTATCTAGCAGTTTGCTAGTTCATAAAATAGTGCATACCCTATTTTGGTGCAATTGAAGCACCATAAAAGAACCTTAAGATAAGGCCACTGAAAATTAAGCGGTAATTCAAATGAATTCTGAAAAATTCGCTGGCAGAGTAATTGCTTAACTAATTTATTCGAATTTGTAAGGTCTTGAGTGAAAACATTAAATATTTTTAGTTCAGCCTGTGTTTATATCATGACGCTCAGGCTCAGACAAAAGTCGTTACTTCTTTTTCCAATGTGTTTCTTAATCGCTTTTAACGCGCACTCAAGAGACCTAGCTGAATTAACAATTAACGTTTTTCCGGGTGGCTTTAACTGGCCAGCATACGCAGCAGAGGACCTAGGAATATTTAAAGCAAACGGTTTACGAGTGAACATCCAAGGCACTAAAGGCTCGGTTGCGCAAATGACCGATTTATCCGAGGGTAAATTTGATATTGCTATGACAGCTATTGACAATATCGTTGCTTATGTAGAGGGCCAAGGTGAAGCTCCTATTGGAGCTCAACCAGATTTTGTAGCTGTTATGGGCAGTGACAACAGTTTTCTCAGCCTTGTTTGTGAACCAGGTATAAACAGCTTCTCAGAGCTTCGTGGAAAAAATTTATCAGTGGATGCTAGAACGACTGGATATGCATTTGTACTGTTTGAGATTCTAGAAAAAAATAATCTCACTCCGAACGATTACACAGTGCAAACTGCTGGTGGTATGACGCAACGCTTTAGTGCGCTAATGGAGAAAAAACATTCAGCAACTATGCTATCGGCTCCATTTAATATTCTTGCAAAAAACAATGGCTTTGTCCAACTCTCCTCAGCTATTGATGTTTTTGGTAACTACCAGGGTAATGTTGCAGCGACAAAAAGATCCTGGGCTGAAAAAAATAGTGATAAATTAATAGCTTTCATACAGAGCTATACGCAGGCCATTGACTGGCTTTACGAACCCAAGAACCATGATGAGGCTATCAAAATTTTGCTTGCGAATGTACCTAGCCTAACGCCTGAGCTTGCACAGAGCACATATCAAGAATTGCTCAATCCAAAAACTGGATTCTTTAAAAAAGGAGCTATGAGCATTCCAGGTATTCAAACTGTACTGCAACTAAGAAGTAAATATGCAAAGCCTCACAAAGAACTCCAGGATCCATTTAAATATTACGATCCAAAATACTACAACCGTGCTCTTAACATTAAGCCATAAAGTTATTAATCCATAAATTAGTTTTATCCAAGTTTTCAATCACTATCAATTCGTTAAAGAGGAAATCATGAATACCAAAAAATTTACCTTAAGATCCCTGACTATATCCCTCGCCTTTTGCACAAGCGCATTTGCCTTAGGTCCAGCACCTAGCCCAATGAAAGACCATGAGGTTTTAACGATTGGGTATGTAAAAGTTGGCCATCTATCTCCGATGCTTTTCGTGGAAGAGGAATTAAAGAAGCTCAATATTGAAGTTAAAAGAGCTGAATTTGTTCGATACGCTGATGCTAGAACTGCAGCGTTATCCAACTCAGTTGACGTGACTGCTGTTGCTCCAGGAGACTTAGCCGTTGCAGCCTCCCAAGGGAGTAAAAACTTAATCGGTCTCACTGGAGTGGGAAGCTCAGCCAAATATTTGGTAGTTCACAAAGGGGTAAAAATTGACTCTTGGGCTGATATAAAGGACAAAAAAATTGGGATTGCACCTGGATCCGCTGTTTGGATGCAATTTGCAATGACTCTCATCGAAAAAAATATACCCTACACGACTTTCAATCCAGTTAATATTCAAGGCGGTGGTACTGCTTTTGTTCAAGCCATGAAGAGAGGCGATATTGATGCCATGGTACTTTGGGAGCCGTTTGAATCGCAATCAGTCGTAGAAGGCGATACTTATTTTGCAAAGAGTTTGGATTACAGTCAATCAAAATCAGTTGGTGCTGAATTAGGTATGCTTGCCGCTTCTGGTGAGGCGATGGCGACAAAGAAAGAGCTCGTTAAACGTTTTCTTTGGGCTTATTTGAAAGCAGAAGAACAATTGCAAAAAAACAATGATCTTTTTGCAGACTCATACTCAAAATACACGGGTCTTCCCTTGAGTGTCACTAAAGAGTCAGCGAAAATTATTAAACTTGGCGGAGTCCTAAACAAAGAGCAGATCTTCAACCTAGCTGAGGCTCAATTTAAACAGGGCATTATTCAAAAGTCAGTTTCAAAGGAAGCAGCTGATTTATATGATGATTCTCTAGTCAAAGATCTAAAAAAATAATTTTTCATGATCAATCCCCAATTAAAAAAAATAATACTTGGACTAACACTCCCCATTATCATCTGTTTGATTTGGCAATATCTTGGTGAACTACCCCAACTCGCAGGTTTACTCCCAACACCTTCAAAAGTTTTGTTGGGATGGAGTGATTGGATATTTGCTAAACCAGGAATGGGATTAAACCCATATTTAGGTACTTGGGGTGCCAACGTTTCATACTCTGCTTCCAGAGTATTTCAAGGATTTTTGTTGGCTTGTGTCATAGGTATTCCGCTTGGGCTAATGATCGGATGGAGCCGTTTAGTATCAAACATAGTTGATCCTTTGATACAAAGCCTCAGACCTATTCCAATTACTGCCTGGTTACCATTCTCTATCGCAATCTTTGGAATTAGGGACTTTGGATCCATTTTTCTCATCTTCCTCGGAGGTCTCTACCCAATCGTAGTTAACACCACTCAGGGTGCACGTGATATAGAAAAGAACTTAGTCCGAGCAGCTATGATGATGGGGGCGAGCCAGCTTCAGTTACTTCGTAGAGTTGTATTACCCGCATCTACGCCATCAATATTTACTGGGCTAAGAATAGGACTAGGAGTTTCTTGGACTGCAGTTATCGTCTCGGAGATGGTCGCTGTCAAATCAGGTCTAGGCTATGTACTTTGGGATGCCTATTATGTGGGCCGTATGGATATTGTTTTAGCCGATATGGCCTCTATTGGCGCTATGGGATTTATCAGCGACCAAATCATAGTTCTCATTCAGAATAAATTTTTAAGTTGGCGTATTCTCCAAAGTCACTAATTACCTTTTACTCTACCCTCTGATTTATGCCGATTCAGTACGATTATGTCCAATATAGAAATCAATCATCTTAGTAAAACTTACAACTCAAAGTCCCCTGTAGTAGCCCTTCAAGACATCAGTCTTAGCGTTGCTTCAGGCGAGTTTGTAGCACTTTTGGGACCATCAGGCTGCGGTAAATCGACTTTGCTCAACCTTATTGCTGGGTTTGAATTTCCTTCCTCTGGCTCATTAAAAGTTAATAACGAGACACCTAAAGCACCTGGACCAGACCGAGGAGTCGTCTTTCAAGAGGCTGCACTATTTCCATGGCTTACAGTTTGGGAAAACGTTATCTTTGGTCCTAAAGTAAACAATATTCCACGTCATGAGTATGAACACAGGGCAAATCAAATGCTTAGGATGGTTGGCTTGGAAGATTTCAGGGAGCACCTCCCAGTTCAACTATCTGGGGGTATGAGACAAAGAGTTGGAATCGCAAGAATACTAACGCTTGGATCCCAAATACTTTTAATGGATGAGCCCTTTGGAGCACTGGACGCGCAAACCAGGCTCAGCATGCAAGAATTATTGTTGTCTGTATGGCAAAAAATTAAGCCGTCTATTATTTTCGTGACTCACGACATAGATGAGGCTTTATTTTTAGCAGATTCTATTTATGTAATGTCCGCCAGGCCTGGAAGGATTGATCGAAAAATCAACGTTCCCCTCGATCGCCCCAGACGTCTTGAGGATACATCCTCTGAGATATTCAGATCTTTGCGTCTTGAAATTCTCCAAATGATCCGGAGTTCACATGGCTAACCCAAGAGTACCCTATCGCTTCTCTAATGAAGGCCCTTCGCTAACCCCGCCTGTGGAAGGCTCTATCATCGTTCACCTAGTGGTCAACGTTGAGCATTGGCAATTTGATGCTGCAATGCCCAGAACAATTATTACTCCCCCTCATGGCAAGGAGACTATTCCAGACATTCCCAACTTTAGCTGGGTGGATTACGGAATGAGAGCCGGGCTTCCTAGAATAATTGAGGCGATCAAGTCCAGAGGTTTACCTGCCTCTACGAGTTTTAATGCAGGAGTGATTCATGCCTACCCAAGAGCCGCTGAGGCAATGAACAGCGCCGGATGGGAATTCATTGGACACGGCATTCATCAAAAAACACTTAACCAAGCTAGTGCTGAGGAGGATTTGATAGCAAGTAGCCTGGAGATGATTGAAAAATTCACTGGAAATCGACCCAAAGGCTGGTTAAGTCCTGGACTAAGAGAATCCTACTCGACACCAGAGTACCTTGTAAACCAAGGGATCAAATACGTTTGCGATTGGGTAATTGATGATGTACCTAATTGGATGACGACAGAGAAAGGCCCTTTATTAGCACTTCCCTACAACTTAGAGGTTAACGACTCAATCATATACGCGGTTGAGAAACACTCTTCAGATGAGATGTTTCTGCGTCTTAAGAATACTCTCGAACTATTTCAACGTGAGTCCTTAAAATACCCTCGAGTCTTAGCTCTAGGGCTACACCCTCACCTGATTGGTGTACCACACCGTTTTAATAGTTTTGAGCGGATGCTAGATCTGCTGCTCAACACCCCAGGAGTTTGTTTCAAAAATGGAGAACAGATATACGCCTGGTATAAGAACCAAGTACCTGTCTAATCTCATTACACAACATACAGCAGCAGGCGAAACAAGTAAAAAAGCAAACTTTTAAAATAATATGAACCTAAATCTACAAAACAAAACAGTACTAATTACCGGTGGATCCAAAGGAATAGGACTGTCTATTGCTGAATCATTTTTAGCTGAGGGCGCAAGAATTATCATCACCTCTAGAGACTCTGAAAACCTTAAAAAAGCAATAAACCACCTTACTGACAAAGGCTTTAAAGCTGACCAAATTAAGACAGTCGCCCTGGATTTGTCGCTCTCAGATGCATGTTCGTCGCTTCACAAACAGTATCCAGATGTAGATATTTTAATTAACAATGCAGGAGCTATTCCAGGGGGAAATATTTTTGAAATAGATGAAGAGAAATGGCGTTCATCTTGGGAGCTGAAAGTATTTGGCTATATCAATTTAACAAGGCATTACCTGAAATCCATGCAAGGCAAGAAAAAAGGTGTCATTTGCAACATTATAGGAATGGCCGGTATTGCTCCACGATATGAATATATATGTGGCGCAGCAGCTAACAGTGCTCTTATTTCTTTTACTCAAGCCATTGGTGGTGCAAGCGTTCGCTCTGGTGTTAGAGTATTTGGAATAAATCCTTCGCCGACAAAGAGCGATAGGATGGAAGTAATGCTCAAAAAAACTGCCACTGATAAATTAGGGGATCCAAACCGGTGGATGGAACTTACGACCACACTTCCCTTTGGTCGCATGGCAGAGCCCTATGAGATAGCAAATCTTGCAGTTTTTGGATGCTCAGATTTATGTGGCTATTTAAGCGGAACGGTAATTAACGTAGACGGTGGTCAAAACTTCAGCACACCACAAAAATAAATGATCGCGCCTCCCCCAAGTTATAAGAATATCTCGGATTTACAGTCTGCACTCATTAAAGGAGCTATCACCTCTGAGGCACTTGTTAGTCATTACCTTAAGAGGATTAACAAACTGAATCCAAAACTTAATGCGTTTATCCAAGTGTATGCGGATGACGCATTAGCTGCAGCTAAAGAATTAGATTTAAAGCGCAAAAATGGCATAGTTTTAAGCCCCTTGCACGGTATACCTATTGCTATTAAAGACTTAGTAGATATCAAAGGCCGCGTTACAACCTTGGGCTCACCTTTGTACAAAGAGGTTGCACACCAATCAGCTGACATTATTTATTTATTAGAAAAAGCTGGATTGATAATAATCGGTAAAACCCATACTGTTCAGTTCGCACTTGGAGCTTGGGGTAACAATGAGCATATGGATACCCCAAAAAATCCCTGGGATCTATTGCGTCATTTAACCCCAGGGGGGTCTAGTAGTGGGTCGGCCGTTGCTGTATCTGCAGGATTGGTCCCGTTATCAATCGGTACCGATACCGGTGGTTCAATTCGAATTCCAGCAGCCCTGTGCTCTATAACAGGGATGAAAACATCGATTAAAAGAATTAGCACTAGAGGAATTGCTCCTCTTAGTAAATCATTAGACACTGTCGGTATGTTTGCTAAGGATGCCGCCCCACTTATAGATCTTTTTCAAATTTTGTCTGACACTGTGCAAAACCACAAATCTCAAGATAATCAATTTCCAATAAATCAAATGCGCTTTGGACGTCTACATGTTGATGAACTAAGGGGTGTACATCCGGAAATTTTAGATGCCTATGAAAACTCAATTGATCTGATAAAAGGTCTAGGAGCAGAAATTGAGACAATCAAAATGCCATTCACTTTTGAATCAGTAGCGAAGGTCTCATCTACCATCATGCTTACAGAGGCAGCAAAAGAGTATGGTCAAATCGCTTTAGACTCAACCAAAGAAGTTGATAGCTCGGTAAGACCAAGACTCATTACAGGAACTCAAATAACAGAAACAGACTATGTTAATGCGCTTAGTAATCAAGCGAGCATGAAGCTTGAATTTGAACGCGCAATAACTAACTTAGACGCAGTATTAACTCCTTGCTCTCTAACTCCGCCGATTCCCATTGATGAGGTTAACCATGATAGACCACCAGTTCGCTATACAAGGCTAGTGAACTTGCTGGATATGTGCGGTATTTCGATTCCAAATGGATTTGACAAAGAGGGACTTCCGTTAGGACTTCAAATTGCTGGAAGAACTGACGAGGATGAGAAAATATTAGTTATCGCCAAGAATATTCAACTCAAATCAAACTTTCACACAAACTACCCTGAACACCTAGACTTTTATTCGGCATGAAATAACATCGTTAATTCCAAAAAATATAAAGTATAAAGACATCACCATGACTCAAAACGCCCTTTCCAGATTTCGTATATTGGACTTAACTCGAGCGCGTGCTGGTCCGACCTGTGTGAAACAATTTGCAGACTTTGGAGCCGATGTTATCCGCATTGAGTCCCCTCCTCACCTAGGCGAGGGAATGCTCATGGCCGGGGGGAGATTGGGCTTTGATATGCAAAATCTGCACAGAAATACTAGGTCCATAACATTAGATCTAAAAACAGACGCTGCTAAAGAGATATTTTATAAACTAGTTGAAACCGCCGATGTAGTAGTTGAGAATTTTCGCCCCGACGTTAAAGAGCGGTTAGGAATTGGATATGCAAAATTAAGCTCTATCAATCCAAAGATCATATTAGCCTCAATCTCTGGCTTTGGACAAACTGGTCCCTACAGTAAAAGGCCGTTATTCGATCAAACTGCACAAGGCTTGAGTGGACTTATGTCCGTAACTGGCGCACCAGGTGGAGGACCCATGCGAGTTGGAGCAGCGGTCACGGATCTCACCGCCGGCTTTTTAAGTGCACTTGGCATCATGACTGCTTTATTGGAGCGAGAGGTCTCTGGGCGTGGACAGTGGGTTCAAGGCTCTCTAATACAAGCCGGTATCTCACTCATGGATTTCCAAGCCGTCAAGTACTTGATGACGGGAAACATTCCAGAGCAGGTTGGCAATGATCATCCAACAAGTATGCCCACCTCTTGTTATGCATGCGAGGACGGCTATATTAATGTGGCTTGCTCAGGCGAACCCATGTGGCTAAAATTTTGTGAAGCAATTGAAAAACCAGAGATGAAAGATGACCCACTCTTTATTTTAGAAAAAGATAGAGTAGCAAACAGATTTGCTTTGAATGAAGTTCTTGGCAGTATTTTTATTAAAAAATCAAAAGAATACTGGGTTAATAAATTAAACGAGTACGGTGTACCATGCGGGCCAATTTATAACGTAAAAGAAGTTTTTGATGACCCACAGGTTCAAGATCAAAAAATTAGCGTTACAGTTGATCATCCTAAATTAGGAACAGTCACACTTTTAAATCAAGGTGTGAAGCTCTCAAGAACTCCGCCATCTATAACCCGTGTTGCGCCTGATTTGGGTGAGCACACTCAAGAGGTTCTATCCTCCTTGGGATACTCACCCATAGAGATTAACGCTTTTAAAGATCAGCAAGTTATTTAATAAAAAACGTTAAACTAATTTAATACGTTTTATAAGGTAAAAATTTACCAGATAAAACCACGTTCACACGATCACCCTTCGGGTCTGGTTGCCTCTCAATATCCATACTGAAGTCAATTGCGCTCATAATACCGTCTCCGAATTCTTCATGTATCAACTCTTTGATTGTTGTACCGTATACGTTGACAATTTCGTACCAGCGGTAGATCAGGGGATCTGTAGGGACAGCCGTAGGAAGAGATCCTTTGTATGGGACAACCATTAACCATTTTTGTTCTTCAGCGGTTAGCCCAAAAATCTTACCTACTGCTTTAGCTTGCTCAGGAGTCGCAGTCATCTGACCTAAACATAAAGCAGTTGTCCACTCCTTGGATTCCCCAACTTTTTTTGCAACAGCTTCCCATTTGATCCCTTTTGAGACTTTAGTGGAAATAATTTTTTCTGTAACCATTAATCGGTTCATTTATAGCTCCTTTATAAATTAATCAAAAGTTTTTTTTATCCCAATTAAGAAATCAACAATGTGGTTTCTTAAATCATAATAACCATTTAAATGGTGAAGATTTGCACGCTTTCTGTTCAGTGGCAGCGGATTATTTAAAACTTGATCAATACCGCCAGGAGTATATGAGTCACCGCTGATCACGGCATTTTTCATAAGTATGATCTTATCTGCAAGCAGTATTGCCTCATCAACGTCATGAGTAATCATAAAAACTGTTTGCTGAGTACTTCTAACTATACCCATCAACTCATCTTGAATAGTGCCACGCGTTAATGCATCCAAAGCTCCAAACGGCTCATCAAGCAATAGCATCTTGGGTTGTATCGAAAAGGCTCTTGCAATTCCAACTCTTTGCTTCATACCACCGGATAATTTGGACGGTTTTTTCTCAAGCGAGTGGGATAACCCAACCATTTCAACGAATCTTTCGACGTGCTGATTTATCCTATCGTTACTCCAATCTTTCCATCGAGACTTTACTGCAAATGCAATATTTTGGCGTACTGTAAACCAAGGCATAAGAGCATGATTTTGAAAAACCACACCGCGTTCTAGACTAGGCCCCTTAACCTCTCGCCCATCCATAATCACGTACCCAGATGAAGCTGTGTCTAAACCTGCTAAAACGTTGAGGATAGTTGTCTTACCACATCCAGAATGTCCAATAATACAAACAAATTCACCTTTATCTATTGAGAAATTAACGTCTGAAAATATTGGCTTATTTTTTAGGTAATGCTTGGATAAACCTTGAATTTGAAGGAAATTAATTCGATTCTGGCTGTCAATTAAATCAATAACTTTATTTGATGAAATCGTATCATCTGAGCTCACCGCTGTCCCTGAGTTAACTGAAGCTGATGAGTTACTCAACATAAGTTACCCACTCTTGTAACTTGGCGAAACACAGGTCCAATACCATCCCAACAATACCTATTAGTAGAACAGCGAAAATTACACTCGTAAGCGATAAATTATTCCATTCGTTCCAAAGAAAATATCCAATTCCAGTTCCACCCACTAGCATTTCTGCTGCGACAATGACCAACCAAGCAATACCCATGCTTATTCGCATACCAGTTAATATCGTCGGTGCAGCAGCCGGCAATATTACCAAAAAAGCTTTTCTAAATGGACTGACCTCTAATGTACTAGCTACATTAAGCCACTCCCTCTTGACTGAGGATACTCCGAAAGCGGTGTTGATTAACATCGGCCAAATTGAGCAAATGAAAATAACAAAAATTCCTGATTGCGCTGAATCTTTAATAGTGTAGAGAGCCAATGGCATCCAAGCTAAAGGACTTATTGGTTTAAGTATTTGGATAAAAGGATCAAACGCCTTAAAAAGCAATGGACTCATCCCGATCACGAATCCAAACGGTATTGCAATTAAACTGGCTAATACAAATCCTAATCCCACTCTTAAAAGCGAGAAACCAAGTTGAATTGCAATTCCTTTATCGTTAGGTCCGTTGTCATAAAAAGGATTTGATAACTGATAGCCTATCGCTTTCATCATTTGCGCTGGAGATGGGAATCCAGTAGACTTTTGTGAATCGATATCCTTTCCCATTAGCTTTTGATATTCGATTTGCTCAGGTGTCATACCAGAGGCAGAGCTGGAACTTGATCCACTGCCTGCAGTTAAAGTACTTACGTACCAAATACCAATTAAAAGCACAAAAATGAATATAGATAAAACGTTAGCCTTTAACTGTAACGATTTCATAAATTATTAGGCTCTTTTTGAAATGGCAAAGCTATTTGTGTATTCCTCAGGTTTTGAGGGGTCAAACTCTTTACCCATTACTTTAAATTTCTTATAAGCACCTTCTGGGGGTTTAAAACCTGCTTGAGCCATATACTTTTTAGCATCTGTCAACAAAAATACCTTTTCAGCAATTTGTTTGTAATTTATATCGCCCTTAACGTAACCCCAGCGTTTCATTTGAGTCAACATCCAGACAGCCATACTTTGCCAGGGAACTGGATCAAAACTTGCACGATCTGGTACATTTTTAATTCCGCCAAGACCATCTGCAAACTTACCTGTTAGCACTTGAGTTAGGACTGTTTCTGGTTGATTTAGGTACTGCGCAGGGCTAATCACCTTTGCGATGAGTTCTCTGTCTTTATCTTGATTAGCCATGAAGCTCGCAGTCAGCACTGCACGATAAAGCGATGCAAAAGTATTGGGGTTTTGCTTAATGAATTCGTCACTTACGCCAAAGGCGCAACAAGGGTGGCCATCCCATATCTCCTTAGACAAGATATGAATAAAACCAATCTCGTCATATACTGCCCTTTGGTTAAAAGGATCTGGACCAAGGAATCCGTCAATATTGCCCGCTCTAAGATTTGCAACCATCTCTGGAGGCGGAGTTACGCGAATTTGAACATCTGTATCTGGATTAACACCGTTTTCAGCCAAATAATAACGAAGTAGGAAATTATGCATGCTGTATTCAAAAGGAACAGCAAATTTGAAACCTTTCCATTGCCTGGGATCTCTAAGATTTTTATGTTTTAAATGTAGGGTGATTGCTTGCCCATTTGTGTTTTGGATACTAGCAACGTTCATAGCTACTTGGTTACTCCCAAGCCCCATACTCATAGCCAAAGGCATTGGTGAGAGGAAGTGACTAGCATCGTGCTCTTTGTTAATCATTTTGTCGCGGATCAGAGCCCATCCAGCAGTCTTCATTAACTGGACGTTCAGCCCCTCTCTTCGGTAAAAACCTAATGGATCTGCCATGATGAGCGGACTGGCACAAGTAATAGCAATAAATCCGATTTTTAAATCTTTCTTCTCATTAGCACCGCGCTCCTCAGCCATTGCATGTAAAGCACCTAAAGGCATTACTGAGCTTATTGCTGCTCTTGCCGTATTGACTCCGACAGCTTTTAAAAAATTACGGCGAACAGTGTCTACTGGAAACAAAGCCTTAACAAAGGCTGCCTCCATGTAATCCATAGATGTCTGTTCAACAGATCGTGCACTACTAGAGACATGACAAGTAGTCGAGTCGTTTAGAGTATGCCCTTTTCCACAAGAACAACTCATCAACAATGGACGAGATTCATCATATGCATCATGACGCTTCTCATCACTTGAATCTTGGGTATTAAAGAGATTAGGCATAAGAGAAATCTGAAGTGAAACTGATTTGTATTTGCAAAGGTTGTGCCACTTAAGATAAATGCAGTTTTTACCTAAAACGTTTGTATAAACACGAATTAGGGCAACTCAATGCTATTTTTTGAACACTATGGTTAGTGTTTTTGTTCAAAAAAGGTGCGTAAGAGAATCTTTTGGTGCGTAGACCAAAGTCTTAACGTATCTATGTCTGGATTTTTTTCAAAGGACTTGAACCTGGCGTAGCTGAAAGTTCAAGACTCTTTACCCATTAGCCAATTAGGGACGCAGGTCACTATTTCCGGAAAAACTGTTATCAAAACAATACATAGAACTAAGCAACCAAAAAAAGGTATTGCAGCCTTGGCAATCGTATTACTATCTTTACCTGTCATATTTTGCAGAACAAATAAATTAAAGCCAACAGGCGGTGTTACCTCTGCAATTTCAACAAGAAGGACAATGAAAATACCGAACCAGATCAGATCAAAGCCAGCCTTTTGTATCATGGGTAAGACGACAGCACTTGTTAAAACAATCATGCTGATACCGTCAAGTGCAGTTCCCAAAATAAGATAAACAAATGTTAAAACCGCTATGAGTGCATAAGGTGAGAGATGCATTGCATTTACCCACTCGGCGAGTTCTCTGGGAATCCCGGTAAATGCCATAGTCTTTGTTAAAAAAGCTGCTCCGGCAAGGATAAACATGATCATACAACTGGTTCGCGTGGTACCCATAAGTCCCTCAACAAAGGTTTTCCACGTTAGGGAATTACTCCAAGCCGCTAAAATTAATGATCCTAAAACACCGTATGCAGCGCATTCAGTAGCAGTGGCATAACCTGCTATCAATACCCATACAATGAAAACTATCAGTACAGAGCATGGAATGAGTTGCCCTGATTTTTTTATTTTTTCTTTAAAGGTGGTCGGAGGATCTTGGGGCGGAACTAGTTCTGGATGACGAAGGCTCCACCAAATGATGTAACCAGAAAAAAGAGCCATTAACAAAAAGCCTGGTAAAAAGCCTGCCAAAAAAATACGAATGATTGAAGCATCTGCAGCTACAGCGTAAACCACCATGGTTATTGACGGTGGAATCAATATACCAAGCGTGCCAGCTGTAGCCAATGAACCAAGAGCAATTTTTTCGCTATACCCTCTTTTTAAAAGTTCTGGCAATGCTACTTTACTGATCGTTGCACAAGTCGCTGCAGAAGAGCCAGAAACGGAGCCAAAAATTCCACAACCCAAAATGGTTGTATGCATTAAACGCCCTGGAATTTTATTAAGCCATGGACTAAGACCTTCAAACATCTCCTCACTTAGCTTAGAACGAAATAAGATTTCTCCCATCCAAATAAACATGGGTAATGCAGCTAGCTCCCAACTAGCATTGCTCTCCCAAAAGGAAGAGAATAAATTATTTCCAGGCGAAGTGGATGTAAAAAAAGCTTGACCAACCCACCCACAAATTGCTAATGTCATAGCAATCCATACGCCACCGCCCAATAATAAAAGCATGATCAAAAGCAATAACGCACCAACTGCCAATATATCCATGCTCAAACCCTAATTAAAAAAACAATGAACTGTTCAAACATCTGATGAGAAATCACCTTGTGCATGACGCTCCTCTACGGAGACAACGTAAGTGGGTCTGCTACCAGAAAATACGATAAACCATTCGTCAACCACGGCAATTAAAAGAATCACGGAGCTCATTGCAAAACTAGATTGTGGTATCCAAATAGGAATTGGCAATAAGCCCTGAGCACGCTCGTCAAATATAAAGCTTTGATAGGTAAACAAGTTAGCCCAGTAAGCAAGATAAGATACGCTAACAATGGCAACGCTGAGTGATATGAGCTCGAAAATACGACGCCATTTGGGATTCATTTTCTCCAAAAGCAAAGTAACCCTGACAAAGTCACCGTGTTTAAATGCATGTGACATAGCAAAGAAAGAGCCTGCAGCACAACACCAGGCGACTACGTCATTGACCGCACCCGTTCTTACTCCAAACTCTCTCAAAATACTCTGCCCTATCATTAAGATAGCGATTAGAGCGATGAATGCAGCCGCTAGCAAGCCACTTGTGTTGTACAAACCATCCAGAAACTTGCGCATCATTTCTTTTTGAATTGTTCCACTATTGCAACTCCGTCAGAGCCAGCTTTTTTCTCCCAGTCACCCAACATAACTTCGCCTAGTTGCTTAAAGTCGGAAATTAGTTTAGTCGATGGTTTTAGAATTTTCATCCCGTGCTCAGTTAGTGCATTTAGATACCATTCGTTCTTATCCTGACTTACCTTCCACCCCCGTGCTTGTGCTTGGCTGGCAAGTTTAAGAACGGTGTCCTGGGTAGTTTTATCTAATGAATCGAAAGCCTTTTGATTCACTATGACTGCATTTTTAGGTAACCAAGCCTGAGTGTCATAAAAGAATTTAACACTTTCATAGGTTTTAGTATCAAATCCCGTAGATGCAGAACTCATATAACTATTAACAACGCCAGTAGCTAAGGCCTGCGATAGTTCAGCTGCCTGGATGGTGACTGGCTGTGCGTAGACTAGTTCAGCTATCTTGGCAGTTGATGGGCTATAAGCGCGCCATTTAAGACCTTTCATGTCAACAACAGCATTAATTTCTTTGCTAACAAAAATGCCCTGAGGTGGCCACGCTACAGTAAAAAGCAACTTAAGTCCCTGGGCTGCCAATATCTTATCTAAGTAAGGTTTTTGTACATCCGCCAATTTCTTGGACATTGAATAGCTTGTCGCCAAAAAAGGAATTCCGTCAAGTCCAAAAATAGGATTCTCGTTTTCATAATTGACTAGCAAAATTTCACCCATTGCAGCCTGTCCGCTTTGAACCGCACGCTTGATTTCATTGGATTTAAATAAGGATGCGTTAGCGTGAACAGTTATTTTTAATTTACCGGCAGTAGCCTGTTCAACTTCCTGGGCAAATTGAACCAAATTTTCACTATGAAAGTTAGTTGCTGGATAAGCAGCAGGAAGATCCCATTTGACTTGTGATTGTGCTTGCGAGCAAAATAACAAGGGCAATATTAGTGTTGATAATAATGCTGGAACTTTGAAACGTTTAAAAGTATTAAAAACAATAGTATTCATGGGCGTCCTACTTATTTGATGAAATCAACCCCCATATACTAATTCAATATTGACTGTTTTTCACCTTTTTTTATTCAATTTACCTAAAAAAAGTGACTAGAGCTCGGTTGGACAAATATTTTAAAATATAGGAATTCTTGGATCTTCATTTAATGCTCATTCAGCAATTTTTAGTCATAAAATAAATATTAACTAGTCTACACAAACCTTGTCAATCACCTATGCAACTTAAAAAATGGCAATTCTGGATCGACAGAGGCGGTACATTCACTGATATCGTTGCACAAGACCCGAGTGGTTCACTAATTGTTAAAAAGCTTCTATCCGAAAACCCTGAGCAATACAAGGACGCTGCGGTTGAAGGTATTCGAAGAATCTTGAACTTAAAACATGGCGAAGCTTTCCCAACCTCATCTATCGAATGTATCAAGATGGGGACAACAGTTGCAACGAACGCTTTGCTTGAGAGAAAGGGAGAAAAAACTGCTCTCGTAGTTACGATCGGATTTAAAGATGCACTACGAATAGGTTATCAAAATCGACCTCGATTATTTGATCGCCAGATTATCCTTCCAGAACTTCTTTATTCCGAAGTAGTAGAGGCAAAGGAGCGATTGGATATTAACGGCAGAGAAATAGTGCCTTTTGATGAAATTACTCTCGAATACGATCTTCAAAAGATTTACGACAAGGGAATAACTAGCCTAGCCATTGTGTTGATGCATGGGTATCGTTATCCAAAGCATGAGCTTATGGCGCTCGACCTGGCTAAACGAATTGGATTCAGCCAGATAAGCGTTAGTCACCAAGTTGCTCCGCTGATTAAATATGTCAGTCGGGGCGATACAACTTTAGTGGACGCCTATCTATCTCCCATACTTAACAGGTATGTAAATCAACTTAAGGAGCAATTACCTGGTGTAAATATTTTTTTCATGCAGTCATCTGGGGGATTGGTACAGGCTAATCAATTTAAAGGCAAAGACGCCATTCTCTCCGGTCCAGCGGGCGGTATAGTTGGAATGTCAAAGACGGCACAAATTGCTGATGAGAAAGAGGTCATCGGATTTGATATGGGAGGAACTTCAACTGATGTCAGTCATTTTGCAGGCCAGCTAGAGCGGGAATTTGACACATTAATTGCCGGTGTTAGAGTAAGAGCACCAATGATGAGCATACACACGGTTGCATCTGGTGGCGGATCTATCCTTAGTTTTGACGGATCCAGGTTACGCGTTGGACCGCAAAGTGCTGGGGCCGTCCCTGGACCAGCTTGCTACAGAAGAGGCGGTCCTTTGACCATAACTGATGCCAATCTCTTTTTGGGAAAAATTCAAGCTGATTGGTTTCCAAAGGTTTTTGGAATTTCCGGTACAGAATCACTTTCTACCGAAATCGTAAAAGAAAAGTTTGAAGAATTACGCAAATCACACTCTGGTCACGGACTAACTTGTGAACAACTAGCAGAGGGATTTATCAACATTGCTGTTGAACAAATGGCAAATGCCATTAAAAAGATTTCAATAGCCAGAGGTTACAACGTAACAAGTTACACCCTTCAGTGCTTTGGTGGAGCGGGAGGGCAACATGCATGCTTAGTAGCAGAAGCACTTTCAATGAAAAAGGTCATGGTTCACCCGCTTGCAGGTGTGTTATCAGCATATGGCATGGGATTAGCAGATCAAAGTTTAATTAAAGAGAAAACAATTGAGCTTAATTATCAACTCGATCAAGTCAACTCTTTAGAACCAATATTTAATAATTTAATGGAACAGGCCACCAAGGAATTATTCCTTGAACACACACAATCTAAGACTCATCTGACTAAACGTTTACATTTGAAATATGCCGGAAGTGATACAACACTTCTAATTGATGCTGACAATACAAAAACAATCGTAGAGCAATTCAATCAAATTTTCGATAAATTCAATGAATCATATTTAAAAAGATTTGCCTTCTTGATGAAAGGTAAGCCCTTGGTTATTGAGAGTGTTTCGGTTGAAGTAGCTCTACTTAGCCCTATCCCAGCTGAGCCAGTTACCCCAATAGCAAGCTTTACCCCTTATGAAGTTAAAGACTACATAGAGGTTTATACGCGTGGGCAATTGCGCAAAACGGCTATCGTTCAAAGAGGAGATCTAAAACCAGGACAGACAGTTGAAGGGCCAGCAGTTATTACTCAAGATGGATCAACCACCATGGTCGAACCTGGCTGGCAAGCTCAAATTTCAGAACGTAGCCACCTTATATTGATCCGAAAAGAGATCACTACTAATGATGCATCTACAAAATATGCTGAATTAACTGATGACTCCCCTCAGCTTAGACATGCTGATCCGATGCTACTTGAAGTGTTCAACAACTTATTCATGAACATAGCAGAACAAATGGGGCTTCAACTTCAAAACACTGCTCACTCCGTTAATATCAAAGAAAGACTGGACTTTAGCTGTGCAATATTTGACTCCTCTGGACAACTAATCGCAAATGCACCTCATATGCCAGTTCATCTTGGGTCTATGAGTGATAGTGTTCAAGCTGTGATCAAAGTTCACGGTTTATCCATGAAGCCAGGGGATGCTTTCGTTTTAAACGATCCCTACAACGGTGGCACTCACCTTCCTGATATCACCGTCATTACACCTGTTTTTTTAAAGATTACATCGCACTCAAAAGACCTTGATGATTCATTGAATATCCCTCAATTTTATTTAGGAAGTAGAGGTCACCACGCTGACATTGGGGGTATAAGTCCTGGATCAATGCCAGCTCATTCAAGGACCATAGACCAAGAGGGTGTACTGATAAATAACATTAAGTTAGTTAGCAAGGGGGAATTCAAAGAGGAAGAAATACTACAACTCCTCAAAAGTGGAACGTATCCCAGCAGAAATCCTGAGCAAAATATTGCTGATTTAAAAGCTCAGATTGCTGCAAACGAAAAAGGACTGCTCGAACTGACCTCTATTGTCCAACGCTACGGCCTCAGTACGGTTAAAGCATACATGAAACACGTACAAGACCATGGTGAGTGGTGTATCAAACAAGCCATAAAAAAACTGAATGATGGTGAATTCACTACACCTCTAGACAATGGATCACAAATCAAAGTATCTGTAAAGATTAACCGCGTAAACGGCACTGCAGTGATTGACTTCACGGGCACTTCAGATCAACAAAACAATAACTTTAACGCTCCTAAATCCGTATGTATAGCTGCAGTTTTATATGTTTTTAGAACACTAGTTGATGATGATATACCCCTTAACGCCGGTTGCTTAAAACCACTAACGATCGTGATCCCTGAGGCAAGCATGCTAAATCCAGTCTTCCCAGGGGCAGTGGTTGCTGGTAATGTAGAAACATCAACTTGTATTACAAATACTTTGCTTGCAGCCTTGGGAGTCATGGCAAATTGCCAGCCAACTATGAATAATTTCACATTTGGAAACAACAAATACCAATACTACGAAACCTTATCAGGTGGTAGCGGTGCTGGTGGAGTATTTGATCAACAAGGTAAGTGTATTGGTGGTTATGAGGGCACAAGCGTAGTTCAAACTCATATGACAAACTCAAGACTCACCGATCCTGAAATTCTTGAACTTCGATTTCCCGTCCTCCTGGAGAGCTTCTCTATAAGAGAGGGTTCTGGAGGTAGAGGACAATTTGTTGGTGGAAATGGATCTACAAGAAGGATCAAATTCCTGAATCCAATGACGGCTGGTATTTTGGCCAATGGCCGAATATACCCAGCATTTGGACTTGCGGGCGGTTCAAATGGTGAGATAGGGAGTTGCCGAGTCATTCGTAAAAACGGTGAGATAGTTCAACTTGCACACATTGACGAGATTGAGCTGCAGACCGGGGATGTCTTTGAAATTCAAACCCCAGGAGGGGGGGGATTTGGTAAAAGTTGATGAAACTTCAGGAGCTTAAGTATTTAGATATGTATTCCATCAGCACTGATATCCGGTGAGGTATGTATCTATTGCTTGGCAATACTGCATAGATACCTAAATCAGGTCCCTGAAAATCATTCAATATCTCTACTAGCTCTCCTCTCTTGATGAAGCTTTCTGCAATGAAATCGGGTTGCCTGGCTATACCGAGTCCTACAGACGCTGCTTGGGCGAGTGCCTCACCATTGTTGGCGACCAATCGCCCCTCCACGGAAACATCGGTTAAGACACCCTTTTGAAAGTAACTCCAAGTAGAGATTGACGGCTGCAGTGAATAATCAAGACATACGTGATGCCTTAGATCTGAAGGGGTTAAGGGTGTCCCGTGTAAATTTAAGTATCCAGGACTTGCGAGCGTTAATAATTTGCAAACCCCTAATTTTCTGACGATATCGGTTGAGTCTAATTTGGAAGTTATACGGATTGCTATATCCAGACCCTCCTCAATTAAATTGGAATGCCGGTCTGAAAAATCCATAGCCAATTTTATTTCGGAGTTCTCTTTTGCAAACTCCATCATTATTGGCATCAACTTTTGAATTCCAAAACTAAGCGGCAAGCTGATCCGAATTTGCCCAATAGGTGCAAATTGATCATTTACTAAGTTTGACTCTGTAGCATCCACTAAATTCAAGATTACCCTGCATTTCTCCAAATAAGCAGATCCTGCAGTGGTTAAGGACAAACTCCTGGTGCTTCGAGTCATTAGTTTGACCCGAAGCTGCGCTTCTAAGCCTGCAATCTGGCGAGTAATCAGTGAGCGTGGCACTCCCATTTGCGTGGCAACTGCAGTAAAACTTCCCGTTTCGGCCACTCGTACAAAGGTTTGCATTAATTTGAACTTATCCATTGTTTCGTATTTTGCAACAAATAATTGCAATTTGTCTACTATATTTAAAACAATTTTACCTATACAGTTCGTTTTAAGTTAAAAAATCGTATGTCAAGACTCAAAAATATCCTTTTTGTTCCTCACGGAGCTCCAACCTTCGCCCTAAATCCAGGCGCAGCTGGCTCAGCAATTTCCAAGATTGCAAAAGAATTTCCAACACCCCGGGCAGTGCTTTGCATTAGCCCCCACTGGGAAACCTCAATACCCACGCTAGGCATAGCCAGACATTTGGAAACACTATACGATTTTTATGGTTTCGATGAGAGGCTCTATCAAATAAGATACCCAGCCACTGGCTGCCCAGAGCTCGCCTCAGAGATCAAGGAGGTACTCACCAGCAAAGATATTGAGTGTGAGGAGGACACAATTAGGGGTCTAGATCACGGGGCATGGATCCCTTTGCGTCTAATATATCCAGAGGCAAATGTGCCAATTGTTCCCATTTCATTGCAGAGTCATTTAGGACCTATGCATGCATACAACTTAGGAAAGGCGTTAGGCGAGTTTGCTGAGAAAAATGTCTTGATCCTTGCTAGTGGTAATTTGACTCACAACTTAAGCGACTACGGATTAGTTAGAAGGCAAGGTGGGCAAACACCTGAGTATGTGAAGGAATTTGCAGATTGGTTGAATGAAAAATTAATAAGTGGAGATATTGAGTCCCTACTCAATTACAGAAAAATTAACAAAAACGGAGTTCGTGCTCATCCAACTGAAGAGCATTTATTACCGCTTTATGTTGCACTTGGGGCTGCCGGTAATCACGCACGAGCAAGTAGCTTTTACAGAGGCATCAGTGATTACGTTTTAGCTATGGATGCTTACACATTTAGTAGATAGTTACAAGATATCAATATCTAATAAAATCAAATAAATTTATTCAATACCCATGAACAATCACTATTCGTCTACCGCAAAATTACTTCATTGGTTCATCGCTACAGCGATACTTGGTTTAATTGTGATCGGATTCACTATGACTAATATGGAGCTATCCCCAGAGAAGCTTCAATATTATTCCTGGCACAAATGGGCTGGTGTAAGTGTTTTTCTACTCACACTCGCAAGACTAACTTGGCGGCTACTCCGTCCCGCCCCTTCCCTTCCAAATACAATGAATAAAAATTTGCAGTTACTAGCGCACCTAGGACACTTTGCTTTGTATTTTTTGTGTGTCGCCATACCGCTCTCTGGGTGGCTTATGAGTTCAGCAAAAGGAGTGCAAACAGTCTGGTTTGGTATCTGGCCTATCCCTGACTTACTCTCCAAAGATAAGGAACTTGGCAATCAGCTTCGCGATCTTCATGAAACACTGAATTGGATTTTTATCGCATTCATTTCTACACATATTCTCGCCGCATTAAAGCACCATTTCGTTGATAAAGACGGAATATTAATTCGTATGCTACCAAGTTTTGCATTTTCAAAAAAAAGGAATCAAAGTGATTAAAAAATTACTATATAAATCATCATTTGCGCTAAGCTTATCGATTTTAGGACTAACATCAACTTCCGCCTTTGCAACTGAGTACAAATCTATAGTTAGCGAAAAAAGTAGCATTGGATTCACTTACAAGCAAATGGGCGTTGGCATGGATGGTAGTTTCAAGAAATTTACAGCTCAAATTTCTTTTGATCCAGCTAAACCACAAATCGCCAAGGCCGCTTTTGATATTGACCTGACTAGCATTGATACTGGCGGACCAGCTGATGAGGAGGCACAAGGCAAAGCCTGGTTCAATACTAAAGTATTTCCCAAAGCAACTTTCGTTGCGACCCAAATTAAGCCTACGACTAGTAATCAATTCGAAGTCACTGGTAATTTAACAATAAAGGGACAAACAAGAGAAGTTAAATTCCCACTTAAATACGTTCCCCAAGGCAACTCTGGCTCGTTTACTGGCAGCGTAATCATGCACAGGGCAGACTTTTCAATTGGAGAAGGATCTTGGGCCAAGTTTGATGTCGTAGCCAACGACATTCAGATTAATTTCAATATCTCAGCAGTTTCAATCAAATAATTTTTTCCTTTCAATTTTCTTTTTTCTTTTTCTTTATTTTTTAACCTAGGAGTATCTTTATGAAAAAAACTAGTCGTCTCGCAATTGCTCTAGCAGCTTGTTTGAGTGCCTCCGCTTTTGCAGCGCCTGTTAACTACACCATTGACGCGGGTCACACATTTCCACGTTTTTCTTATTCACATTTCGGTTTTTCTACTCAGTTAAGCAGATTTGACAAAACAACTGGTACTATTATTTATGATGCAGATAAGCAAAATGGGTCTGTAGACATTGCTATTGATATTAAATCAGTGAATACTGGATCGACAGATTTTAATGGACACATACAAGGCGAAGACTTTCTTGATTCAGCAAAGTTTCCTCAGGCCACTTTTAAGTCTACTAAAGTTAACTTTACAGATGGCAAGCTCACAAGTATTGATGGTAATCTAACAATAAAGGGCGTCACTAAGCCTGTTACTTTAACAGTGACTGCATTCCAAGCAATGGTGCACCCAATGATGAAAAAACCTGCTATTGGCGCGAACGCCTTTACTATTATCAAGCGTAGCGAATTCAATGCTGGAAAATATGTACCTTACGTTGGAGATGAAGTTCGAATTGATATAGCTTTAGAAGCACAAGCACAATAATAAAAAAATAAACTGATACCTGTGTAAAGAAATAGATTGGCAAACTATTGTCAATCTATTTCCCTACTCCTAATCAGAGTTTTTCTTAATTTGCAAACAGTCAATATCATCTATAAATTATTAATGAATGAATAGCGGCTTCTCAAATAACGTTGGTATCAAATCATCCAAGAAAAACATAAGTTGCACCCGAAACCCGGTAACCTTAGACTGTCCTTGATTAAGAGGTATCACGGCCTCGCCCGTTAGTTGCCAAGTTTGCTCAACATACGACAATCCTGGATTCATTGTTCCTGTCGTTTTAATTGCGGGACTTGAGTCAAAGGCAAATTCAACTAATGGTACAAATTGATGAAGTGGTTCTTCGTCTGGTAAAAGACCATATTTAAATCTGTTAGTTAGAAATAAAGTGCTGTATTCAACTGCAAACCCCCAGTGAATGCTATTTGAGTTTAGAGCCTGAGAGTTTACAAAATCCTGATTACCTGTAGACACTGAATTAATATTTGCGGATCGTTGAAGGGGGACATCTGCAGCGATTGCACCAACTATTGCTATAGGCCTAGCCCAAGCCCAACTCTCACCAAGATTACCAAATCCTTTGCCAAAGGTTATGGAGGGCAATAAACTGTAATGAGGACTAACGCCCAAGCCAGAAATGTCTTTATGAATGTAACCATAGCCTAATGATGCGGAAACTAGAGATTCATTCAAGTCATCCCTTGAAAGAAGTCCCTTTAAATAAACATCATTGCTCCTAGCATCGAGATTAGTATTTCCAAGTTGTTTCGTACTGCTCTTTTCATAGTCAAATCCAATTGCCCAATTGGTTGAGAGTAGTCTCGCTCCAGAGATACTCGTGGCCGAATCCCTCTCGAGACTTTGCACATTTACCCCGTTAAAGCGAAAAGATGTGATTGACAACTCGTCTGCAACCGCCGGGTCATCTATGGTGCTAGTTGCAGGAAAATAGCGGTTCCCAGCAATACCATGTGCAAATGCAGCTTCGGTGCTTATCAAAGCCATTGCAGCCAATGCTAAAAGCAAGTTAATTAGATACTGGAAGAAATAGATCAAAACTATGTGGAAAATCTTCATACAAAATTAATTTTGGCACTTGAGACTTTTGAAAAAGCTCATAAACGCAAGCATGAAGACATTGTATAGAGTCTATTATTGATCTGATTTTGGAGATAAAAGAAAAATAAACAAGAAAGCAGATAAAGCTTGTGCTGATATAAATCCATAAACATCGACTTGAGCGATACCCACGAAAGTATTTGTTAAGCTTCTTGCAAAAGTGACCGCAGGGTTGCAAAAGAATGTTGAAGATGTAAACCAATAACCAGCTGTAACAGTCAATGCGACCAACATAGGAATATTTTCTTTTGAGTTTTTTAAACCAAGTTTGATCACACTTAACAGAATGATCGTTCCAAGGCATTCACTAAACCAAATACCCGCACCGCCCCTTGATTTGCTAGATTGCTGAAGTATTGGAAGGATGAACATTAAATGAGTTGCCCAAACTCCAACAATTGCACCTGTAAATTGAGCTATCCAGTAGATAATGAGCGACTTTGTTTCTAACTGCTTAAGTTTCCAAAACATTAAGCTTACGACTGGATTGAAATGGGCACCTGAGATTGGACCAATTACCGTTATTAATACGTAAAGACCCGCGCCAGTAGCAATGCTATTTCCTAAAAGCGCTACTGCAGCATTACCTGAGCCAAGAGTTTCGCCCATTATTCCGGAACCAGTAACAACGGCTAACAGCAATGCAGTTCCAAAGAACTCACTGAAAAAAGCGATCATGATTGAGTATGTATATTAACTAAATGACCTTGGATGGTCATATGATCCAATGTGTGAAGTGGTAAGTCGGCCAACAAATCAATTCTCTTTTTAAGCCCTATCATCACATCTTTAAATGCATGCCTTTTAACAGCATCCGTGCCTTGTACAAGAGATGGATCAGGAAAGCCCCAATGAGCGCTGGCAGGTTTACCGGGCCAAAATGGGCAAACTTCTCCAGCTGCGTTATCACAAACCGTAATAATGAAATCCATGTGTGGGGCATTTGTACCGCCGTATTCATCCCAGGTCTTTGATCTAAGTTTCTCAGCTGGATAGCCCATATGCACGGCCAATTCAGCTGCAATTGGGTTTACAACATCCCCTGGTGTTGAACCCGCAGAAAATCCCACAAATTTTCCACTCTCGTGAGTGCTGGCTATAGCCTCAGCAAGTATAGATCGAGCAGAATTGTGAGTACAAATAAACAAAATGTTGTATTTTTTCATTTTAAAACTTCCTTAATTTTTAACTTCCCCCTAATGAATGGTCCACAAACTTTACCTCCACAACAATTATCCAGTAGGAAACTCATTAAATTATTAATTATTGAAGGATTGTGTTTATAAATCAAATTTCTTCCTTGCCTCTCAACAAGTATTAAATCAGCATGTAGCAATTCTTTCAAATGAAAACTCAATGTAGCGTTCGGTATAGCCAAAAGCGTTTTAATTTGAGTTGGGGTTAGACCAGTATCTCCCTTTTGAACAATTAGTCTAAAAATATTTAATCTGGACTCTTGTCCAAGAGCTAAAAAGGCTAAGACGGCTTCTTTATTTTTCATATTTCTATTATAGTGGAAATATGAAATTATTATTTTTGTTAAACTATCTTAGCTTCTCACTTAATTAAAGATCGCAAAATGAGTGAAGTATTTATGACATTTTTAAGACTTGGACTCACTTCGTTTGGTGGTCCAGTCGCACATATTGGGTATTTCAGACAAGAGTTTGTTGAAAAACGCAGATGGATCAGTTCTAATGCTTACGCTGATCTCGTTGCCTTATGTCAATTCTTGCCCGGCCCCTCAAGCAGTCAGGTTGGAATGGCCATTGGACTCATGCGCGCAGGCATTAAAGGATCTGTTGCCGCCTGGCTAGGCTTCACTCTCCCCTCTGCGATTGCACTTATTCTCTTCGGGCTTGGTATTTCACAATTAGATTTACAGTCTTACTCTGGCGTAATACACGGTCTTAAATTAGTGGCAACTGCAGTTATCGCGCAAGCCATCTGGGGCATGTCTAAAAGCCACTGCGCTGACCTCAAAAGTGCATTACTGGGAGTTTTAGCTACGGCAATAATACTACTTGTCCCAAGCTCTTTGAACCAAGTAGGAGTAATTGTGGCTAGCGCAATCTTGGGGATACTATTTCTTACCCCAAAAACGTCTACATTTGAAACTCACCTACCAGTTGGAGTAAATAAAAAGACTGGCTTAGCACTGCTTCTATTATTTGGCAGTTTACTCATAGTCCTTCCCATCGTTGCTCAAGAGGTTCGAAGTTACCCAATAAAGCTATTCTCGAGCTTTTTTCAAACTGGATCGCTTGTCTTCGGGGGCGGACACATCGTACTCCCCTTGTTGCAATCTCAGGTTGTTCCAACCCATTGGGTTAACAATGATTCTTTCTTATTAGGTTACGGTTTAACTCAAGCGGCACCCGGCCCATTGTTTACTTTTGCTGCTTATTTAGGTGCAGCTTCGAGTCAATCGCCTAATGGTTGGATTGGAGGTGCAATTGCTTTAGTTGCTATTTTCCTGCCCTCTTTTTTAATGGTCATTGGTATTATGCCCTTTTGGGATGAACTCAGAAAAAACATAACTCTCCAAAAATCAATGATTGGCGTCAATGCCGCAGTTGTTGGATTGCTACTCGCTGCGTTTTATAATCCAGTTTGGATCAATACAGTATTTAACGGACAAGACTTGGTGCTAGTTATTATCTTTTTCAGTATGCTACAGCACTGGAAGTTAGCGCCTTGGATGGTTGTAGTAATTGGAGCAATCTCAGGGTACCTGTTTTAATTGTCACAGGCGAGTCTAAAACCCATTGCATAAGCAGCTGATTTTGGATTATGTCCATGCCTTCGCTTAGTTCTAGCTAAATCTCTGAACCTAGCGAAACTACCTCCTCTGGCCACTCTATATTCACCGTTTAATTCAACCAAATGATCAATCACCGCATGTCCGTTCGGATAAGGTTTGTAAATATCAGAGACGTATTCCTCTACATTTCCTGCCAAGTCAGCGATACCGAAACTTGACTCCCCACCAACAAAAGCTCCAACAGGAGACGATGTCAAAAGACCCGTCTCTGCGGTGTTCGCAAGATTAGCATCGAAAGTATTACCCCAGGGGAATTGAAAATTATGAGGGCCAGATGCAGCCCATTCCCACTCCGCCTCGGTTGGTAGCCTGTAGGGAATTCCAGTTTTAAGTTTTAACCACTTGGCGTAAGCATCCGCTGAGTCAGGAGAAATTGTATAAACTGGATGATTCGCTCGCTCGAAGGGATATCGTCTAAAATCCCAACTGCTCGGTATCTCAGGATGCATAGTATCCATTAAAAATACCTTGTACTGTGAATTTGTCACAAGATACTTAGCCATTTTGAAGGGTTTAAGTTTAACAACATGCTTGGGACATTCTTTTTCAATCCACTTAGATTGCAGCCCAAGACCGTCAAACTCTTCGAGCACCTTCAAAATATCCTCAGAGTTCAAGCCTATAGATACAGTGGCGCCGGGTATATCAATCATGCTATGCGTATCATCTGCAATTCTTGGATCCCCAAGGATTGCTAGTAAATTCCCAGCAGCAATCCGATCTTCAAGAAGTGAATTTTTAGCTTGAACAATACATAAAAGCTCCTCAACAGAACTAGCTCTTAGTCTTGCGAATGAAATTGGAAGCCTCTCATCAAACCTAAAGGAAGCGAAGTGCTTAGGCAGACCCAGGCGCTCGCGATCATCGGACATTCCGCATAGAGAGGGAACAAAAGTAGGCCAATGCCAATCTGAAGGAATATTTTGTCTAGCAGACATTGCGAATTATTTCTTTATTTAACAACTAACAGCATTTAGAACGTTTATAAAACGGTTTAAATGGAAATTGATTAAATTCTCATAATCCGAGTTGAAAACCATTTCAAATTCGTTTATGTGTTGGTTGATATTAGGTATCGTTATAGAGCCACCCATTACGTGGCAACCAACGTATCCAAATAAAGTTCTAGCACTTGGGAGACCCACGGCCCCTCCGCTCCATCCGGTGGAAGCACTAACCAAGAGCACAGGTTTGTCAATAAATGCATTTGCACATCCAGAATTCAAATATTGAAGTCGAGAAACCCAATCAATAGTGTTTTTAAGGAATGGGGTAATTAATCCATTGTATTCAGGACAGGCAATAACCATAGCATCACTGGATGAAATACGAGCATGGAATGCAAAGACATTTTCTTGAATTTCGGGATTAAACTCCATATCCTGATCAAACAAAGGGAAATCTACCTCCCCAGATTTAACCATATCAATAACAACTTTTCCCTCTATTCTTTTGGCTAAGTTATTAAGGAGTCTCCGATTAAACGAATCCTTTCTTTGACTACCTGATAAAAATAATACATTTTTCATTTAATCTAGCCATATGATTTAAACAAGACACTGAATAAATGCCTTGATTTACTAAACCAATTTATTTACCAATCCTCCGAGACCCAAAACTGAAGATGCAGATGAAAAATCTGAAAGCAACTCACTTGCTAAGTCTGAAGATGCGGAAGGAGCAGATTGAGTAGCTGGTTTTGTATTCCCGATATTGGTCGCTGTTGTTGTTGCTGTGGCTTCAGATACAGCCGAGGTGTCTTTGCTCTTCATTGATTTAGCAACTTTCTGAGCTCCTGCTAGGTCTCCTGAATCCAGGGCTTTTCCGATTTGAGCTAAAGGAGAATTCATTCCGGTAGTACCTGAGCTTAAGCCAAGCGCTGAATATGATTTTTGCGCGCTTGCTAAATCTCCAGAATCTAAAGCAGAAAATAGATTAGAAACATGTTGCTGCTTTTGACTTGTTTGATTCATAGCAGTGCTTTGCATAGCCATAACATCACTTGATCCGATTCGCATTCCCATATAAAACTCCTTCGTTATTCGTTTAATTAACCTCTTTGTCATCCAAAGGCTTGTATGAAATCTTTTAAATCAATGCATATTTCAAGCCAGATGAGTCTGAGCTTAAGACCGCTTATTCATTCTTGATTTAAATGAGTTAAATTGTTGATTTAATTAATATTTTTTATATTTCCTAAGATAGTACTTAATTTGTCCTAAGTTGTACCAACGGCCAAAGATTGCCGCTTACACAGTATTACTCTGCCTGTATGGCGATCAATAGCCGATTTTCTCAATTAAGGGTAATTTTCTTAATGGTGTAGATATTGCTGTAATAAAACGTTTGAAACCAAAGCCAAACCATAACTAAATTTAAGATGCAAACAATGATTCAACATAAAGGTCCAATAGCTGGTTTAGCTTCCAAAGGTAATTGGATAGCAACCGCAGGGTATGACAATCAAGTAATACTTTGGGATATCCAGAATAGAACTGCCATAGCAAAGGGCAGTCATGATCATTTAGTAAATGACTGTCGTTTTAGCAACAACGGTAAATGGCTAATAAGTGCGAGTAGCGATTATTCCGCGCGACTATGGTCAATTCCCTCTATGCGACTTCAAACTGTTTTACCGGGTCACGGAGATGATGTAGATATGGCAGTTTTCTCGCCCGATGATCTCAAAATTGCGACTTGCTCTCTAGACAGGCTTGTTCGAATATTCAGTGTCGATGGACGTTGTTTACTCACCATGGCTGGCCATACGGGAAATGTTTTAAGTGTATCTTGGTCTAAAGATGGCCAGTTTGTGATCTCATCCAGTGTTGATGGAACCATACGACGTTGGGACGCAAATACTGGAGAGCTGGTTCAAACCACTAACTTAGACGTAAGAACTGACAGTGTAGAAGTAGATCTAAATGGGACACTTTTCGCTGGAGATGATCTAGGAAGAATTTCTGTAATCAATGGGAAAGATGTTAAATTTTTTCAAGCCCACCATGCTGGCATCAAGAAATTAGTAGTTGATTTTCTAGCAAAAAAAATTGTATCGCTAAGCTATGACAGGTCTATGGCGATTTGGCATATTAACGAGGACTTGTCACTAAGAGAGTTATCAAGAACAACTTATCCGGATTCAGTATGGGCAAGAGCTGCGTGCATTATGGACAACGGTAAGATTGCTACCGGGACATTTGGATCTACATATGCTTTATATGACTTGCAATCGCAAACCTGGGATACTAAAGGAGTTGCTGGAGGTAAAGCTATAAATGCGGTCCAAATGGTAGATGGGCAAGTTTACTCGGTTGGAGATTCTGGCATAGTTCATATAAATGGCGAGGCTACGCATGAAATGGGGAGTCTTTGTAATTTTCTTATATCTAACGGGAAGTTATTAATAACTGGTGGACAGTTGGGTAGATTATTTAACGCACGCACTGGTGAAGTTCTTTATAGCCACCACTCACCACTAAACTGCGGAATTTCTTTTGATATTGGTGGTTCTAATCATATTGCTATTGGCTCTTATACAGGCGAGATAATAATTTTCAGAATTTTACAGAACAACCAAATTCAGTTTGTGCATACGATTGAAGCATTTGTAAATGCAGTCAAGGGACTTAGTTTTTCAGATGGATTGCTTTTTAGTGTTTGTGCTTCAACGCAAATTTCTTGGTATTCAGTTTACGACTGGAAGCTTATAAATACGAAAGAAAATGCTCATGAAAAGATAACCAATGCATGCTGTGCTATCGGCAAAAATAAATTTGCAAGTGTTGGCCGTGATCTTAAACTTCGTATTTGGGAGGGTACTGAGTCATCCACATACGTAACTCCTCATAAAAATTCAGTTAAATGTATTGGTATCAATAGTGACAGAACAGTTATATTGACCGGGAGTTACGGGGGAACGCTCAGCTTATTCGATTTAAATAAGAAAGCTTGGATAAAAACCGCACGCCCTACTAGTTCGGGAATTTCCTCAATTGCATGGGATCACTTAAAGGAGTATTTTATAGCCGGCTCGTACGACGGTGAAATGTATAGGCTCGCTGCAAATTAAAATAAATCTATTTAATTCATACTTGATTGATGAAGATATCTGTTTCTTCTATATATCTGTCAACAAGTTCAATAGCAGATTCCTCATTTTTTCCACAAGCCATAACATATCCTAACCTCTCTGCATTTTCAAAGGCAGGCATTACACTATCTCCCTCTTTCTTCAAAAACTCGACACACTTTATGTTTGGATCTGTCCAATTCGGGAGAACTAAACTCTTAATAGTTCCTGAAACAGGAGAGGTAAACCACCTGGAAACAGCAACTTGGTTGCGGTCTGTATTCTCAAGTCCTACGGGCCATCTACCCAAATGAATGTCAATTAGGTCAGAGTGTAAAGAACGGCTCATTGCAAAACCAACCAAACGAGCAATCTTAGCGCCAACTAGTCGCGGGTTAATTTCAATTAACCTTGGACCATCTGTAGTTAACATCAATTCAATATGAGTTGCGCCGCAATTAAAACCAACAGCGTCCAAAATTTCAAAAACGTATCTCTCAAGTTCAACATGTGTGTCATTTCTAGGTGTAAAACTTCCCCCTTGAATTGCAAATGATGGGGGTGAAAACATCTTTTTAACATTAATACCCAAAAACTTGTGAACACCATTCAGAGTTAAGGTATCAACGCCAATAAAATCACCTTTGATATAACGTTCAACTAATATTCTATCGTTAGCTTTTACTCCTAAGCCGTAATCAGCTCGGCTTGGGAGCATAATTTCTACAGGGCTAATTAAAGGATCTAGATCTAATTCAGTTTGCAGAACAACTACATTTTGAGACCCATACCCATCAGAAGGCTTGATAATTAGCGGAAGACCTAGTTCTTTGACTGCTAACTTAATTTCATCTGTCGTCGTTGCCAACGCAAACTCAGGTTGCACGATTCCTTTTTCCGCCAAGCGTCGACGAACGCTATATTTATCCCTCAAAAGAACAGCAGTATTTAGGTTTAGATATTGAACCCCTAACACGGTTGCTAATTTAGAGGCCTCGAGAAGTCTAATTTCAATTAGGCACACCACAGCTTGTATTGGCGCATTTTGATGAACAGCAAGTACTCTAGCTAACACAGACTCAAATACAAAGTCCTTCACCTCTATAAGTTGGTAGGCATCATCCAAATAGTTTTTCACTAGCTCTTGGCTAAGATACAAATTCAAATCAGAGGTTAAAAAAGTGAAACTATCTCCCCTGCTCTTAGCTGCTTTAAATATATCAGTATCATTCCCGCCTGGAAGGTCGATAATTAAAAGATGTGCCATATATTTATATTTCCCTTTTTATTAATTATTTTCGTAAATTCCATCAATTTTTAATTATTTAGAGGCTAAAGTTTTTGCTACTTGATCCGATTGTAAGACCACGATAAGAGTTTACTCATCAAATCTTGATAAGAGCTCGTTCGTAACAAGGAGTGAACATGGGTATGAAAATTGGTTCTGGTGGCGGCGCTGCTATGGCGCAAGCAGTCCAAAGTAGCGTAGCTCAATGGCAGCAAGCATCATTAGCAACTCCTGCGCCAGCTGCAGCTGAAACAACTCCTGCACCCGCAGTTGCCCAGCAGCTTCTTGCTTCATTAACACAAGGGAATAATGTAAACACCTACGCCTGAGAATCGTACTAATCCTTTAAATGAAAAGTTTTAGACCCTGGATACTACTGATACAACCAAGTAGTATTCAGGATTTTTAATTTTTACTATAAATATATATTTTTTTGTTATATAAAGCACTTCATTACAGAGATAAATCCGCATTAAATATGATGCGCAGTATAGAAATTTAACCTTATTGATCTAGATCAATAAGAAACTATTCAAGTGTTTATGAGGTTAGAGGCTTGACTTTAATCAATCTAGCACTTGAAACCATGTGTACTATGACCTGATTAGCTAGAAAATCAGGGAGAACACGAATGAGACAATATTCTTATGGCTCAACAAGAGTTCGAAAAAATAAAGATTCACAAAATTTTAGAATCTCCCTGAACAAGACTTTTATCGTTATCTCCGCTCTTCTTTACTTTGGATTAGTCGGACATACTAAGGCGCTCCCGGCCTTTGCACGACAAACAGGACAAAGTTGCGTAGCCTGTCACGCGGGAGGTCAATTCCCAGAGTTAACCCCTTATGGCAGAATTTTCAAGTTAACTGGCTATACCATAGGCACCCAGGGTAACCCCTTTGCTGCGATGGTAGTTGCAGACGTAACGAAAAATAAGTCGAATACCGATTCAACATCCAATACGACAATTGCACCTTTAAATAATTTACCAATTATTGATTACGGCAGTGGATTTATTGCAGGTAAGGTAACAGATAATTTAGGTGGCTTTGTACAGATAACTTATTCAGTTTACGACAAACAAGACTCAAACGCGAATACTTGGCAAGGCCATCTGGGTTCTGATAATACGGATCTTAGATACGCAAATCGTTTTATCTCAAGCAACAATGATCTTATAGTAGGGTTAAGCGTTAACAACAATCCCGGGGTTCAAGATGTCTGGAATAGCGTATCAGCCTGGGGGTATCCGTACGTTGCACCCTCTGGTAATGCAAGTGGATTTAACGGGCTGCCTGCTTCAACAATATTAGATGGAAAATTCTCTACTCAAGTAGCCGGTGCGGGGGCATATGCATATTTAAATAAGGCAATTTATATTGAGCTGACTGGGTACCAAACTGCTACAGGTTTCTGGAAATTTTTAAGTCAAGGCAACAAAATTGGTGACCCTAATCATCCATTAACCTATACCCAGGGAATAAGTCCATACCTGCGCGTTGCCTACACACATGATTGGAATGAGCAAAATATAATGATCGGCTTGATAGCGATGAACGCAAACGTTTATGCTTTAGATCCAATAACAAATCTGCCACAATTTGGACCATCGACTCACTATCAGGATAAGGGGATTGATGCTCAATATCAGTATTTACTCGATCCACACACAGTTTCAGCCCATTTACGGTTTGTTCGAGAAAATATAAATGACGATACTGGACAAAGTTATGTAGGTCCATCGCGTACAAATTCAATATTTGCAAAAATCACCTACACCTACAGGAATCTATACGGCGCTGACATTGCTTATCGCAGTATCAACGGTTCACCAGACTCCACCGCTTATGCAAGTTACACAAACACTAACGCTCCCCCTGCCTCACCATCGCCTAGTTCAGGGTCAAGTAATAGTAACACTCCAGACACAAAACTTTGGACGCCTGAAATATTTTGGCTACCCGTTCAAAATCTACGTCTTGGACTCCAATACAACGTATTCACACAGTACTTAGGTACTCCAACCAATTATGACGGCAAAAATAGAAATGCGTCAGATAACAACTCAGCATATCTGTATGCATGGGTTGCATTTTAAAAAGGAGTCAACGCCATGAACCAACAACTCCACAAATTCAAATTTATTTTTACCCTTCTTATAAGCATAGCGTTAGTAGCCTGCGTAAGTCCTGATAAGGGAAGAAATTTGAACGATCCGTCACTAAAGGGGAATGAAATTGCAATTCAATCTTGCTCGAATTGTCATGGAATTACAGGACAATCCACTTCCCAACAATTTCCCAAACTCGCTGGCCAACAAGAGTCATACCTTAGAGCCCAATTGACGGACTTCAAAGGTCATCTTAGAAAGGATATCAACGGCACTCAATACATGTGGGGAATGACAAACTTAACTACAAAACAAATTGATGAGTTAGCCTCATATTTTGCAACACAACCAGCAATGAGAGGTACTAAAGCGCAAGGCCCAGAGATAATTTTAGGCGAATCGATTTTTAAAAATGGCTTACCCTTACAACAAGTTTTATCTTGTAGCAGTTGTCACGGCCAAGATGCGCTCGGTGCGGCTGATATCCCTAGACTTGCAGGACAGCACAACAACTATTTATATAAACAAATATTAATATTCCAAACTACAGATGATCGCCCAAGGGGGCAAGTTATGAAGCAAATTATTCATAATATTAACGACCAACAAGCCCGAGCCGTAGCCTTATATCTCTCCAATTTAAATTTTTAAACTATAGAAATTTAATTGATACAGATAAAAATAGTCTTAATAACCAACCTTGAATACTAGAAATATAGATTTTTATTTTCTTAACTTAACTTCCAACACCATTAATTTAGATGCCGTAGAATTAGCATTGTTTATTTGAGCTTCAACCAACTGAATGGATACTGCTTTTAATTGCACACAGTGTGGAAAGTGTTGCCATAACCTACATATTCCGCTATCTGTTCGTGAGGCGCATGAATGGTTGTCTAGAGGCCATAAAATTAAAATTTTGACAGAGGCGATACCTTGGGTTAAGGGTTACTCATCGACAGATGAAGTATTGATGCGCAAGGAGTCAATGACTTTTGAGGGAGTGAGCGGCGAACTCTCAATAAGAGTCATGGTAACTCTAGTTGGCTACTTTAGCGACGGGTGTCCGAATTTAGATTTAAATCAAAACTGCACTATTTATGAGTCAAGACCCCTAACTTGCAGAATATATCCATTTGAGATGAATCCAAAAATTATCTTAGACCCAAATAACAAGCTTTGCCCCAGTGAAGCTTGGCAATTGGTAAAGAGCAATCAAAAACCTTCTAATCAATTATTTTTAATTGATTTACAAACGAAAAATAATATAAATAAAATTTACGCTGACAGCATCCAAGACGTCAGACTAAAGGAATTATTGTGTATTTCCCTAGAAATTAAAGCCTGTTCACTTTCCAATAATGGGTATTTATTTCATCACGTTGATCAACTCAAGTTATTAGAGATCATTAATAAAATAACATCGAATCCAAATGCATCAATTAAAGATACAGAAAAAAGCATTGATTGGATGATTTATTCGCTAAGCACTAAAACACTTGAGGACCTCAATGCACTCGGGAGCCATGCATCCTATCCAGAACCTGAGCTCGTGGATAAGATGCTGAAAAAGACCCGAGAATTTATCTCGTTGATACCTTGAGTCTATATTGATACCCCGCTTAAGTAGCGAAATGATAGTCTGTATAGCCCTTAGCTTCTGAAGTATAAAAAGTGTTCATATCAGGAGGTGTTAAGGCAATTCCCTCTTGCATGCGTTTGACTAAGTCTGGGTTTGAGATAAAGGGACGACCAAATCCAATCAAGTCTGCAGCGTTTTCATTAATCGCCTTTTCTGCTGAGTTTTTCTCAAATCCACCGGCAAGAATAAATGGTCCTTTGAAAGCTTGGCGTAATTTGAGCTTGAATTCTTGCGGTACAGCTGGCGCCCCCATAGCTGAATGATCAAGCACGTGTAAATACAAAAGTCCGCGCTTCGAGCAGTGCGCCACCAAATCTAAGAATTGGTCCTCCAAACCAGGAAACTCTCCCGTACTGTTGAAAGCACCGAAAGGGGATATACGGATACCCGTTTTGTCAGCACCAATTGCTTGGGTTATTGAGTCAATAATTTCAATTGCGAATTTATTTCTTCCGGCACTGGACCCGCCGTACGCATCAGTTCTTTTATTCACGTTTGCATTTAAAAACTGCTCGATCAAATATCCATTCGCTGAGTGAATTTCCACTCCGTCAAAGCCCGCTGAAATAGCATTTACTGCGGCTTGGGTATATTCTTTTACTGCATTTGAAATATCAGCCTGCGTCATTGCGCGAGGAGTGCTGTGGGGCTGCATACCCTTGGAGTCCGAATACATCTCTCCAGGGCAAACCTCGCTGGTAGGACTTAAAACCTCTGCACCCAAAGGCAGATTTGAATCGTGCGTTACACGTCCAGTATGCATTAGCTGGATAACAATTTTGCCGCCCTTCTCATGCACGGCTTTGGTTACATGCTTCCAACCATCTATTTGAGCTTGGTTAAAAATTCCAGGAATTCTTGCATACCCTAAACCGTTTGGAGAGGGGGACGTACCCTCTGTCACAATCAAACCAGCGCTAGCCCTTTGAGCGTAATACTCACGCATCAAATCGTTTGGCGTGTTAGCAGTGATAGCACGGCTTCTTGTCATTGGAGACATTACAACTCTATTTTTTAGCACCAAATGACGTGCGGTATAGGTATCAAACAACATAAATAGTCCAATTCGGTAATAGTTTTAGAGTAGATTCAAATTTGGGTTTGAATCCTTGAATAACGTTTAAGTTTATCGAATTATAAATTCCCGCTCTTGACTAAGGTCACAGTGTAGTACTTTGGACAATTTAGACAAAAATCAGTACGATACACAGAATATTTTTTTTGGAGTGAACCAACCATGCGATACAGATTACTCGGTCATACTGGCTTATATGTTTCAGAATTATGTCTTGGCACAATGACATTTGGAGCACAGGGATTTTGGGCTGTTATGGGTGGGTTAAAACAACCTGAAGTTAATATTCTAGTAAAAGAAGCGTTTGACAAGGGTATAAACTTCTTTGACACAGCAAACGTTTATTCCCTAGGTGAGTCCGAATCTCTCTTAGGATCGGCGATTAAAAAACTTGGCCTTCCCAGAGAAGAGATCGTTATAGCCACTAAATCTACTGGCATCATGGAAGATAAACTACCTAATGCGCGCGGACAGTCCAGGTACCATATCTTCAACGAGGTTAATGCAAGCCTTAAGCGACTTCAAGTTGAACATATTGACCTTTATCAGCTCCATGGATTTGATCCACTCACCCCCTTTGAAGAGTCTATTGGAGCGCTGACTGATCTAGTTAGAGCGGGTAAAATTCGTTACATCGGTCTGTGTAATATGGCCTCGTGGCAAATTATGAAGGCACTTGGTGTTTCTAGAGCTCGAGGACTGGAGGAATTCAAATCCGTTCAATCTTATTATTCAATTGCTGCGAGAGACCTTGAGCGAGATGTAATTCCACTAGTACAAGACCAAAACCTAGGGCTTATGATTTGGAGCCCACTGGCTGGCGGTTACTTATCAGGCAAATTTAGCACTAATGAGTCAGTCCCTGATAACGCTCGGCGCTCAACATTTGATTTTCCACCTCTGAATAAAGATCGAGCAAATCAATGTATCAATGCTATGAGGCCAATCGCAGAAAAACACAAAGTATCTGTAGCTCAAATTGCGTTGGCCTGGATACTGTCTAATAAAGCGGTCTCAACGATTATTGTTGGAGCCAGAAAACTCGAGCAATTACAAGATAATATCAGCGCTACCCAATTGGTCTTGGACTCAGATGATCTATCTTTGCTTAATTCTGTGAGCGAGTTACCTGTTGAGTACCCAAATTGGATGATCACGATGCAAAGCCAATACCGAGCAAACGCACCAACTAAGGAATAACTTCAAATCTGATTCTTGGATATTATTAAATTGGTTAGTTTCTAATTAAAAGGAGTGGGATTTTCACTCCTTTTTTCCTCGTGCGATCGAATCCTTTAAACAGGTTAATTTGGATTCCCGAAAATTAGAGGGTTAGACGCTCTTTACCAACATATTTACATGAGCAAGGCGTTAGCGCTTAACAAAGAAGGAGATAAATTTATTTTTCAATAATTTTCTCTTAGAATTACGAAAATGACCATTATTTGATGAATGACCTACCTCAATTATTTTTCTATACTCATAATATTGATAGGTACCGCCAACGGATCCTTTAAGGGATGGTTATCCCAACTCTACTATTTACTATTTGTTGCTGTTTTTTACGTGTTTTTCAGAAAAATCAGCCACGGTGATTTTTTATTCGTGATTTTGCCTGAGTTAGACCCTCAAACTCAGAAAATAGTCCATCTTGAAGGTGCCTTTGTTTTCTTGCTTTTTGTTTTTTGGGGCGTAAGAAAGATACATAGTGCAGTTTTTGAGAAAGTAGATGATGTCCCCGGTCACCAGGTGGTTGGGGCTTTTCTGGGCTTCTTAATCAGTTATTTCTTACTTGTATTTTTAGGTCAAGTCATTGACTTGACGCATTTCAGGCAAGATGATTGGTGGACAAATTCTATTGAATACGACTTGTCGGCTAAGACATTAGATTTCTTAAATTTTGTTATCTTCAACGATTAGAGCTTGTATTGACTTTTGTAGACTCAACCATATAGACCTGAGCCTTCTTAACCGCATTATCAATAACCATAGCAGTATTGCTCACGCCCACAGTCGCTACAAAGACTCCTAAGAAGAAAGCGAATATATATCCCATAGCGTCTATATTCCGTAAATTTAAGCGTAAGTAATGAAGTTGAGAGTTGAACGAATAACTAAACCTATAAGCCATAGCTCATAAGTCCACGGTTTATGAATCGGAACTATCTTTGATAACTTTAGCTCCGCTTTCTTACTTTGTTGTGACTTTCCAAGCCTAGGGGCGACCTATGGATAGCCCAGCGGATTTTAGGAATTCTAAGAATTCACCCCAACTCACGGTAAATTTATATAAATTTGGGCCTGGGACAAACTCTTAGTCTGGTGTTCATTTGATCTCTTATTTGTGATTTTCAGTTAAACTCGTGAAAATTTCCTTATCATCTTGGAGCTGCTCACGTGATGACTTCCGTAAATAACACTATTGCACCAGTAAAAGTTGGCTTGGTTGGTTTTGGCTGGTGGGGGAAGACGATTGCGCGTCAATTGGGAAACTCTAATTTACTCAAATTAACTGGCGTTGCCGAGGTATCGGGCGAAATACGAACTCAAATGGCTGATGAAGCTTCGCTGCAAAATGTCCAAATACACGATAGCGTTGACTCCCTCATAAATCAAGCAGACCTTGAAGCCGTGATTTTGTGTACACCGCATTTAGAGCATGCTGCCCAAATCGTGAAGGCTGCCAAACGCGGCTTACATGTGTTTTGCGAAAAACCTCTTTGCCTTAACCTAAAGGACGCAGAACAAGCGATATCAATCTGCGGTGAGAATAATTTGGTGTTGGGTATTGGCCATGAAAGGCGTTTCGAGCCTGAAATAGTTCGTCTTAGAGAGATGATTGCAGCAGGCACTTTAGGCGAAATACTACAAATTGAGGCCAATTTCAGTCAAGACAAGTTCTTTGCGCTACCCAAAAACAATTGGCGACTGTCGAACGAATTTGCGCCTGTAGGTCCTTTAACGGCGACGGGGATCCATCTGGTAGATCTGAGTATCGCAATATTAGGACCTTGCCAGGAACTTTGGGCAAGACTAGCTACTTTGGGATCTGATTTTGAAAACGGCGACACTCTTGGCATCATGATGGGGTTTAAAAGCGGTGCTAATGCAATGATTTCAGCCGTGCTCGCAACACCCTTTGAAGGAAGATTTGCCGTGTACGGCTCTAAAGGATGGGTTGAGATCAGGGACCGCACTCACCCAGAGAATCCTACGGGATGGGATATAAAGACAGTTATAAGAGGCCAAGATCCTGTGACACGATTTGCGCCTTCGTCTCCAACTGTTCTTGCAAATTTGGAAGCCTTTGCTTTAGGCATAAAAGGTGTCAAACCTTACCCTGTCACGAGCGCAGAGATGCTAGCGAATGTAGCTGCGTTGGAGGCAGTAATGAAGTCTGCCAAAAGCAAAAAACTTGAATTAGTTCAAGGCTCTACGGTAACTTCTTAAAGTAGGAGGAAGTTAGTTGAACATACCCAAAGCGAACCCTCAAAAAAAGGTTTCTTTAAAAAAAATTAGCCGGGTCCGAGATGATTCATCCCTAAGCTCGCTCCAACTCGAACCTATAAAAGCTACAAAACCGGATAAAGCAACACAAACGACTAAACGGCTAAGCGGGCCAGAGCGCGAGCAACTTATTGCAAAAGAGGCTGTAAAGTACTTTGCGGAGGTTGGATTTGGAGGTGACACGCGCGAACTCGCACAACGATTAGGGGTAACGCAGTCGCTCCTTTATAAATACTTCCCCAACAAGGAAGCATTGATAAACAGAGTCTTTGAAGAGGTCTATCTAGGTAGATGGAACCCGTTTTGGGAAACAGTCATCAGGGATAGAACAATCACACTCCAAGATCGCCTTACACGACTCTACATTGAATATGCCAAAGCTGCGCTTACCCGGGACTGGGTAAGAATTTTCATGTTTTCTGGCCTAAGGGGAGAAGACATAAACCGTAAATACCTCAATATCCTTAAATCCAGGATATTAGAGCCAATTGCTACGGAGTTGCGTCACGAGTTGGGACTTCCGAGCGTGGACTCAATTCCTCTTAAAACTGCGGAAATAGAGCTAGTTTGGAGCATCAATGCGCGAGTTTTTTATTTTGGTCAAAGGCAGTGGATATTTGATGTACCCGTTGAAGACAATTTGGACGACCTAATTCGGCAAACCATCTCTCACTTCATGGCCGGTGCCATCACAGTTATCCCTGAGATTCTTGGCTCAACAACGCCAGTTTCCAAATAAACGCTGCTATTTATAGTTTTAGGGAAATTACTGATTGATATAGATCAAATGATCACTTCAAATACATAAAACTTACAAGTGATCAAATGAACACTAAAAATCAATTTTTAACAACTGACCTTAGAAAAGCACTTGGCAATTTTGCTACTGGCGTAACGGTGGTCACTACAGTATCAAAAGAAGGTCAATTGGTTGGGGTCACTGCCAATTCATTTAGCTCCGTGTCCTTGGAACCCCCTATCGTCTTGTGGAGCTTAAAAAAGACCTCTCCAAGCTTGGATGCATTCGATCATTGCGGTCGATTCGTAATCAATGTCCTAGCCCTTACTCAAACAGATTTATCCAAGCGTTTTGCAAGCCCAATACCTGACAAGTTCAGTACTGTGGCTTACAGCGAAGGGATCGCAGGACTGCCCTTGATCGATAACTGCGTAGCATCTTTTCAGTGCAAAACTCACCAACGTATCGAAGCTGGGGACCATATTCTGTACTTGGGCGAAGTACAGGCCTTTGACCACCAGGATCATCCAACGCTCATGTTTTGCAAAGGCAAATACATGCAGGGCTCAGAGTTAGCAGTAGCTTAAACACAAGTTCTAGGACCTCTCCCACAAAGTAAAACCCCGAACTCAATCACACCAAGAATATTAATTAAGGAATAAAGATATGAAACACAGTATGTTCATGATGCCTCTTCATCCCCCAGGTAGGAACGTCACTGAATCTCTTCAAGAGGACAGAGAAGCTATTATTTTGGGTGACAAGCTTGGCTTTAGTGAAGCTTTTGTGGGTGAGCACGTGACGGATGCCGCAGAAACGGTGACGTCTAGTATGATTTTCTTGGCAACGCTTGCGAGCGAGACTAAAAATATCATGCTTGGCACAGGTACCCTTAACCTACCCAACTCCCACCCAGCTGCGGTTGCGTCTCACGTTGCAATGTTGGATCACCTCCTTAAAGGGCGATTGATAATGGGCATCAGTCCAGGAGGCCTCATGTCAGACGCAGAGGTCTTTGGGAGCTTTGGGAAAGATCGTAACGCGATGTTTGTAGAGTGCATCAACACAGTCCTGAAAATCTGGGATAGTGAGCCTCCCTACAACATTCAGGGCCAATTCTGGAATATCTCAGTTGAGAAAACAATGATTCCAGAAATCGGTCAAGGCTTTATCATGAAGCCTTACCAAAAACCCTACCCAACTATCGTAGGCACTGCAGTAGCGCCCTTTTCTAACGGTGTGGCTGAAATGGCCAAGCGGGGTTGGTACCCCATATCTGCAAACTTCTTGATGCCAGAGTGGGTCAAGACGCATTGGCCTAAGTACGTCGAGGGTCGCGAGGCAGTTGGCGCAGTGCCATCCACTGCTGACTGGCGCGTTGCAAAGAGCATCTTCGTGGCAGATGATGAGGCAACCGCAAAGCGCTACGCAATCGAAGAAGGCGGGCCTTACCACTTTTATTTCAAACAACTGGTTCGCAAACTAGTCACCGGTGGCGGTAGAAGTAATCTATTCAAAACAGATCAAAGTATGCCCGACTCCGAGATAACAGCCGATTATGTGACCAAAAAATTAGTATTAGCCGGAACTGTTAACTCTGTTGTAGACCAAATTCTTGCGTTTCGTGAGCATATTGGTGACTTTGGCAAACTCGTTTATGCTTGCCACGACTGGATGGATCCAAAGCTTGCTAAACGCTCTATGGAACTCTTCGCAACCGAAGTTATGCCAAGAGTAAATGCGGCAATCAAATAACAGCGCATTAGTCAATCCAAAAACATGAACGAGCTATCTCAATCTAAGACACCCTCTTACATGCATATAGACTGGGATGTACCCATAGATATGGGCGATGGGCTCACACTGCGCGCAGATGTCTTCCGACCAAAGACACCCGGCAAATACCCCGTCCTACTTAGCTATGGCCCCTATGCAAAGGGATTGGCGTTTCAAGAGGGCTACCCCAGTGCTTGGCAAAAGATGATCACTGAGCACCCTGATGTACCTTATGGGTCTAGCAATCTTTACCAAAACTGGGAAGTCGTTGATCCTGAGAAATGGGTTCCTGATGGGTATGTTTGTGTGAGAGTTGACTCAAGGGGCTGTGGACGTTCCCCCGGATTTATCGATCACTTTTCCCCACGGGAAACACAGGACTTTTATGAATGCATCGAATGGGCGGGTGTGCAAGACTGGAGTAACGGCAAAGTAGGTCTAAGCGGTGTGTCCTACTTTGGTATCAATCAGTGGCACGTTGCGGGTCTAAACCCGCCTCACCTAGCGGCAATGTGCATCTGGGAAGGCGCATCCGATTGGTACAGAGATATGACTCACCACGGTGGAATCTTATCCACCTTTTGGGCTAATTGGTATGACATGCAGGTAAAAACAGTCCAATACGGCCTGGGAGAACGCGGGCCCAAAAATAAAGCAACAGGAACACTCGTCTGCGGGGATGAAACGTTGGACGACAAGACACTCCTAAAAAACAGGTGTTCCTTTGGTGATGATATTTTGGCTCACCCGCTTGATGATGAGTATCACAGAGCTAGATCTGCACATTGGGACCAAATCACTGTGCCCTTTTTGTCAGCAGGTAACTGGGGCGGACAAGGTCTTCATCTGAGGGGAAACAGTGAGTCCTTTATGAGAGCCGCATCAAAAAACAAGTGGCTAGAGATGCACGGTTTAGAGCACTGGACTCATTTTTATACCGACTACGGAGTCTCACTTCAAAAACGCTTTTTTGCACATTTTCTAAAAGGTGAGAACAATGGGTGGGACAAAGAGCCCTCAGTTCGATTGCAAGTAAGGCATGTGGATCATTTTGAAGACCGCACCGAGACCGACTGGCCACTCCCCCAAACCAAATGGACACGTCTCTACCTAGAGCCTACCCAACAAGGTCTTCAGCAAGAAGTTGCAAGGGGTGATGAAAACCGTATTCTGTCTTTTGATGCTCAAGGAGAGGGACTTAGTTTCTTATCCAAACCTCTTGACGAGCAGACTGAGCTCACAGGCCCGATGGCCGCAAAGCTTTGGGTATCCTCAACGACAAGTGATGCAGATGTCTTTTTAGTAGTAAGGATTTTCACACCCGATCTACGCGAGGTAACTTTTGCAGGCGCTATTGACCCGCACACACCTGTCGCACAAGGCTGGCTCAGAGCGTCACACAGAGCGCTGGATAAAGCGCTAACACGCCCTTATCGTCCTTACCACACTCACAAATCACCCGAGCCTTTAGTCCCGAGTCAACCTGTTGAGCTGGACGTAGAGATATGGCCCACATCTATCGTTATCCCTAAGGGCTACAGAATTGGTTTAAGTGTGCGCGGTAAGGACTACACTTATTCTAAGAAAACGGGACTCAAACTCTCTAACTTTAAAAATGAGTTATTGGGATGTGGACCTTTCTTACACGATGACCCAAGGGATCGTCCATCAAAAGTATTTGCAGGACAAAGTAGCTTGCATTTTTCAAAAGAAATGCAGAACTATTTGTTAATTCCAGTAATTCCAAAAAAATAAGCGTTCAGTAAATCCTAAAACACTCAAGGAGACATCATGACAACTAGAAGAAATTTCATACAAACCACAGCGGCCGCAGGCGCTGCCATGGCCTTTCCACAGGCTAACGCAGCAGATGATGATGTGCTGCGCTTAGGACTCTTAACTGTCAAAACGGGACCACTTGCCTCAGGCGGTATTGACATGGAGCGCGCGCTCACCATGTATCTAAGTGAGCGAAACAATATGATGGCTGGCAAGAAAGTGCAACTCTTTGTTGCAGATACAGGGGGGGTACCTGCTACAGCTAAGTCAAAAATTCAAGAGCTCTATGAGCTGAACAAAATACATGTTTTAACAGGACCACTGGCGGCGTTTGAGGCGCTTGCGATTGATGACTACATCAAGGCCAATAAAATCCCGACCCTCTCCGTTGCAGCAGCTGAGGATATGACCCAACGCAAAGCCAATCCCTGGTTTGTTAGAGCGACCTCCTCTTCTGCGCAATCTGCGCACGTGATGGCAGACCACTGCATCAAAAATCTTAAATTCAAACGTATGGCCATGATTGCAGATGACATTGCATATGGTCATGAAATGAACGCAGGTTTCCAACGTGTCTTTGAGGAGGGTGGTGGCAAGATTGTTCAAAAGATTTTCTCTCCGCTCACTACTCCCGATTACGGGAGTTTCCTTGCACAACTCAAGACTAACGTAGACGGAATTTTCCTAGGCTTTGCTGGCTCTAACGGATTTAGGTTTGTGCGTCAGTTCAATGAATACGGTCTTAAAAACAAAATGGCTCTGATCGGCGGAATGACTGCACTTGATGAATCCGTGCTCAGAAATATGGGCGATGAAGCACTTGGCATTCAAACTGTATGTTGGTACTCAGCTGAGCTGAAAAATCCTATTAACGCAAAATTTGCTCCTGCATTTAGAAAAGCATTTAGCTATGATCCTGGTTACTACGCTGCAGGATCCTATGTAAACGGCTCAGTGCTTGAGGCTGCAGTTGAGGCAGTAAAAGGAAAGTTCACTGACCGCGTTGCGCTGATGGCCGCCCTTCGCAAAACAAATATTCAAACCGCTCGTGGCCCCCTCTCCTTTGACTCACTGGGCAATGTGGTGGGGGACGTCTATATCCGCGAGGTTGAGAGAAAAGATGGTCGATTGGTCAACTCCATTGTGAGAACGTACCCCAACATAAGCCAGTTCTGGACTTACGATCAAAAGCAGTTCTTGGCAAACCCTGTGTATTCAAGAGATTGGCCACCCGCGAAGAATTTGGAATCTTAAGAATAAAACCATGCAAATCTGGATTATCCAAACGTTAAATAGCCTATCACTAGGGGGATTGCTCTTTATGCTTTCCTCTGGATTTGCACTGATTTTCGGATTAATGCGTATAGCTAACTTAACGCACGGCGCTTTATTTATGATTGGCGCCTACATTACTGCGGTGTTGGTGAGGAATGGGACTAGCCTATTCTTCGCCGACATTGCAGCGATGCTCAGCATTGCAGTTTTAGGGGGGTTGATTGAACGTTTTATTTTGAGACGTCTATCTGGTAACTCCCAAGGTCAGGTTCTTGCAACATTGGGACTGTCCTTTATAGCTGCAGATTTTTGTTTAATGGCTTGGGGAGGTGACCCCATTCCGGTCTCAACTCCTGTGATGTTTCAAACACCTATTCATTTGTTGGATTTGAGTTTCCCGACATATCGGCTGGTCGTTTTAACAATTGCTGTAATCATTGCCACGCTTTTGTATCTACTGATCGAGCGAACAAAAATTGGGGCAATGATCAGGGCGGGCGTTGATGATATGAACATGGCCAGGGCTGTGGGCATACCGGCATCTTTTTTATTCACAACTGTATTTTGTTTAGGCGCGGGCCTGGCCGGCTTAGGCGGAGCGCTCGGTGGCCCTATTTTTAATGCCTACCCAGGACTGGACGCGGACATGTTGCCCCTGGCGTTAATTGTTGTAATTCTTGGTGGCGTGGGAAGTCTTTTCGGCACTTTTGTTGCAAGTTTCATTGTTGGTTTTATTTATACATTTGGCATAGCACTTGTACCTGATCTTGCGTATGTAATTTTGTTTTTACCTATGGTGATCGTTATCGCGTTTAAACCTCAAGGTCTCTTTGGACGTGTGATCACATGAAAAACTGGCGTCAACTACTTATTCTCTGTGCGGTTTTTGTGCTGGCACTGCTCCCTCTTTACGGAGATGAATACTTTGTAAACCTCGCAAGTCAAGCGCTAATTGCTGTTATCTTTGCATCAAGCTTGAATCTTTTGGTTGGCTACGCAGGCCTTACCTCGCTTGGCCATGCTTGTTTTCTTGGGCTTGCTGCATACTTATCAGCCTGGATGGGTATTAACCTTGGACTTGAGCATGCGGTTACTGCACCGGCAGCACTTTTACTCACTACTCTTATTGGCATGGTATTCGGGTGGATTGCACTTCGTGCAACTGGACTCGGATTTTTAATGCTGACATTAGCCCTCTCCCAAATTGTTTGGGGGCTTGCTTACAGGTGGGTAGCTGTCACGAATGGAGACAACGGATTATCAGGACTTACGCGTCCTTCACCCTTTGGCATTGACTTGGAGGTTAGTAGTCATTTCTTTTGGTTCACCCTTCTCATCACCCTTGTGTGTTTGGGCCTGATTCGCCAGATTGTGCAGTCTGCGTTCGGAGCCTCAATCAAAGGGACAAGGGACCAGCCAAGGCGAATGACAGCTTTGGGTTATAACGTTTGGGCAATTCGTTGGTTCACATATGTCGCAGCCGCGTTCTTTGGCGCTGTGGCGGGACTTTTGTATGTGTACTTCCATAAATTCATACATCCAAGCGTAATGGCAATCACCATGTCCGCAGAGTCCTTGCTTTGTGTGATCGCAGGAGGCTCAGGCACCTTACTCGGACCCGTGTTTGGGGCTATCTTGGTAGTTATTCTGAAAAATTATGCATCTGCTTACATAGAGCGTTGGAATATGCTGCTTGGATTTGTTTTCTTGTTCATTGTGATTTTCTTACCCAAAGGAATCGTATCTTCTAACTTAAACTTTTTAAAATCAAAGGCGGGCAAGAAATCATGACATTCGCCCTAGAAGTTAAAAATCTTTGTAAAAAATTCGGCGGGGTTGCCGTCACAAACAATATCAATTTACAAATTGAGAGCGGTGAGCGACGCTTGATTATTGGACCAAACGGAGCTGGCAAGACAACCCTTTTCAACCAAATCACTGGCGAGCTCCTCCCCAGCTCAGGAACGGTCGAGGTCTACGGTAAAGACGTAACGTACTTACCCCCTCAGGCTCGCCCTCATATGGGTTTGAGCCGAACTTTTCAAATTATCAATCTTTTTAACCACGAAACAGCTGCACACAACGTTGTGCTCGCTTTACTTGGCGTTAGTCGTCAAAGGTTTAACGCCTTTAGAAAACTCTCTGTCACAGACGAGTTGTATGAGCAGGCACTCGAGATTTTGAAAAGCGTTGATTTATCAAGCAGTGCAACCCGTAAAGTGGGTGAGATGTCTTACGGGGAACAACGCAGAATTGAGATTGGCCTTGCCATGTCCCAAAAGCCCAAGCTACTTCTGCTAGATGAACCTCTAGCTGGACTCTCCCACGACGAGCGGCTTTGGATTAAGGATCTAATTGCTTCCATACCCAGATCGACAACGATTGTCATGATTGAACACGATATGGATGTAGCACTTGCGTTTGCCGAGAAAATATCACTCCTTCACTACGGTACATTGATCGTCGAGGGAGACAGAGATACCGTGGTCAATCACCCTAAAACCAAGGAGATTTACCTTGGCCACTAATATTCTTGAAATACATGAGCTTAATGTCCACTACGGTGACAGTCACGTCTTACACAACGTCAGTTTTGAGCTGAAGGAGGGTCACCTTCTTGCACTGATGGGGCGAAACGGCGCTGGAAAAACTACATCACAACTGACCATCTCTGGCTTGCTCGCGGTCAGCTCTGGCGAGATGCGACTTAAGGGTAAGAACTTTGCACATCAGTCCCCCGAGTCAATTGCCAAGAGCGGTATTCGTTTGGTGCCTCAAGGGCGAAGAGTGTTCGCCAGTTTAAGCGTTGAGGAGAATCTAATCGTTGCGGAGCAAAAAACGGAAGATCGCTCTAAGTGGGATCTATCTAAGATCTATTCAATGTTCCCTGCGCTTCAACCCAAGAAGAACCAGCGAGCGTCAACTCTATCGGGGGGCGAGCAACAAATGCTCGTAATCGGTAGAGCGCTTATGGGAAATCCAAGCGTTTTGCTACTCGATGAACCATCTGAAGGTTTAGCACCGCTGATTGTTCAAGAGGTCAACCATTCAATTTCAAAGCTTAAAAACGAAGGTCTCTCCATCATACTTGTCGAACAAAATTTTTCTGTAGCAAAATCTCTAGCTGATGATTTTGTCATTCTCAATACGGGACGAGTTGCTTTCAAAGGCACAGCGTCCGAGGTTGATGCCAAGCCAGATTTAGCGACACAACATTTAGGTATTTTTTAAAAATACAAATCTTTCCAAGTTTTCAATTCATCCCTACCAATTTAATTACCAAGGACAACTATGTTTTTTACATGTCTCCCCACTTGCTCAGATCCCTCTCACAACCACTCGGCCAATGCTCGTATGTCCCGCACTGACGAGCAAGAGGCTGGTTACTTGAATGATGGATCAGATGAAGGCATTTCAAGAGCGCTTGCAACCAAAAAATCAGCAAGTAGCAAGGCCTCAGTTAAGGTAAAACCATCAAGCAAAGTGGTTGTTAAAAACTCAAAAGGAAAACACAAGGTTGTGGATATTCACTGCCACTACTTAAATCCAGTTGTTAACCAAAAAACCGCTCACCTAAATGCTGCGCAGTACGATCCAACTGTTATTTATGCAAATAAGCTCACGAATGACACCAATATTGCACAGATGAAAACGCGTGCACCTAAGTTAACTGGTATCACTGAGCGTTTAAAAGATATGGACAAAATGGGAGTGGATATTCAGGCCGTTTGTCCAGCACCCTATCACTACTTTTATTTTACCGAGCCAGCATATGGTGCTGAACTTGCCCGAGAAGTAAACGAAGGTATCGCCAGTTTGGTTGCAGACCATCCAGACCGGTTTGTTGGAATGGGCTCTGTACCCCTTCAAAACCCTGAGCTCGCTGTCCAAGAGCTTGAGTACGCTGTGAAGAAACTAGGCCTGCGTGGTGTGGAGATAAACACCAACGTCAATGGTATGAACCTAACCGATCCACGTCTTGGTTTAGAGAAGTTCTTTGCTAAAGCAAATGAGCTAGGTACAGTGATTTTTATGCACCCGTTAGGTTTTACGCAAGGTGAGCGTTTGACTAACCATTACTTCAACAATGTGATTGGTAATCCACTAGATACGACCATTGCGGTCAGCCACCTCATATTTGACGGTGTTGTAGCTCGCCACCCGAAAATCAAATTCATTGCCGCTCACGGCGGCGGATTTGTCGCCCACTACTGGGCAAGAATGGACCATGCTTGGCGCGCAAGACCCGATACAAGAACAGTGATTAAAAAGAAGCCCTCTAGCTATCTGGAGAAGTTCTACTTTGACACCATCACTTTTGATCCAAGAATGCTTAAAAATCTGATCGATCGCTACGGATCAGATCACGTTATGCTCGGAACAGATTATCCTTATGACATGGGAGAGGATGATCCTAGGGGCTTAATCGCTGAGGTCTCAAAACTCAAAGCAGAGGACAGAAAACTCATCGAAGGTGGAAACGCAATGAAAATCTTTAAGATTAAATAACCTCACTTCAACCATTAATCAATTCAGTCAATTCAGTCAATTCAGCTTATGAAAATTGCAATTTTAGGAACAGGTCGTATGGGTAGCGCAATGGGTGAGCGTTTGCTCGACCAAGGACATACCTTAACAGTTTGGAACCGGACAGCATCTAAGACTAAGGCACTAACTGAACGGGGAGCTTCGCACGCAGACACACCCGCACAAGCTGTTGCAAATAGCGATGCAATCATCTCTGTTTTGACTGATGCTAAAGCGATTGATGGCGCTTATCACGGCGACAAGGGAGCTTTGAGCACAAACGTCGCTGGAAAGCTCTTCATTGATATGAGCACCGTCAGACCTAAAACGGGTATTGATCTCGGCTTAAAAGTCACCGCTGCTGGAGCCTCCTTTGTAGAATGCCCAGTTGGGGGAACGGTTGGCCCGGCAAGAGACGGTAAGTTACTAGGGCTTGCTGGTGGCACGCAAGCAGACTTTGAGAGGGCCAAACCAATCCTTTTACAAATGTGTAGAAGACTCGAGCACGTTGGGCCTGTGGGTAGCGGAGCAAGTATGAAGTTAGCTATCAATTTACCGCTATTGGTTTACTGGCAAGCGCTTGGTGAGGCACTCGCACTGGCTCAAAAGTCTGGATTAGCGCCTGAGAAGATCATGGATATTTTGTCTGATACATCCGGAACTCCCGCCATTATGAAAATGCGCTCATCAGCAGTTGTAGCGGCACTTGAGGGCAAGCACGCCGAGCCTGCTCACTTTAATCTCGACTCGATTAGGAAAGATTTGCGAACTATGATCGAAGAAGCAGAAACGATTGGGTATGCACTACCGACGACTGCTGCGGCTTTGGAGTCATTTAACGCAGCGTCCTCTGCGGGCCAAGGGGACGCAGACGGTACTCAATTAGCTGCGTGGTGGTTAAAGCATGCTAAAAAGTCTTGATTCGCTAATGACTTTACGAATCTAAGTTCAATGATCAACATTCAGCACAACGATAAGCAACAATCCATTGACTCAAGCCCGAACGCTCAACTCTATCACGCATTGAAAGATACTTGTAAAGACGCATCCGTTAGGTTCGGATGCGGAAGCGGTCACTGTGGTGCGTGTACAGTTTTAGTAAACGGACAGGCAGAGAACTCTTGCAGTACGCCCTCTTGGTCTGTTGAAAATGCTGTGATAACAACGCCAAGTGGTCTACTACAAGACCCAGTTGGGAGAATAGTCTTAGATGCGTTTCTAAGCGAACAAGCAGCGCAGTGCGGTTACTGCATAAACGGTATTATGATGCGGTTGACGGGTCTTTTTAAACGAGACAAAAACGCTACCGACAATCAAATTACTGAGGCCCTTACTCGTCATTTGTGCAGATGCGGTGCACACTTGAGAATATTTAAAGCAGCCAAACTAGCGCGTAATCAAATAGCAAACCAGTAATTAACTCAATCCGTACACCCCGCTCAATACTTCACCCTACCGCCTTACCGAGCAATTCTTCAGAAATATGTCTCATCCACTCCCACCTAGCCTATCCCCAAGCTTGTCAGCTTATCCGCTGGCTAGCCAATGGATTGAATTTACTTCAGATTCAAAAGTTATTCTAAGAAGTGGCAAAGTAGAGCTCGGTCAAGGAATCTCAGCAGCACTGATCCAAACTGTATGCTGTGAATTGGGATTCACCCCCACAGACGTTATATTGATCGCGGGAGATACCGAGCACTCGCCCGATGAGGGCTATACCGCTGGTAGCCAATCCGTTGAAGTGGGGGTTTTCGCCGTCAAACACGCCTGTGCAATCATTAGGAGCAGATACACAGAATTTGCGGCTGCCAAGCATGGCTGCAAACCTCACGAACTAAAAATTTCTAATGGAAAATTTCATTCGAACAATATTAATCTTTCTTACAAAGAAATTTCAACCCAACTGCCTTTACAAAATATTCGCGTTGATGATGCTTTGTCAAATATATTAGTGGACCCGTTGCCAGAGTTAGTTGATGTGGAGCGTTTGGACTTGCTCGGTAAATTTACCCAAGCGGGCTACATCCACGACATAGACTTACCTGGTTTGTGGCATGCCAGAGTTGTAAGGGGCCCGCACCCTGAGTGCAAACCTTTGAATCTAGACATAAAGAGCCTTGAATCATCGGTCGATGTAGAGCGGGTTTTTGTTCAAAATAATTTTATTGCCTTGCTCAGCCGAAACGAAGAACGCGTTATACAAGGATTGGCTAAAGCGCAAAAACTAATCTCTTGGAGCAAACCAAATACGCTGGTTTACGGATCAACCGCGGATCTGTTCACTGCAGCAAAGTGCAGAAGCACTTTAGTTGTCGATCAAAAAACGCCAAATGAAGTCTCTAAGAGTTCAAGCTTATCCGTCGGTTCAACAAAAAACCTTACTCAGCGCTATACAAGGCCGTACATAGCCCACGCTTCAATCGGTCTCGTATGCGCACTCGCCCAACCCGCGGAAAGCTCTGATCAACACGGAGTTTTAACCCTGTGGTCACACAGTCAAGGAGTTTTTAAGCTTAAGGAACAAATTTGTAAAGCACTCAAACTCGACCCCACTCAGCTCAGAATTATTCACTCACCGGGTGCAGGTTGCTACGGTCATAACGGAGCAGATGATGTGGTTTTCGATGCGGCTTTTATCGCCAAGTCCCTCGGCATACCCGTTCGTGTAGTTTGGACCAGGATGGATGAGATGACACAATCCCCTATGGGATCAGCAAGTCTTGTAGAACTTAACGCACAAATAACGAACACGGGGGATATTTCTAATTGGAATGCACAGGTCTGGTCAAACACTCACCTCAACAGGCCGGGATGGAGTGACGGCGTTCAACTCCTAGGCTATTGGAGCGCCTTTGGTGACGAACACATACCAACTCCTAAAGATGTTCCACTACCAACGGGCGGTGGACTTAGAAACATAGTACCACCCTACTCAACTGATGCTCTAAGGGTAGAGCATCACTTTGTCGAAAAGTCTCCTGTTCGAGTATCAGCCCTTCGCTCACTGGGCGCTCATGCAAATGTCTTTGCCATTGAAAGCTTCATGGATGAGTTGGCTGAGCAAATTCAAATGGATCCGGTCGAATTAAGACTCAAAAATCTACCCAATGTCAGGGCTAGAGGCGTTATCCTTAAAGTTGCGCAGATGTGTGATTGGGAGAACAGAGGGATACCAGGAAATTCAGTTGGGATAGGACTAGCCTACTCACAGTACAAAAATCACGCAGGTCACTGCGCTGTTGCCGTAAGAGTCGAAGTCACTCACAAAGTAGTTGTTCAAAAGGTCTGGGCCTGTGTGGATGCAGGTGCCGTTGTTCACAAAGATGGTCTTCTTAACCAAATTGAGGGCGGGATTATCCAGTCGCTTAGCTGGACCCTTAAAGAATCAATCGGATGGGATACAAACGGGATCACAACTGCAGATTGGGAGAATTATCCGATCCTTGGGTTTGATGAAATACCAGAAATTGAAATCGAATTGATTGAAAACCCTGGGGATCCAAGTCTTGGTGCAGGCGAGGTCGCAGCCGGTCCGACCGCAGCAGCGCTTGCCAATGCACTCTCCCATGCGCTTGGCATTAAATTCAGAGACATGCCTTTTACAACAGAGAATGTAATGAAAACGATAGAAAACGCAGACTAAAAAAAGTATTTATCTATTTAGAGTATCTTAAAATAAAACCTATCGCGGTGATAAGCTTAAAGTATGTTTAAGGGAGTCGAATTTACTGTTTAATTCCACCAAGGTGGTAGAGCATAGCATTTAGGCTGGCAAATTCAATACTTATTCAATACTTATCACTTTGAAATTGTTAGAATTTTTCAGGGTATAACCCTAAAGAAAGTACCGTAGTACTAACACAAGCCAAGGTAACACCCAATTTAATTGGTATAGAATAAATCCCGTTGTACAAACGTATACAATAAAATTTTTAAAAAGGACCATAAATGAACAAAACTGAACTGATTGAACACATGGCAGCTGATGCAGACATCTCTAAAGCTGCAGCCTCAAGAGCTCTCGCCTCTTTTATCGAGAATGTGGGTAAATCATTAACAAAAGGCAACTCAGTTACTTTAGTTGGCTTTGGTACATTTAGCCAAAAGAAGAGAGCCGCCCGCGCTGGCCGCAATCCTTCCACAGGTGCAACTATTAAAATCGCAGCTTCAAAAGTTGTTCGCTTCAGCGCTGGTAAGACCCTTAAAGACCGCGTCAACAAGCGCTAATACTGAATTTGGGCGATTTGCCCATTCACTTTAGATAGCTAGACAATCAGCCCAAGGCTTACCTCCTTGGGCTTTTTTATTGAATAGGTTTTTGTTGGCTACTAAGGTTTTATGACAGTTGATCTAAAAAAGCAGTTTAAACAATATTCAAAAGTTTAAGTAGATCATTAAAACTATCAAGAATAAGATCAGCATTTGCATTTTGCAAAGGCTGACCCATGTTGTACCCGTAAGGGAGTAGCCATACAGCCAGCCCTGCGTTCTGAGCCGTTTTAGCATCAACCAGGGAGTCTCCTATGAAGATAGCCTGAGACGGGCTTGCACTCAACTTCTCCAAACAAAAGAATATTCCTTGTGGATCGGGTTTCTTAGTCGTTAAAGTATCTCCGCTGACAACGATTTTGAAATATGTATCAAGTCCGTGGGATTTCATTACAGCTTTAGTAAATCGAGATTCTTTGTTGGTCACCACGGCCATCTTTAAGCCCGCAGACTTAAAGCTATCTAGTACCTCCTTGACCCCAGGGTATAGATGACTCCGGGTACCGCAGCGCATCAAATAAAAATCATCAAAAATTTTAAATATGTCATTTAAACCTTTCGATTGACGGATCTCAAGCTCGGGCACTTGTTTAACATGAGCCAACGCATTTATTAAAAGCTCTCTCGTACCGTGTCCTATCCAGCTGCGAACCTGGTCCTCTGAAACTTGAGAAACACCAATCTCTTCAAGCGTGTCGTTGGTCGCGTCTGAGATCTCATGAACGGTTTCAACCAATGTACCGTCCAAATCAAAGAGAACAGTATTGATAGTTTTATTCATCAGACTATGAGCTTATTAGCTAATTAGGGAGTTTGATCTTAAACAAACATAAAAAAAGACCTGGTAGCTAGATCCCAGATATGCATCTGAGTTCTAGCGCAGGTCTTTATTAAACCGTAGGTACAATTTTAAAACACGTCAAACTCTGGCGGTTTTTGCCCTAATGAGCGCACATTTTCTAAAACTAGATTAGGCGCTTTTGATTGCAGCAGCAGTCATTGGGAGTTGACGCAGACGCTTACCCGTTAATGCTGCAACCGCGTTAGCAATAGCTGGGCTAATGATTGCAGTTGCCGGCTCACCAATACCCCCTGGCTTTTCTGTGCTCTTCACAAGCGTGATATCAAACTCTGGGGTCTGATTCATCCGCACAAGTGGGAATTGATGGAAATTAGTTTGTTGCACTCGCCCATCTTGAACCGTGATCTCTTGCATGAGTGCTGCCCCCATACCAAAGATGATGCTTGACTGGATCTGTGCTTGAACTGTATCGGGATTGACCATATAACCCAGATCAGCAACAGCAGTTACTTTATGTACCTTAACGTTGCCGTCGTCTTGCATTGAGATTTCAACAACTTGTGCCATGTAGGTATCGTAGCCCTCCATCAAGGCTACGCCCATTGCACGACCTTTGGCAAGTGGTTTACCCCATCCAGCCTTGTCTGCAGCAGTTTTGAGAACATTAGCAAACCTGGGCTTGTCACTCAACATGGACAAACGATAAGCAACTGGATCTGCATTTGCTTTTTTAGCTAACTCATCGATAAAGCTCTCGTTTGCGAAAGTATTCATCAAATGGCTCACGGATCTCCAATAACCTACTCTCAAACCAGCATCATACTTAACCGAATCGTACTGTGTCGCCGGAATTTGATAGGGAGAATTCAGGGCCTCAGCCATAAACGCATCTGCGTCGGCTTCAGGCAAACCAAATAAACGCCCGGTAATTGACTGAGACGTAACACGGTGTGTCAACGCTGTTGGTTTGCCGTCGGCACCAACCGCTGCAACCAAGGTATTAACAGAGTGAGGACGATAAAAGTCGTGCGTCATATCGTCTTCACGAGTCCATAAAAGCTTTACCGGCTTATTGACCTCTTTAGAAATTTGTGCGGCCTGAACAATAAAGTCCAAATCCAGGCGTCGACCAAATCCACCGCCCAAGAATGTTGTGCGCAATGAGACGTCCTCAGGTTTGATACCCAAAATTTTCGCAACTGTGCCTTGTGCGCCGTCTTGCCACTGGGTTGGGCCTATGAGTTGAACCTTTCCGTTCTTATAAGAAGCAGTAAAGTTCATGGGCTCTAGTGGTGAATGAGAAAGCAACTGTGTTGTGTATTCTGCTTTGACGACTTGTTTAGAGGATGCAATGACATCAAGTGGTTTACCAACTGCGACCATGCCAAGCGGTTTACCAGACACAGAAGCGGCTCGTGTACCCTCCATCATGGCTTTGCTGTTGAGCTTCGCTCCAGCGCCCTCATCCCAAACAATATTAAGGGTCTTTCTAGCCTTGTTTGCACGCCACCAAGTGTCTGCAACAACTGCAACACCGTCAGGAATTTGAACAACTGCGACAACACCAGGCATTTTCTTGGCTACTGCTGCGTCAAAGCTCTTAACTGTGCCCCCGATGACTGGACACTGCTCTAGCGCTGCGTAAACCATACCTGGCAGAACTACGTCGATACCAAACTCAGCAGTACCGTTGGTTTTTGCAGGAGTATCTAGACGTGGGGTCGATTTACCAACAATCTTAAAGTCCTTAGGGTCCTTTATGAAGGGCTTCTCTGGGACCGGCAACTTGGATGCAGCATCTGCAAGTTGACCGTAAGTTGCGTGTTTACCGCCAGGTCCTGTAATAACACCGTCTTTCGCAGTTAACTGTGCAACGGGGACATTCCATTTAGCCGCAGCAGCGGCCAAAAGCATCTCTCGGACCTGCGCACCGGCTATCCTTAACTTCTCCCAGCCATCACGAACTGAGGTGGAACCACCCGTAATCTGCACACCCAAAAGAGAGTTGACGTATAACTTTGCGTCAGGAGGCGCAAATGCGACTTTAATCTTATTTAAATCAACATTAAGTTCCTCTGCAATCAACATTGGCATAGAGGTGTATACACCTTGACCCATTTCTGATCTTGCAGAAATGAGTGTAATCGTATTGTTGTCTGCTATGTGCACCCAGGCGTTTGGAGTGTGAAGAAGTCCTGCAGCATCTGCGGTGTAGCTTGTGGACAAGGAGACACCCATTAAGAGTCCACCAGCAGTATAAGCTGAGGCCTTGAGCATAGTCCTGCGTGAGAGTGCAACAGTGTTTTCGTTGCTTTGAATATTGATATTTTTTGTCATGGTCTTATTCCTTTAGTAATTTAATTACGCACTACGCATTACTTGAGCGGCTTCTTTGATAGCTGCTTTTATGCGCGAATAAGTACCGCACCTGCAAACGTTGCCACTCATCGCAGCATCGATCTCAGCATCAGTAGGATTTTTGTTAACAGTTAGCAGTGCATGGGCGCTCATTAATTGCCCCGATTGGCAATAGCCACATTGGGGGACATCGTGCTTGATCCAAGCAACCTGCAGAGGATGTTTATTATCCTTGCCCAAGCTCTCAATCGTAGTTACTTTCTGACCCGCAACAGATTGCAGGGTCGTTTGGCAAGAACGCACAGCTTGTCCATTTACTTGCACAGTACAAGCCCCACAAAGCGCAGCTCCACAGCCAAATTTGGTGCCTGTTAGCCCCAGCTCATCCCTGATAACCCACAAAAGAGGGGTATCCGTTTCAGCCTTGGCTGATACAGTCTTACCATTTAACTGAAAAGTTACGCTCATGACATCTCCTATTGGTACATACAACATAAAAAGATTAATTTAACCCAATTCGAAGCGCTAAGAATAAGGGTTAACACCAAAACCCCATCATGCTAACATTTTTTGAATTGAAATTAATTTCTAAATTAGATATACCCGGGATTGTAATAAAGCCTTGTAACTTTTTCTTCAAACACTACAAGCAAATTTAGTATGTATCCTACTCAAACTAGCCAGTATTCATATGGATGTCCTAACTACAGATGCGAACATAGCCTTAAAAATAGGAGCTCTTTTCGGGCTTTATCTAATATTTCGATTGATAAAAAAGAACGTATATGCATATATCATCTTGTGGTGGGGCTCTACCCTACTACATGAGTCCACTCATTGGATCATGGGGTATGTTTTGGGAGCAAAGCCTACACAGATGGATCTAGTCCCAAGACGTGATCCCGCATCTGGCGCATTAGTTCTAGGATCAGTTGCGTTTCTTAACCTGCGTTGGTGGAACAAACTACCCGTAGCCACAGCACCACT
>CAIRBP010000090.1 GCA_903876885.1 uncultured Burkholderiales bacterium | reverse complement strand
GCTTAGTAACGTCCCAAAACAACTAGTATGGGTGTATATTAAGAAAGTCCCTCCGAAGTTTCGAAGTTTCGAAGTTAATCCAACTCTAGTTCTAACCGAAGTTCATAGCGCACAAATTCAAGCTTTGAGCGTAATCATTAAGTCTTTATTTTGCTGTAATGATCAGTCTAAAAGAGATTGCGCTAATTCATACAACCTATGATGAGGGGTGACGAGCGCACTCATCACACTGAAGTGATTTAATCCAGGTAAATCCTCGCAAATAGGAACTCTGTGATCACCCCAGGCGGTTTGGATGAGTTTATTTTGACGAATAAACTCCAAACTCTCCAAGGCTCCTGCAACACTTAAGAGTTTACCGTTCTCAGGGGCGGGCATCAGAGCCGGGCTGCAGCGCAGTGCATCCTCAGAGGTCAACTGAAGAGAATCCTTCAGAAAAGGGGTTTTTGTGAGTGGTAAAAGATCAAAAAGTCCCGATATTGACAATGCACTACGAATCAAATCAGCTGGCAATTCAGAGTCAAATTGCTGCCAATGGCAGGCCATCAGCATCGCCGCTAGATGACCTCCTGCGGAATGCCCGATCAGATGAATTTGACGTGGATCTCCGCCCCAGTGTTTGATATTTTTATAAACCCAGGCAAGACACTTCACCATTTGCAAAGTAATCTCAGGAATAGTCACATTTGGACAAAGATCGTAATTTGGAATGACGACACAGGACCCCATTTGGGTTAACGCAGGCGCAACAAATGAATGATCTGATTTATCAAGGGAGCGCCAGTAGCCACCATGAATAAAAACAAATACCGGCGAATGCGGTACTTGTGAGGGAAAGATATCCAAACTCTCCTTATTAGCGCGACCGTAAGCCACATCCAGCACCGAACGGTGCTGGGTACGGGCTAGCTCTGACTCAGTTTGCCAACGCGCGAAGTGATCAGCAAAATCGGGCACCAAGGCGCGGTTGTTATACATGCGGTCATACCACTCTGCACTGTGATCAGAGTGCTGTAAGTCAGCTTCGGGTGAGTGTGTTGGATGATCAGAGTGTGAGTTCATAAAGTACCTTAACTTTGAATATTAATTTTTCAACAGCAAAAGACGCCGGCACAAATCAAAAATCTGAGACGATTATTAATAACAAAACGCACCGTCAAGGTTGTGTAACCACCTGTTTGAGAGTTTAACTCAGAGCTGAAAAAGGGAAATTAGCAAATACAGCTGTTGGGAAATTTAGTTAGAAACGCCGTTTTGAGCATTGCGAATCGCTGAGCTCGCGTCGCTAGCAGCAGTAGGTGGGTTGCCAGTTGGGTTTTGAATCACTAAGCCCAATAGTTTTGCTCCGTGTTCTACGGCTATGGATCCGTAGGAGATGTCACCGTGGACAATTGACTCTTTATGGAACTCAACGCGCTCGGTTGCATAAATGTTACCTTCAACTTTACCCGCGACCATCACTCTATAGGCGGTAATATCGCCGGACACCTCGCCGCTTGAGCCGATGGCAACAGTCACTTTGTTGTCTTTGTTGGTTTCTATATTGCCAACAACTTTACCGTCAATACGGACACTGTCAAGAAGTACCAATCGACCATAAATCTGTGTGGTCTTACCAATGATTGTGTCAAAGCGTTCCTGCGTTGTTGTTAGTGTTTTATCACGTAATTTCTCAAACATATTGGACTCCAGAATATAAGAACTTCACTAACAACAGAAAATTAACCTGCGGGACCAAAAGGCAGTACTTGTACTGGGTTAAGCAAATGATCTTTTCTAAAGACCTCATAGTGCAAATGAGGTCCAGTGGAGCGTCCAGTAGTTCCTATTTCACCAATTTGATCCCCACGGACGACTTTGTCACCTTCTGCGACAAGTCGCTTTGACAAATGTGCGTAGCGAGTTACAAAACCCTCGGAGTGAGAGACCTCGATGACGTTGCCGTAACTTGCGTCCCAAGAGGAACGAACAACTGAGCCAGGGCCGGTGGACACTACGGGAGTTCCGACGTTAGCAGCAAAGTCTAATCCTTCGTGCATCGCAAGTGAGCCTGTGAACGGATCATTACGGATACCAAATCCACTGGTGATCCGAAAATCACCGTGCACGGGCACACCGGTAGGTAGGTTTGAAAGCCATTCAATTTGCTGGTCCCAGCGGGCATGTATATCTTTAAGTGCTTCTTGGGTCTGCTGGATGTCTGTCAGGGTTTTTTCAAGTTCCTGTCCCAACGGAAGCCTGATGAAGGTACTTAATATTCTTGGCGGTATGAAAGGACCACCACGGCTGTCATCTTTGTTATGCGACCACTTGTCTCTGAGGTTTGTAGGAGTAGCAATCTCCATGAAGTGATTTTTGAGGGCTTCTAATTGTTTAATCTCAGTCACATTAGCCTGCAAAGAATCGCGCATCTTGTCCAAATCTTCGCGGTAAATAGCCTCCATGCGTCTTTGCTCGGCCTCTGTTGTTACGCCGCCCATACTTCTGGCAAGTTCTGGGTTGTATTCAACAGCAATCTTAAACCCCACAAAATGCAACAAAAAGCCAAGTAGCAAAAGTGTGAAAGCAGCAACGCTTACGCCTGCTAACACCGTACGCAAGGTTATCGAAATTGTTTTCACAGAACCCGTAGGTCCTGAAAGCCACATCAACTGCATTTGAAAAAATCTCTAATTTACAAAATCCAAACCCCTAATAGGGCACCCGTCCCGATCTCAGACCGAAGAAGAACACGCCCAAAATAGAAGTCTTTTGGGCGGGGTGTCCATTCTATGCAATCCCCGAAATTTAACAATGAAAAATCGAAGAATTCATGAAATATATGCGATTTATGAATTCATTAGTATTAAATTTAATGGGTTTTTATGCGACTATACAACCCGGGCTAGGCGATTTACCCTACGACCAAACCCAAGTTGAACAATACAAAATTGCGGGCAAACTGGCTGCCCAAGCCCAAAAAAATCGGTTTAATCCGAAGAACCAAAAGACCAAGAAGTGAAACACCAGGGCAACCGAGCAAAATACCCTAGCAAGCTCAGGACTTAGTAAAGCAAGAGGCATTAGAGCCTCCCAAAGAATAAAGGACCAACTGCACAAAATAGCGATGGGTTTTTTAGCCAACCAACTATTTTGTTTAAGGGGTCCGTAAACGCCGGTGTTTAAAAATATGGGCATGCACACGCCTGTAACCCATTCCTTTTTAATTAATTTGACCCACCCGGACATGAAATAAGACGTAATGGAGTGGATGCTCACGTACCACATCGAAATAACCCACCCCATGGCCTCCCCAGCCCATAGACCACAAGTTTGACCTAAAACCAGCCCACAGGTAAGAACCAGGGTCATAAAGTCACTTCCGCCGTTGAAAGCGCCCCGCCACCTTACCAACAGTAGTAGGTTAGAAATAAGTAAAAACCAAGAGCCCCAAATCGTTACGCCCACTAGGGGCAAGCTCGCTGCGGTGACAAGTCTGAGGGCAAGTAAAACTTTGTAACCCCTTTGATCTAACAAGGCGTCCAGCAACGAACGAATTGTTCTTTGAGTTAAGGGTATATCGCTTTTCTGTATCTGCCAAGACCAAACACCCAGCTGATCCGTAAACGGCAATAGCCTGAAATACTCCAAGGTTTGTATCAAAAGACTGCAGGAAAACAATATCAGGAGACACTGGGAAGCAAGAAATAGGTTCATAAAATTTCACTTTATTGGCAAAATATTAGCTCTATCAGATTGCTTTTGGCGCAAGACCATTGATGGTGAGATCATAAGCACATGCACCTCTTCCCCCTCGGGAAGATTGCTTTGTTGAGCGAGTAAGTGATGATCCAAACCCGCACTGCGCTCACGATCCAAACGAGCCTTGATCTCTGGGCTGTTGAGTTTCAGTCTAATTTCAAACTGATACTCGACTGATCCCGCGCTTAACGCTTGTAAAGTATTGCTTGCGGTCAGGCTTTGGGCAACCAGACTGAAATGTTCATTTATCCAATTTTGAACAAATCGGTTAACAAGTTGATAGCTAACTAATTTTTTAGCATCCCCAAGATCACTTAATTCTTGAAGGTCATTGGCCAAGTGTTCTACTAAATTTTGGTGAGCAAGAGCAATGTTGACACTTGGATTATGAAAAAGATGGAGGACACTTCTTTGTGCTCTTGGGTAAATTAATTGACTATCGCCCCAAAGATCTGCATTGTTCGAGCTAGAGGGGCGAACGCGAACAAATAGCTGTGGTTGCCAACCAAGTGAGTGATAAAACTTCCAATTGGGAAAAAAAGCTCGAAACAAAAATAGCCATGGTCCTTGAACAGTCTTTGTCGTAACTAGCAAGGTACACAATAAAATCAAAAAGTAAAAGACAATTAATGCGCTACTCATAAGCTTAAATGAATTTAAAGTATTAATTTTTACGTTTGTTTAGCAAACATTTAAAAGCCATTCTAAATAAACGTGATGGGACTTATTAATTTTTTAAAGTAAGGAAACAAATTAATGATCAAATCACTTTGGCTCTCGCAGAACAGTTTATCAAAGCTCTATTCGCCCTCTTTTATCCGATGCTTATTCGAATTGAATAGAAATGAAGTCAATTAATCCCATTTTTAATTAAAAAAATCTTAATAATTAGCAAATTTTGCCTCTAAGTCTGAGAAAATTGCGCTGAGTAACAAATGAGCGGAAGATTGCGGACAATGCTCCAACATTTTGAATCCCCCCATTTGAACAAGCTAACCCAAACTTAAGATGTCGACCAGTAAAGTCCCTAAAACGCCCACAGCCTTTGATATAAAAAGTGCCCTCCTGCCATTGGAGAGCGTTGTCATCCGCCTCGATGACATTGACAAAGTACTCACTGACCTAGATGTACGTTTCGCTAAGCATCCAGATTTCTTTGATAACGATCCAGTCATGATCGACTTGACTCAGATACCAGAGCGCGAGACTCCCGCCACTTTGGACCTGCCTAAGCTTTATCAAGCGCTAAAGAAATACAAAATGAATCCGGTTGCACTTCGCTCAAACAACCCGACGCATCATGCTTGGGCTGAATTGGCTGGATTATTTTTGATTACTCAATCACAAATGCCGACTGAGTCCAAAAAGAGCGGTGCTCAGACCCAGATTAACAGCCAAATTGAAGACCTATCCCAACAATCCCCTCTAAAGGACGTTGTTGCCTCGACGAACGCCCCAGACTCCGGCGCAGCAGAGGCAATAGCCGTTTCAACTTGCGCTCTCATCGTAGACAAGCCACTTCGCTCAGGGCAGCACGTCTACGCTAAAGGGAGGGATCTAGTCGTCATGGCCATGGTTAACCCTGGAGCAGAGATCATGGCAGACGGACACATACATGTGTACGCACCCCTGCGCGGAAAAGCAATTGCCGGTGCAAAGGGAAATAAAGATGCGCGCATTTACACATCCTGTCTTGAGGCTGAGCTCATTGCTATTGCCGGTGTTTACAGAACTAGCGATACTGCGATTCCCAAAGATGTTGCTGGCAAACCGGCTCAAATCCGTTTGGTCGGCGATAAATTAGTGATGCAACCCCAGTAAACTCTCGTTGTAATTCTTCATTTAATAAAGGACCGTAACCCATGACAAAAATTGTTGTAGTGACCTCTGGTAAGGGAGGTGTGGGTAAAACAACAACCAGCGCCAGTTTTGCATCTGGACTTGCCCTTCGCGGACACAAAACGGTTGTCATTGATTTTGATGTGGGGCTACGCAACCTAGACTTGATCATGGGATGCGAGAGAAGGGTTGTGTACGACTTTGTTAACGTAATCAACCAAGAGGCTACCCTGAATCAGGCTTTGATTAAGGATAAACATACAGACAATCTCTTCGTTCTCGCAGCCTCTCAAACACGCGACAAAGAAGCCCTGACCCAAGAAGGTGTCGAGCGCATTCTTCGTGAACTCGCTTCAATGGACTTTGAATTTATCATCTGCGACTCACCAGCCGGCATAGAGACTGGCGCGCTCATGGCGATGCATTACGCGGACGAGGCGATCGTTGTTACAAACCCAGAGGTATCCTCAGTTCGCGACTCAGACCGTATTTTAGGTATGCTCAGCAGCAGAACCTTAAGAGCAATTAATGGCTCAGACCCTATAAAAGAACATTTGTTAATTACACGCTATAACCCAGCGCGAGTTGAGGAAGGACAAATGTTATCCATTGAAGATATTCAAGATATTCTTCGAATACCGCTTATAGGCGTAATACCAGAATCAGAGAATGTGCTTCAAGCCTCTAATCAAGGTGTACCCGCAGTTCATCTTGATAAGACCGAGGTGTCTGAGGCGTATCTAGATGTAGTAGACCGCTTTCTGGGCGAGGACAAACCGCTGCGATTCATAGAGAATGAAAAATTGGGATTGATCCAGCGCCTGTTTGGAAGGAGATAAGTATGTCCATCTTGTCTTTTTTGCTTGGAGAGAAAAAGAAATCAGCAAATGTAGCTAAAGAGCGTTTGCAAATTATCTTAGCTCATGAGCGCTCTGGGCGAAACGCTGCAGAGCCAGATTACCTCCCAGAGCTTCAGCGCGATTTGATTGCTGTTCTTAGCAAATACGTAAAAATCAATGCCGAGGACATCAGAGTAAACCTCGAGCGTCAAGATAACTTAGAGGTTCTTGAAGTCAAGATTGAATTGCCAGACTCAAGGTAGTTAAAGAGTTATGAGTCCGTTTGTACGCTAGTCCCTTGCGAGATACCGGCGTACAGACAAATTGCTGTAGCAGCGGCGACGTTGAGTGACTCCTCCCCATAGGGTTGGGGTATTTTGACTCTATGAGCTGCTATAGCCAACAATTCATCTCGTACCCCCTGGCCTTCGTGGCCGAAGATCCAGGCGCAAGGAGCGGGAATCTTACCGGATAGTTGCAACTCATGTAAGTATGATCCCTCATGAGAGCTGGTGCATAGCAAAGGTATCTGCAAACTACGGACATCTTCAAGCGTTGCTGACTCAATCAAATGCATATTGAAATGCGCGCCCATTCCAGCTCTGAGGACTTTGGCGGACCACAGACCAGCGGTTCCTTTTAACGCAATGATTTGTTTATATCCAAAGGCTGCTGCACTTCTTAAAATAGATCCAACATTACCTGCATCTTGCACTCGGTCCAAAATTACGCTTGGTAACAGAGGGTTTACCTCTTTAAGATTAGGCGATGGAACTAAAAAACCAACATTTGCGGGTGAAGGTAACGAGCTGATGAGTTTAAAAAGATTGTCATGAATCACACTAACTCTGCTGGCCTTTTTAAGCCACAGTGGATGTGTTTGATTTAATTCAATATGATATGAGTGAGAGCAAATTAAATGCTCAACTAGCACACCTTTATCAAACGCGGCCGCGCATAAGTGTTCTCCCTCAAGCCAAATCTGATGGGTATCCTTATAAGAACGCGCGTCATTAGCAATACCACGAATCTTTTTGAGCAAAGGATTATCTTTAGATTGAATGATCTCTAAGGCGTGCTGATTTTGAAGAGGGTCGCTGTGCATTGTGAGATTATAAAGACTGCGACAATTTATGAGCTATTGCTTATACTGCACTAACTATCCAGTAGCATGCAGGAGAACATGAATTAGTTAATTCCCTGCGCCACATTCGCCTCTTTGGTGAAAGGCAGTTCTGTCAAGGATATCTGCTTGCCCACCTCTTCTGGTACGTAAATACTATAACCTTGAAAATAAAACTTAAGCCCTTTGAGATTTTCACTATAAATCTTAAAAGGGGGCTCGCCGTAAACGCTTTGAGAGCCCCCGGAAGCCAGGGTCAAAGTAAACACCTTATTTTGCGAGTCCATGATGCATAAGCTGGAGAGCGAAGTAGCCATGATGTGCACAAAGTTACCCTGTTTATTAGGATGGAGTGCTGTAATGGTTGGCGCAGCGCTTTGCCAATGACAAGAGGAGGGGTTCTGTTGCACTGAGTTAGTGCTAAGGGGTTCGCTATGAGTAACTAAGCTTGCGCTCTTCCCTCCGTCAAAGGCCTGGATAACCTGCACATTATTTACTTTAGGCTCATCAACTTTAACGCTTTGCACCTGAGACTCAGTCACTAGAGCCGAATGAGCGGGCACGGAGACAAATTTAAAACTTAAACCCTCCACCTGAGCAACCAAGTCCGAGTATCCCCCACCCCAACCCCACTGAGCACTGTGAAGGGAGAGGTCATAAACCAACAATGCGGAAGCTATCGTTCCTGCACAATACCAAAAAATAGTTGAATGCCAAAGGGACTTGATAGTTGAGGGGTGTTTAGGCGCGAGTCTAAAAACTTCTATCCTATTAACCAATACCAAGAGATACGCTTTTTTAAATTTAAAAATAAGTTGGTGCAACTTTTTCTTGAAAAATTTAAGTGCAAAATTTTTAGCCAACTCCAAACGCTCCAACAAATCAGGCTTAGGAGCCTTCACCGGAACAATGCGTTGCTCGTTGCTCCCGTGCTGCTTTACCTGAGCTTGGGGTTCAGTAAATTTAAAACCCAGTATGGACAAGACCCGTTCACCTGCTCTTAGCTTGATTGCCTCTGTATAAAACAGACTGCTACCACCATCCTCGAGTTGACGGAGTTGATCTACTGAGAGGGATGCCTTTCTCGCCAACACCGAAAGGCCTATTCCGGCCGATTGACGTAGCGACTTTAGTGTCACCCCGTCCGATTTTTGCCAATTCAAGTTACTCATAAATCTTTATAGCACTGGATGCGGTAAAAGGAATAAGTCTAAGAAAATTGCATGAAAGAGCCATGACAAATTGAATTAGTCCCAACTACTCAATTCGTTTAAAAGTAGGAGTGGGACTTATTCTAGTCATATTAGACGGCGTAAACCAAACGACCTACGAAGTCATCATTGGTTTCACTCATTGGAGAACAAGTAAAAGCAAATGAAGGCATTGATACAGAATCAAAACTTAATGATCAGACCACTTTGAATGACATTAGAGCGCTCGTTACTCAGAACTCCAGTACCTGTGAAACGAGTTGCTTCAAGCTTAATTGAGTAGAGTTTTGAGAGATCATAAGCAGCCTCTCCCCCAGCTACCCAGCCATTACCTGCTACGTCAACTTCAACTGAATGAGCAATTCCGGCAACAGCTCCAAACTCAAAACGTCCGACTGTAAATAACTCTTTTACGCCTTTAAGAATCGATACATTTGCGCCAACATCACCTTGCCGGCCTGCAGAGTATTCCGCAACAATTTTGAAACCAGATTCACCAAGAGGCAAGGCAGCAGAAACTGCAACCAAACTCTTCTTGGAACCGGAGTCATATCCACCGTCTAGCCCAAGTTGAAATGTTGACTCACGCTCATATTCAATTGCTCCGGATGAGCCCTCAGAGGCACCTTCACGGGACTCGGCAGCTCCGTGGGCGTGAACACCAAAGGCTGCGGACATGGCAACTAAAAGTAGTAATTTTTTCATAAAGGTTCTCGCTTATCAAATAAGTTTCAACAAAATCAACAATTTAGAAGATTAACTACAATGCAAATCGACTTGAATAGTTGAAACTTGAATTTGAACGGGACCTTATGTTTGAGTATCAGACAGCATAAATAAATATTAACTATAAATTATTAATGTAATTTATAGCTGCTGATCTAAAAACTGCAGGAATGGCTTAGATCCCCAGCGTAAAAAATTCTTTAAAGGAGGAGGTACTAAGAAAATACCTCCTCATTCTTTCTAGATATCTAAGCCTAGTGGGCGACTACTTCCAAGTTGTTATGAACAGCTTTGACGGATTTGACCTTCGTCGCGATCTCTGTTGCACGATCAGAGTCCGCTTTGTTGGTAACTGTGCCCGTCAAATCAACGACTCCTTGATCGGTTCGCACACTTATCTTCAGTCCTTTTATGCCCTTGTCTTGTGCAAACGCGGCCTTGACCCTAGTCGTTATTGTTGCATCATCAACATACTGCCCGGTTGTGTCAGTAGTTGTGTCTGCTGCGAGAGCTTCAATTGCGCCAATAGGACCGACCATCGCGGCCAAAAGCAGTAATGTTCCAGCAAGTTTATTATTCATGATTTATCCGTTTAAGTTGAGGTCTTCAAAATGAAGACAGTTATGTATTACTAACTCAAGATTTAGTGTTGGAAGAACACTTGAGGACTAAGAAGTTTTAACCGCATTTAAAGCATCGGCGATTTTAGATTTAGCGTCACCTACAGTTGACTGAAGATGGCCAATACTTTGCTGAATACTGCCCTTTTTCTGCATATCCTTGTTGCCAACGATTTTTCCTACGGCTTCTTTGACGACGCCTTTAGCGTGCTCGGCTCTTCCGTGAACCTGATCTTTATTGATACTCATTATTTGCTCCAAAATTTTGCCGACCAAATATCGACATGTGACGAAGGTCACACACAATGAATTTAGTCTTTAAATTTCGCGGAGTCTGTGCGAGGAAACACTTTAAAACAATGAGTCTTAATATTTCCATAACAGCCAATGCGTATCAAGTCCCCTAGCTATTTGCTGCTCAGCACTAATGACTAAGCCCGTGTCAACACTGCTGCGACGGGTGCAAAAGTTCGGCGGTGCCAAGGCGTTGCACCATACACCTTTAAAGCGTCCATATGCGCCTTGGTACCGTACCCTTTGTGCTGAGCAAAACCGTACATAGGATACTGCTTATCAATATCAGAACACCAGGCGTCACGACTTACTTTGGCCAAAATTGAAGCGGCAGAAATACAGTCCAGTAAGGAGTCTCCCTTCACCACCGCTTTTGCTGGGATTGATAATTTAGGGACTCTGTTGCCGTCAATCCAAACACGGTTTGGAATTACATGAAGTCCCGCTACGGCTCGAGCCATTGCAAGCATGGTGGCCTGCAAAATATTGAGTTGATCGATTTCATCTGCGCTAGCCTCAGCAATACAAAATGCTAGAGCCCTCTCCCTGATCTCGAGATTAAGCGACTCTCTCCTTTGTGCACTAAGTTTCTTGGAGTCAGCCAAACCCTTTATAGGCTTTAAGGGGTCCAAGATCACTGCTGCGGCCATGACCGGCCCGATCAAAGGCCCTCGTCCCGCCTCATCAACTCCTGCGGCCAACTCCTCTGGGTTAAATCCAAGACGCTCGAGGGTTAGTGGATCATTCACGACTTATTTTGAGCTCGATCTATTGAAAGAAGTTAGCAACTGGTCAATCACTTTTGTGGCAATGCTGGCAGTATCTCGTTTTAATTCAAGGTGCATATCACTAAAGATGTTGGTTAGCTTATCCACGGCAATTTGATCATTCAGTAGTGTCAAAACCTCCTGGGCCAACGCTACTGGGGTTGCCATAGTCTGTAAAAGCTCAGTGACGATCTCCTTACCTGCCAAAATGTTTGGCAATCCAATCCAAGGTAATAACCGCTGAGGCCATATCAACCAGTAGCTAAACCAATTGACGTGATATCCAATCACCATAGGACGCTTAAAGAGTGCAGCTTCTAAGGTCGCGGTTCCGCTAGCTACCAGCACGGCGTCACAAGCGCTCAAAGCATCGTGTGATTGTCCTTTTAGGATCATTAAATTGGAAACAGGCAAGCGACTGCAAAGCTTTTGAACGTAGCGCTCTAGGTGAGGTACCACGGGCAACAAAAATATAAGGTCAGGTTGTGTTTGTTGCATGATCAAAGCGGCTCTTAAAAACCGCTCACCCATTTGTTGTACTTCAGACACGCGACTTCCGGGCATTAAAGTAATAACTTTAGACAATGGATTGATCCCCAAAAGCCTGCGCGCTGCAAGCCTATCAGGCACCATTGGCACGACCTGCGCAAGGGGATGGCCTACATAGGTTGCAGCAATTTTGTACTTCTCTAGTAGCTGCGGCTCAAACGGAAAGATGCAAAGTACATGATCTGCACTTTTCTCAAGTGTAAGTGCACGCTTAGCTCTCCAAGCCCAAATGGAGGGACATACAAAATGAAGAGTCGGTATTCCAGTCTCTTTTAGGGATTGCTCAAGACTCAAATTAAAGTCAGGCGCGTCCACTCCAATAAACAGATCTGGGGGGTTGTCCAAAAGCTCTTTCTTTAGAGCCTTGCGAATCGAGAGTATTTCCCTCAAATGCAGTAACACCTCAAAGTAACCCCTGACAGATAGTTTGTGCGCGGGCCACAGGGCTTTAAATCCCAACGCGCACATTCCCTCTCCCCCAATTCCGTAAATCTGCGCGCTTGGCCAGCGAGCCAATATTCCCTTGATCAATAAGCTAGCCAACAAATCGCCAGATGACTCACCGGCAACCATCGCTATACGAGGCGCAATGTGTGTTTGAGTTAAATTGTTTTGAGCTGCTTGCAAGTGAGGAAAATAATTAACGAACTATACCGCGCTCTGCACTTGGGGCGTTCAAAAAATCAAGCATCATTTGAACATCAGCAAAAGCTTCTTTGTGCTCAGTCTCAAGGGATTTGATTGCCACTTTGGCCTGCTCAAGGGTTAGCCCGTCTCTGTATAAAATTTTGTGCATTTCTTTGATAGCTTTAATGCGATCTTGAGAAAAACCTCTTCGACGAAGACCCTCAAAATTCATCGAGCGCGCTTGCGCTGGCTGCCCTTGACACATCACAAAAGGCGGCAAATCGGCCCAGATCATGGCATTTATGGAGGTAAAGGCATGGGCACCGATCCGGCAAAATTGGTGAACAGTTGTAAAGCCACCCAAAATTACAAAGTCACCCACTTGCACGTGACCTGCAAGTGATGAGTTATTGGCGAAAATTGTGTTGTTACCGACCTCACAATCATGGGCCAAGTGAACATAAGCCATGATCCAATTGTCATTACCCAAACGCGTACAAGCCTTGTCCCCAGCAGTGCCTATGTTGAAGGTGCAAAACTCGCGAACCGTATTTCGGTGACCAATAATAAGCTCACACGGCTCGCCCGCGTACTTCTTATCCTGAGGGACACCACCAAGTGAGTTGAAAGGGAATATCTTATTGTCTTCACCGATGCTGGTATGTCCATCGATTACACAGTGTGCACCGATTTGCGTGCCCCGCCCTACGCGCACATGCGGACCAATCACAGTGTATGGTCCAACTTCCACACTTTCGTGTAACTCGGCGCTTTTATCAACAAGAGCGGTTGCATGAATTCGTGTCATAGCAAATATTAAATATTAAAGTAAATCTAAAGTGGCTTGACTGACAACGTTAGGTGTTGACAGTTTATGCTTTGGCTGTTGCTTTGTCGACAGACACTAAAACTATGCCTGTTCGATGGTGCGCATCGTACACATCAGCTCGGCCTCAACGGCCAAATCTTCACCTACAAATCCCTGGGCTTTGAACTTCATTACCCCGGCTTTCATCCTGAGGACTTCGATGTTGAGCAAGAGTTGATCACCAGGCTCAACAGGTCGTTTAAAGCGAACGCCGTCTATTCCCGCGAAATAAAACACATTATTACTTTGAGAACTGATATCAAAACTCTCAAACGCCAACAACGCTGCCGCCTGAGCTAAAGCTTCAACCATCAGCACTCCAGGCATCACTGGGCGATGAGGAAAATGACCGTTGAAGTACGGCTCATTGATAGAGACATTTTTCAACGCCTTAATAGACTTACCTTTATCAACCTCAAGCACCCGATCAACCAGCAAAATAGGATACCTGTGTGGAAGTAGTTTAAGAATTTTATGAATATCCATGCTGCTCATAATGATGCTCTTTACGAATTAAAGTTGTTATAAAGGAAATGAATTTAAGGTTATTTAGAAGATTCAAAAAAAGATAACTGAAGCAAAAACATCAAATAAAAACAAAACCGAAATACTGTTTTTATCCTAAGAGCCACGCTGAATTAAAGACTTAACCTTCTCCCTTAGTGAGCTAAGTTGCCTAAGTATCGCCGCATTTTTCTTCCAAACGGTATCCGAGTCAAACGGGTAATACCCTCCGTACTCACCGGGTTCGCGGATTGACCTAGTGATTACGGCCTTGGCCCCTATATTGACTTTGTCAGCGATCTCTATATGCCCCACAAATCCTGCACCGCCAGCTACAGTGCAGTAGGCTCCGATTTTGGTACTTCCAGATACTCCTACAAATGCCGCCATCGCAGTGTGCGCACCTATTTGAACATTGTGTCCAATCTGGATGAAATTATCAAGCTTGACACCTTCCTCAATTACGGTGTCTCCAAGGGCACCACGGTCTATGCATGTGTTTGCTCCAATCTCAACCTTATCGCCGATGCGAACATTGCCGAGTTGCTCTATTTTGACCCAACGCCCCTGATGCGGCGCAAATCCAAAGCCATCTGCGCCAATCACTACACCTGGATGTACGATGCAATCTGATCCAATGGTGCAATGATGGCCTAAGTTGACACTTGATTTAAGCCAAGTCCGCTCTCCGATTACTGCACCTTCCTCTACGACACAAAAAGGACCAATTCGGGCTGATGGGTGAACAATCGCCTTAGGATGAACAAATGCGCTTGGGTGAATTAATTGATCAGAACTTGTAAAAACAGGATGCTGCGTTCGCCACAACTGTGTGAGTTGAGCAAAGTACAGGTAAGGCTTATCAGCCACTATGCAGGCACCGCGAGCACTTGCCTTAGCTCGGTGTACCTCAGAAACTATGATGCAACCCGCTTTGGTTGTGTCGAGTTGATCAACATACAGAGGGTTGCTCAAAAAACTAATGTCTGAAACACCAGCGCTATCTAGCGGAGCAATAGAGGACACGCTCATGGAGGCAGATCCGACAAGGGTTCCGCCTAACTTTTCAACAATAAAACCGAGAGTTAACGCCATCCAGTCTGAACCAATTGCAGGAGTTGTGAAATTTGCAAAATTTACTCAATTTGCAATTGTTTAATTCCTTGAGTCCAACGAGGTTCAAAATTTTGAAGCGTTGAATTCAAATTAAGCTGTAACTAACTGAAGTAATCGGCTACAGCTTAAATCAAAAATGACTATAACTTAGCCCAAATAGAAGGCAAACTATTTGGAGCTTGAGGCACCAGAGCCTGAGGGAGACTGCGCGTTGATCGCTTTGATTACTTTCTCTGTAATGTCATGCTTAGGATTAATGTAGACCGCCTCTTGAAGGATGAGGTCATACTTCTCATTTTCAGCAACTTGTCGAACAACTTTGTTTGCACGCTCGAGTACAAGTTGAAATTCCTCATTCTTGCGAGCGTTTAAGTCCTCTTGGAACTCACGTCTTTTCCTTTGGAACTCACGGTCTTGATCGGCAATTTGGCGCTGACGGGTAACTCGCTGTGACTCGGACAGGGTAGGCGCATCACGCTCAAATTTTTCAGAGGAGGACTTTAGGGTATTACCTAGGTCAACTAATTCTTTTTCTCTTTTTGAGAATTCTTGCTGAAGCTTGGCTTGAGCTGAAATAGCAGAATTGGCTTCACGGAAGATTCGCTCCGTGTTGACATACCCGATACGAAACTCTTCAGCCAAAGCGGCACTGGTAGCTGCAAATGTTAAGAGTGCGATTAATAAGCGTTTTATATTCAGCATTTTCATCAAAAAGAGGTCCCGATTTGGAATTGTAACTTCTGCATTCTATCTCCAGGAAAATATCGTACCGGATTGGCAATAGCCAGGCGGAGCGGTCCCATGGGGGAGATCCAACTCAAACCTACACCGGCTGAGGAGCGAAGGGTTCCTAGATCCATTTTCTCAGTTTCTCCGTAAACGTTACCCATATCAAAAAAGGCGTATAAACGAAGGGATTTATCGTTACCCGCCCCAGGCATTGGAGCTAACATCTCAGTGTTTAGGGTAAATTTCTTTGGTCCACCCACGCTCAAACCGGTTACGTCCCTTGGACCAAGGGTGCCAGCGGTAAAACCCCGAACCGAGCCTAGGCCACCAGAACTATAGTTTTTAAATACAGGATAAGGTCGCCCTTGAAGGCCCTGCCCCACATCGGCCTCAGTGTTGAAGGCAAACGTATACTGCTTTGTGATGGGTACGTATTTTTGAAACTGTCCACCTGAACGAGTGTACCGGGTATCCCCAAACTCCCCGATCTCGCTGTTGAGCCTCATAAAATTACCTGAGCTTGGTGTCAATAGGCTGTCCCTGCTGTCGCGGGCCCAGCCGATAGTCATAGGCACAGAAACTGTACTGTATCCAAATCGTTCTGCAAAATCTAAATAAGACGCCGGAATGTTGCTACCTGGTTTAATCTCAGTTTTTTCACCAGCAACGCCCATATACACAGTGTCCAACTCCGCAAAAGGAACACCATAGCGAATACCTACGCCGTCAGTTACCAATCGGTAATTACCGCCTTGATCAACATATGGAATGGTTGACCGGTGGTAATAGTTCAAGCTTCTTGAGACTCCGTCTTCAGTAACATACGGGTCAGTAGTGTTGAGCTGGAAAATCTGGTTGTACTTACTGGTACTGATTTGTGTACCCACAAAATTACCGGTCCCGAAAACGTTATCTTGTTGGATACCAAAAGTCAGGAATACTTTCTCAGAGGAGGAGTAACCAGCTCCGAGTTGCAAGCTACCAGTTGGTTTCTCAGTCAAAGTAACTGCTAAATCTACCTGATCGGGAATGCCGGGTATCTCTTTTGTATCTACTTCAACTTCCTTAAAGAAACCTAGTCTTTTTAACCTATCTTTGGACATCTTAATACGGTATCCGTCGTACCAAGCTGACTCCATTTGCCTAAACTCACGCCTGACAATCTCATCGCGTGTTTTAGCATTGCCTGAGATATTGATTTTGCGCACATAAACACGCCTAGAGGGGTCTCCTTGCAAAACAATCACTACACGGTTAGTAGCACGGTCAATTTCTGGTCTTGGTTCAACACGGGCAAATGCAAAGCCAAAGTTCCCGTAAAAATCGGTGAACGCCTTAATGGTCTGTGTCACTTGGTTTATGTTGTAAGGCTCACCAGGTTTAACGGCTATGAGAGCTTTGAACTCATCATCACGCCCCAGAAAATACCCTTCTAACTTAACACCAGAGACTACAAAGCGTTCTCCCTCTGAAATATTGACGGTGATTGTGATCTTTTGTTTGTTAGGAGATATAGCTACTTGAGTTGAGTTGACTTTGAACTCCAAAAAGCCTCTAGACTGATAGTAAGATTTGAGAATCTCAATATCTGCATTTAATTTAGATTGCGAATACCTATCAGATTTGGTGTACCAACTAAGCCAAGTAGGGGTGCTCAAATCAAGCTGATCTAACAAAGTGGACTCGGAGAACGTCTGAGCACCTACAATTCGCATCTCTTTGATTTTTGCAACATCACCCTCAGTAACACTAAAAGTCAAATTAACCCTATTACGTTCGATGGGGGTAATTGTCGTCACGACCTCAGCACCATAAAGACTCTTATTGATGTACTGACGCTTTAACTCTTGCTCGGCCTTGTCCGCCAGTGATTTATCAAAGGGACGTCCCTCGGCCAAACCTACATCGCGTAGAGCCTTGCGAAGCGCGTCTTTGTCAAACTCCTTAGAGCCAACAAAATCTAAATTAGCGATGATGGGCCGCTCTTCAATAGCGATAGTGACCACATTACCTTTAATGTCAATTCGCAAATCCTTGAATAGACCTAAGCTAAACAAACTTCTGATTGCCTGTGTGCCCTTTTCCTCCGTGTAAGTGTCTCCCACTCTAAAGGGCACAGTGGCAAAGACAGTCCCTGGCTCTACTCGTTGCAGTCCCTCAACACGAATATCTTCAATTTTGAAAGAGTCAAGTGCCCAAGCCTGATTGAGAAGGCAAGACACCAAAAGTATTAGGGAAATTGATGTCTTTAAGAACAAAAACGAGATGGGATTTGATTTCATGAAAATGATTTAGCAGGTCGTGTTTTTAAAGTTTAAATTCAAAGGATTACAAACAAAGAAAGTTTAATGTTGAAAAAACTCAATATAAAGATAAAGCCTGCAAATGTTAAAGTTAACCGTTGATATTATCCAATTAAGCGCAGTATGTCGTTAAACACCGCTGCACCCATCATGAGTAAAACCGTTGCGAGTCCAAACCGAGTAAGACGCGCGTTCCAAACTTCAGACGGCGCACTCCCACTCAGCAACTCCCAAAGATAATACATCAATTGCCCGCCGTCCAACACAGGTATAGGCATAAGATTTAAAACACCAATGCTCACACTGACAAAGGCCACAAAACCTACAAAACTAGCCCAACCCACCTGAGCAGTTTTCCCCGCATACTCTGCAAGGGTCAAAGGACCACTCAGTTCACGCCAAGAGAGTTGACCAAGCACCATACTCTTAAAAGAGGACAATGACATCAAAGCTTGATCAAGCGTTAATCGAGAAGCAAAGGCAATTCCTCCCCAAATCCCTAGCCTTTTAAAGACCAGTTCCTGATTTCCGCCTATTATCGCATCCACTCGTCCTATAGGTTTGCCATTTTCTTCTATCACTCTTGGCTTGACCACTACGTTTATTTGGGTGTCTTTGCCTCCAAAATTACGCTTAATTTCCCAAATTGAGTCGTTTTTTGAGTCGGCAGCCTCACTTTCACGCTGACCATCAACACTTTTGTGTATTAAATGAACCAACTCCTGAGCATCGGAGACGCTTGCGCCGTTGACTCTCAATACCTCATCGCCAGCTAACAATCCAGCCTTTTTCGCAACCCCCTCGTCCAACACAGAATTGATTACAGCTGCGCGCCTAGGCCCAGTCAAACCCAGATCCTTTAGCGCTAAAAATAACTCCTTTGGAGAGTCTTGGACATGCTCACTAAGGTGCCATTGGCTCAAATCAATTTTGAGGGTATGAGTTGGACGTGTACTCATGATCTCACTTAAATCCACGGATTTTTCCAAACCTGGCGCCCCACTAATGTCTGGGCTCCGGCCTTTTGTACCCTCTTTATGAATGGATAACTCAACCCATTGGGGAGAATTAGTAAGAGGTTGGCCAGCGCTGATGCTCTCAGTAGCTTTTTGGTTATTTTGCAGTTGGATCTTCACCTCAACGAGTGCGTCCACAAATTCTTTATAAGTAGGTGTGGGCAAAAATTCGACATCCTCTTCCAAGGGCCTAAGTCCTATGATCCGGTCTCCACTTTGAAGGTCTGCCAAACTCGCGATTGAACCCGGCAAGGGCTGACCAAGAACTGCAGTAGGTTGCATTTGGCCAACCCATTGAATTGATGCATATAAAAGAATGGCAAGCAAAAAATTGGCTACAGGTCCGGCAACTACTATTGCTGCGCGAGCTTTTAGAGATTTTTGGTTAAATGCAAATTGAGTTTGGTCAAGTGGCACGCTTCCCTCGCGCTCGTCAAGCATTTGAACGTAACCCCCTAAAGGGATTGCAGAAATAAGGAAGATAGTTTTAGCGGTGTCAGGCAATAGGTTGGCACGCTTTGTAGAGCCCTCTCTATCAGTGCTTGTATTTTCTGTATTTAGATTTGAACTTGAGCTTGAAGAGGTAACCGGGTTTACTCTGCGAAAAGGATGCAGTTGCCATGCAAAAAGTGGTTTACCAAAACCTACGGAAAACTTTATTACCCTAACTCCGCAGAGTACAGCAACTTTGTAGTGCCCATATTCGTGGACAACCACAATCACACTGAGCATGACCAAAAAAGAGAGTGCAGTGAGCATAGGTTATACGAGTTCTGAGATCACTTGCAATGCTGTTTGCCGAGCTCGAGCATCAAGTTCAAGCAAGTCCTCCAGCGTATGAGGAGCGGAGGGAACAAATAGCTCAAGAGTTCTTAGGTTGACCTCGTGAATTTGAGTAAATCCAATTTTTCCGGCCAAGAACGAGTGCACAGCAATCTCGTTAGCAGCGTTTAAAACAGCCGGCGAGCCAGGCGTTGCTTTAAGCACCTCCCATGCAAGCAAAAGCCCTGGAAAGCGAGCTCTGTGTTCATTTGAATCGAAATCCTCAAAAGACATTGGCGGCGTCGTTTGAAAATGCAGAGGTTTAGCCCCGGATTCAATTCGATTAGGCCAACCTAAACCGTAAGCAATTGGAACTCGCATATCCGGGGTACCTAATTGCGCAACAACTGAGGTGTCTTTGTACTCTACCATCGAGTGAACAATACTTTGAGGATGGATGACAACATCGATTTTCGAGGGATCCAATCCAAATAGATAGTGAGCCTCAATCACCTCCAGACACTTGTTCATCATGGTGGCTGAGTCAACAGATATTTTTTGACCCATTACCCAATTTGGATGGCTACAAGCTTCCGCGGGCGTTACAAGATGAAGGGTATCTGGGGAACGGCTTCTAAAAGGTCCACCTGAAGCGGTCAAAATAATTTTTTCAACACATTCACGCCATGTACTTGAATCCTCTGGCAAGGATTGGAAAATAGCTGAGTGTTCACTATCAATGGGCAGCAACTTTGCGCCTCCGGTTCGGACCTCTGATAAAAAGAGCTCCCCACCAACCACTAGCGCCTCTTTATTGGCTAATAGCAGGCGTTTACCTGCCCGCGCAGCGGCTAAGCATGAGGAAAGCCCCGCAGCTCCAACAATGGCAGCCATCACTGTGTCCACATCTGGGTGAGAGGCCAACTCATCTAAATTCTTCGCCCCCCTTAGCACTTGGGTCTTTGAACCCTTGGATTGGAGTAACGCCTCAAGTTGTTTGGCCGGTGCGTCTTCTACCATCAGTGCATAAATAGGCTTGAAACGCAAACACTGCTCTAACATCAAGTCAACTTTACTCGCACCGGTTAAAGCAAATACACTAAATAGGTTGGGGTGACGGGCCACAACATCCAGAGTGCTCGTCCCAATTGAGCCAGTAGAGCCAAGTATGGTGAGTGCCTGAGGTTTTAGAGGCAATTTTAGTATCATGATGCTTTGATTCTACGCATGGATTTGGTCTGAAAAGCTCACAACAAACTCCAAAACATCGCAATCGGAAGCGTCGGTAACAAGGCATCAATGCGGTCTAAAACTCCACCGTGACCAGGTAATAGGCGGCTGCTGTCTTTTGCCCCAACACTCCGCTTAACTAAAGATTCGATCAAATCACCCGTAACACTCATACCGACCATAAATACAAGTGCAAAGATCTGAATCAATAAACCTTTGCTGGCTATTAGTGAGAAAAAGCTCAACCCCTGGGAGCTTGAGTTCAAGACCTCCCCCTCCCCGCCAGTCAAGCGCAAACGATCAACGTAGATCCAAACACCGCATAGGATGAAGACTGCCAAAACACCGCCCCAAACTCCCTCCCAACTCTTACCTGGACTGATATTAGGGGCTAGTTTTCTGCGGCCGAAAGCGCGTCCAAAAAAATACGCACCAATGTCAGCAACCCAAACCAGAGCGAACACAGAGAAAAGAAAATTAAAACTCATAGCCTTCGCCTGATTAATTGCGAGCCAAGTCGCAAAAAGTGCCCAAACTCCCCCGATCAAGCGCAAAGGTTTGTAGACCTTTAGCCAACCTTGAGGGCCAACCCGAAGGAGCGAAATTCCAATAAAAACCCAAGCTGCGCTGCAAAATAACCAAAAATAATAGTTTGCAAAGCTAAATACTTGTAACCACCAACTAGCTAAGCAGATTAAGGAGCAAAGGATCCCCAGCAAAGTCGCTTTAGTGAAATTCAATTCATTAAGTCTTCCCCACTCCCAGGCCCCCAAAGCACACAGTATTAAAGATAAAAGCGCCAAAGGCGCGGGATTAGGCACGACCAAAGTAGGTACCAAGATGAGTAGCAACGCAACAGCTGTGATAACGCGTTGTTTGAGCATTAGGCGCTACAAAAAGGGGGCGGGGCATGGGGCGTAGCCCAAT
>CAIRBP010000089.1 GCA_903876885.1 uncultured Burkholderiales bacterium | reverse complement strand
TTAACCAATATATCAACGAGCTTCACCGCCAACGGGGCCGTGACGGTTAGTATGAGTAATACGATTTCACAAAACGTTGTGGTGGACGGTCAGACTGCACGTCCAATCGGAATTGCGAACAACGCCAATGGGACTCAAAGTTTAGTGATTGATCCCTACGGTAATACACAGCCACTCGCAGGATCAAGTGGAGGAAAAATTGGTGGAATACAAACTTTTTTGAGCCAGGTGCTACAACCGGCTCAGGAAAACTTCAATAATCTTGCCAGTACCTTTGTGTCAAGTGCTAACGCTATTCAAACCAGTGGAATTGACGCTAATGGACAAAAAGGTTTGCCCCTTTTTAATCTGGATTCAAGCAATCCTAATGCTGCTGCAGGAATATCGGTCAATTTAACCAATCCAGCCCAAATTGCAACTGGAGCGCAATTTGCAGCCATGCAAGGTGCTGCAAACGTGAGTAGCACAGCGGCCCAGGTGAGCTATATCGATCCAGGTATGCCAGCTGCTGCGCTTGGAAACGCGCAAATACAAAACAACATAAATCCAAGTTACGATAAAACACTCGCAATAAATCCTAATCAAGGGTACGCCTCAGTCACGACCATTGCGGCCGGGGTCACGTCTCCTACGATTTACTTGGACAACGCTCAGCCCGGTCAACAGTTACAAATACTTACCACTGACGGACGCCAATTGATTGGTACTCCTTTGTCCCCCAACCAGCAAGCTCAGATCATTACAAGCGCTAATGGTTTTAACACACCAGTGACCTATAGCAGCCAGTACTTAAATCAATCGGGGCAAAAGGGTTATCAGGGATTGAACGTCTTTTACGGTGCTAAAGCCGATGTCATGTCGACCAACACGGGTAATAGCAAAACTAGTAGTACAAGCCTCAGCGCTGCAGTCATTAACTCGACTCGAATTGGATCAATCGGAAGTACAACCAACCCAGTGATTGCAGCAGGAGCAATCACCCTAGACGGAATTCCTATGGGGGCTTTAACGCCTTCCCCTAACGGATTGACAGCAAGTGACGTACAAAAATGGTTGAGTACGCAACCCAACACAGTTGTTGTACCAAGTAGTTCGCTTAATTTCAACAATACTTTGAGTATTAATGGTCAACAAATCAATGGTTTTAATGACATTAAAACCTTGGCTCAGGCTATTAACAACAACTCAGGAACAACCAACGTTACAGCAACTATAGATACGAGCGGAAATCTGGTTTTGCAGGGAACGACTACAGCCGCAACGGATTCTATTCAAATCGGTGTAGCCAATAATGCCATCCCTACATCAATCAGTATCGACCCGAGTTCGCTTAATTTTAATAATACATTGACTATTAATGGTCAAACAATTTCTGGACCTTACACAAACATTGCAACGCTTAGTGACGCTATCAACGCGCAGTCAAACGCAACAAATGTGGCAGCCTCCATCAACCGATCTGGACAGTTGGTCCTAACAGGTATATCCTCCGATCCAACCAATCCAACAGCAACAAACCCAATTCAAATTGGGGACAATGCGACAAATGGAGAGGGTAACGCTTTAGGAATAGCGGATGCGAGCTATGCAAACTCATCTGCAAACACCCTCGGTATAGCCAATAATGTGTATACATACACACCCTCGAGTGTTGCTCCAAACGTAAGTGCGCAGGTTTATAACGAAATTAGTGTACCCGTGAATTCTTTGAATTTCACTAAAACACTTAGTATCAATGGTACTGAAATATCTGGCTTTTCAGATCTAAGTAGTTTGGTGCAAGCAATTCAGAAAAAATCTGCAGCTACAAATGTGTCTGCAGCGATTGGACCGATGGGAGACCTTGTTTTACAGGCCAACTCTTTAGCGGCGGGGCAGCCTATTCAAATAGGTACGACGGACGGGACCAATACGAACGCACTAGAAATCGGTAACGGCGCCTATAACCCGATGGTTCAAATTGTTCAAAATCCAGTGGTGGATAGTGGGGCGCCAAGTATAAATGCAGTATTCAATTCGGTTAATTCGTCCTTGGGTAACACCAGTTCCTTTAATGTGAATATGACCATCAACGGTGGTGCTTCTAGCTTAGTTCAAATCCCGCAATCGCCTGCAACTGTTCAAAACGTAGTTGACTCGATTAACAGCACAATTGATTCCACCCCGTCCTTAACTGGGTATTTGGCAGTTTACGATAGCGTCTCAAAGAAAATTGAGATCAAAAACTCATCTGGTACTGTAGTGCCCAGTGCCTTGGGGAGTTATATGAACTACCCCAACTTGAATTCAACTTTTGTGAATCAGTCCAACAGTTTGAATAATCCAAGCTCATTTAATATAAATGTGACGGTAAGCGGTAATTTGCAGCAAGAGGTTAGTATTCCTCCAAACGCAACTACAGATGACGTGATCAATGCGATCAATGCGGCAGCAAATTCTCCCGGTTCAAGCCTTAGTGGAACCAAAGCGAGCATGGTCAATGTTGGTACAGCGGCAAATCCCTCTTACCAAATACAAATTAAAAATGCATCAGGTGTTGCGCTTGCTAGCACCATCGGACTTTATCAGCCTAGTCTGGAGTTGTCTTTTGGGGCAAATGGGCAACCAGCGGATTTAAGCAAAATTGGTATCAGAACTGGTGCCTATATTAGCGGCCCTGTTCCTGATAACTTAACTGTATTTGCAACAGGCACAGGCGGATCTGTGCAAGTGGGGGCCACTTATTCAGGCGGCCCAGTCGATCCGTCTTTAAAACTTAAGACGCAGACTCTGAGTGTAAAAATTCAAGCAAACAATCAGTACGCTATTGTTGATTCAAAAACAGGTACCGAGCTTGCTGTTGGAAGCTATGATCCTAACGTTTCAAAACCACTCATTCAGTACCAAGGGTTGAGTATAAATTTAACTCAGCAACCAAGCGTTGGAGATACCTTTAGCGTTAGTGAGAATCAAAATGCCGCAGGGGACAACACCAATATTTTACAAATGGTTGCGCTTAGTAAAGCACAAATCATTGGAGGTAGTACGTTTGCAGGCGCTTATGTGCAGCAAACTAACACAATTGGTAACCAAGCTCAGCAGGCTTTGATGAGTCAGCAGTCTTTGACTGCAGTTAACACGCAGGCTAAGAATGCACAAGACAAGGTCTCGGGCGTTAGCATGAATGACCAAGCTGCGGCGCTGATTCGCTTTCAACAGGCCTACCAAGCAGCTGCTAAAACGATTCAAATAGCGACACAAGATTTCTCAACCATTAACGGCATCACGGCAGGATAAATATCATGGGCATGACTATTTCCACCAGTAATTTTTATCAAACAACGACTGATCAACTCGGTACTGTTCAGTCAAACCTGACTAAGATTGAGAGCCAGTTGGCATCGGGTACGCAAAACACCAAGCCTAGTGATGATCCAAATAAAGCTGCTCTTATCTTAAACATCAAATCAGAGATAGCTCGTCAAACCGGATATCAAAGCACCATAACCACTGTGTCTAGTCGCTTGCAGACAGAGGATACTGCACTGCAAAACGTAAGTACGCTACTTTCGCAGTTTAATCAATTGGCTGTTCAAGCAGCGTCTGCAACAGTGAGTCCAACAGATAGACAAACCATTGCTCAGCAAATGACGCAACTGAAAGCGCAAATCGTGAGTGGAGCAAATACACAGGACGGCACCGGAAACTATGTGTTTGCTGGAGGACGCAGCAATCAGCCTGCGTACACGACGGATGCTAATGGTAATGTTAGTTACCAAGGTGACCAAAATACGATGCAAGTCAGTGTGGGGGATAGTTTAAAAATCACCATGAATACGCCCGGTACGACAGCATTCACGAACGTTGTCAGAGACGATCCAAAGGGTGGGCAGACGGGTGTGGGATTTTTTCAGTCATTGAACGATTTGATTGGAGCAGTTAATAGCTCAGATACACCCAATATCCAAAGAGGAATAGGGGAGCTAAAAACATTGAGTCAGGGCGTTAACAATGCACTGGCTAATGTTGGCTCGAATGAGTCACTAGCAACGAACCAGGGTACGGTTCTCAATGAGGCAACACTTAGACTTAACACCACTTTGTCGACTGTTCAAGATTTGAACTACACCCAGGCCATCACAAAGATGAACCAAGATCAGTTGGCTTTGCAAGCTGCGCAAAGCGCGTTTGCCCAGATTACGAAGAATTCTTTGTTCAATTACATCAATGGGTAATCTTTTAAAAGGTAAATTTTGTTAATTCAATATTAAAGAATGGGTAACTCAGGTCGATAGGTATGACGTCCATATGTCTAAACTAACCGTTTGGGAATGAATTCAACAGTAAGTGAGATTTAAATGACAACCAGCTCCATTAGCTCTTCCCCCTCTAGTTCAGGTGCTTCAAGTACGTCAAGTGCTTCAACCGGTTCTAGCAGTATTACGGGTACAGGAACGAGCTCGACTGCGGCTACGATGAGTAACCAGGCTCTGGGCCAGTCGATACTGACCTCACTTGGTGCGGGATCTGGTGTAAACGTTGCATCTCTGGCTCAAAGTTTAGTGAATGCCACTGAAATTCCACAGCAAAATATTATCAACACCCAGATCACGCGTGATCAATCAAAAATCTCAGGCTTAAGTGCTGTTTCCTACGTAGTTCAAGAAGTTCAGACTGCAATGACTAAATTGCAGGACCAAAGTAACTTTAATAACTTAACTGTTTCTAATACTGGAACGGGCATGTTCTCAATAGCTACAACCACCTCGGCTGTTGCGGGAACACATACAGTAGCTATCAACTCTATTGCCAGCGCTCAGTCGGTCTTAAGTAATTCGTTTGCAGCTGGCTCTATTAGTTTGAATGCAGGAAACGGGTTTGCAGTTCAAATTCAATCCGGCACCTCTAGCTCGCCGACAGTAATAAC
>CAIRBP010000088.1 GCA_903876885.1 uncultured Burkholderiales bacterium | reverse complement strand
TCCATCCCCAATAAAAGCGATGATCCAAAATGCCAGGAGAAAAATCCGTGGCTACCCCGGACTTAAATTCAGAGGACCGATCAAGCATAGTTAGCCATGAGTTGGAAACAAGCCCCGAGGCTTGATAAAGAGAACTGTAGCCATCATTAAATAGATCATTATTGAGGCAACGGCAGGGGCGGCGTTTGACGCTGCCTCAGAGGACATTAAGGCTTTAAACAATATAGGTATCAATGTTCGACTTGCAGTGTCTATTAAGCCAACAATAATTGCCCCAAAGAATGCCCCTCTTACAGAGCCAATTCCGCCGATAACTATGACTACAAATGCCAATATTAAGATGCTCTCCCCCATGCCTACTTGGACAGCTAAAACAGGCCCGAGAAGTCCCCCCGCAATACTGCACAGCGCAGCACCAACTCCAAAAATCATAGTAAACAATCTGTTCACATTAATCCCCATTGCAAGTGCCATCTCACGATTAGAGGAGCCTGCTCGCACTTGCATGCCAAGTCTAGTTTTAGTAATCAGCAAATAAAGTAGTAGCCCTATAGTTAGACCAAATCCGATAATACAAATACCGTAGGAGGAGTAATAAAATCCTGGAAATATTTCAATTGGACCAGCCAGTGATGAAGGAGGATTTAGGGTTAAAGGCTGGACTCCCCAGATTAGTCTAACTAGCTCATTGCATATCAACATGATTGCGAAGGTACCCATAACTTGGGATAGGTGATCTCGCTGATATAGACGGCGGAGAACAGATAATTCAAGGAGTATGCCTATGAAGAAAGTTGACATAACACCTAGCATCAAACCTAGCCAAAAATTTCCACAGGCACTGGTTATGGTTGCAACTAAGTAGGCTCCGATCATATACAGTGACCCGTGAGCAAGGTTGATCATATCCATAATGCCAAAAATGAGCGTTAACCCAGCTGACAATAGAAATAACATTAACCCAAATTGCAAACCATTGAGGAATTGTTCAAGTAATAAAATTGAATTCAACGATTAGTGACCAGCGTAATTTGACTCGGCAAGAAAATTAGTCTGACATCTTGCAACTTGACGCGTATACATCTCCGTAGTTCTTAAGAACCGGTGCACCAATCATCCGGTTTGTGATACGTCCTTTACTGTCTTTCGCAATAATTCGTAGGTAATAGTTCTGAATCGGAAAATGATTCGAATTAAATTTAAATGAACCCCGAACTGAATCAAATTTTGCTGCCATTAAGGCCTTGCGCACAGCAGATTTATCCTCTAGTTTCGCTTTTGAATCGCGAACAGCTGCACCAATTAGTTGCGCAGCGTCATAACCTTGAGCCGCATAAAGAGTAGGTAGTCTTCCAAATTCTTTTTCAAAAGCAGTAACAAATTTCTTATTGGCCGCATTATCCATATCATGTGCCCACTGAGTCGTATTGAACATACCCAGCATTGGTTCACCAACCGCTTTAATTACGTCCTCATCACCGGAGAATCCTGGACCTATAAGAGTCATATCCTTTGACAAGCCAGCAGCTACAAACTGTTTAATAAAATTAATCCCCATGCCACCTGGTAGAAAAATGTAAACTGCGTCGGCCTTAGAAGCGCGCAATTGTGCGATTTCAGTTCCAAAATTAAGTTGATTTAAAGCTGGTAAGGCCTCTGACGCAATTTCACCTTTATAGAACCTCTTGAACCCATTGATAGCATCTTTGCCAGCAGGATAATTTGGAGCGATTACAGCCACATTTTTGTATCCTTTATCCGTGACGACTTGTCCAGCCGCCTCATGGATATTGTCATTTTGATAGGAAGCACTGAAAAAATAAGAATTGCATTGTTCACCAGCGTACTGTGATGGACCTGAGTTAGCACTGATATAAAAGGTTTTTGATTGAAAAGTGGGAGGACCAACGGCTAACATGACGTTTGAGAATACGATTCCGGTCATAAAGTCGATTTTATTTTGCTTGATCATTCGATCTGCTGCTTGCCGACCCGTGTCCGGACTTGCTTGATCGTCAGCAATAATTATTTCTGCTGTTTGTCCGCCAAGCTTGCCATCGGCCAATTTAACTGCGAGTTGAAAACCGTCTCTAATATCTACGCCTAGGCTAGCACCAGGTCCAGACAGGGTTGTGATTAATCCGACTTTAACGCCAGTACTTATTTGGGCATCGGCCACACCAACCATTAGTAAGGCACATAAAACAACGGCTTTCAGTTTATTAGTCATAAATATTCTCCAATCACCATATTTTAAGCGAGGCTCCGCCTCTCAGGCCACGTCAAAGGTTCAACTTGATTGGTTTTGAGATAAAAATGTTAATATCTGTTTATAAGACCAATCGGGAGAGTTAGAAACATATGGTGCGGCTGACAAAGCTAATTACTCTAATAGTGTTTACTTTCGCACTATTTTCAAGCAATTTACTCGCGCAATCAAAGCCAGCTTATATGGTTTCTGAAATCACATATCTTGACAAAGAAAAATACATAAGCGTTTACTCTTCCGAGGCCCGTAAAGCCTTTGCAGAATTTGATGCAGTTTTCGTTGCAAGCACGGATGAGAAAGTAGTAGTAAGGGGAGATAGCCCAGGTCATAGGGTAGTAATAGCGAAATTTCCCTCACTAGAGCGTGCAAACGCTTTTATTACATCTGATAGGTACAAAAAATTACGAGAAATTGGAGTCCCGCTTTTCATTAGCAGAGTCTATATAGTTGAGGGAAACTAGAGTTGATTTAGCATCTAACTTGGGATCTTCAGTAAACGCGCCGCGTTGTAACCTAGGATGGCCGCTTTTTGAACATCTGAAATTGGTGTTTTTAGAACATGATCCACTGGGAACTCCTCCCAAGGTATTGGACTATCAGTTCCTACTACGATTTGAGATGAACCGACCTGCGCAACCAAATGTCTTAATGCTTCAGTGGTAAAGACTAGTGAGTCAAAATAGATTTGATTCAGGTATTCGGTTGGTTTTTTCTTCAACACAATGCTTGGATCACAATTACTAGGTGAAACAAAGCATGAATGGTCCATTCGAGGACCATATGAACCTAGAAATCCACCTCCGTGCGCAGCCAATACTTTTAAGTTGGGAAATTTATCAAATACACCCTCATAGATTAAGTGCTGTAGCGCAATAGTTGTGTCAAGGGGGTTTCCAATCACATTAGACATCCACCCATTACCTTTAAAGCGTTGGGATAGTTGTGAAACACTTTGAGGATGAATAAATAGGACTGCACCCAATTCCTCTGCCTTTGCCCATATCGAGTGGAAACGAGGATCAGAGTGCTCAATGCCTGCAACATTGGCTTGAATCGCAACACCTTTGAAGGCTGGATTTTTCATTAATTCAACTAGTTGCTGCACGGCAAGCTCAGGGAACTGGGTTGCAATTGAACCAAATGCAGCAAAGCGAGTCGGATAGGCCCGGCAAAGCTCCGCGAGGTTATCGTTATTGATCCTACAAATCTCCTTTGCCAGATCAAAATCTTTTGAATACCAGAAGGTATTTACGGACAATACTTCCATATCAACACCTTTGGCATCCATATTTTCAATTCGCCGCTTGATCACCTCAGTTGCACTGACTGGAATGTAATGCTCAGGACCGCCCTTAACCGCGCCATTAACGCTATTCCCTGAACCCGCTAAAGCTACAGCTTCAGGAAAAAAGCAATGGGCATGCGTATCAATAACCTTGACTTTTTTACCCTGGAAAATAAATGGCTTTCGTTTAGTCCCAGCATTCGGATGTTGATGGCTTAGTGAATCTATATTGGCAGCGTCCCTCCCCCCTTTGTCCCACTCAGGGTGTAAAGTAACTCTTTGAATATCCTGTGCATTACAACAATTACAAAAAAAGATACTGGAAGCTCCTGCACTAGCTAGACTATTAATAAATAACCGCCTTGTTGCCATTTCAGCACCTTTTAATTAATGAATTCAATTCAATTCGTAAAAATTATATTTTTTATTATGACTAATCCGTCCGAAAACAGGCATTTAATAATACATAGAGAACTAAAGTCAAAAAAGAGAAAACCGACCAGGACAAACGCTATAAAACAGTCTTACGAGTCAGAAAAATTACCAAATGAAACCAATAATCCACCAATTACTATTAAGGCACCTCCTGCGATTACCATTAAATTAGGTATGGATCTAAAGGTTAGATAACTAACAATTTGCCAGACAATAAAAAGAATAGCAATATAAAGTCCTACAACCCTTTCAAACGGAAGAGGAGCTAAATTCAGAAATATACCGTACCCAAAAAGTAAGCCACCACCTAAAGCAAGATATAAAAACCGACTTAACCCTGTTCTGTCGTATAGTGCAATTCTTATAACGGCATCACCGGCGGATTCAACAGTGGTAGCTAAAATTAGGACGCCTATTGCAATTAGGTAACGAATCATATTTAAATACAAAGTTAGTTTAAAAAAATTAAGCAAATGATTCGCTCATCAAAACAAATCACTTGACCTATTTTAACCTTGTATCCATTTTCTTCAAGAAAATCGGTAACTCACGTTTTTTACAGCTCGAGTTTTCTTTCGCATTAATTCCCGCCTTAAATCAATACATCACTCCTCTAAAATAATGAAAATAACGAATTTTCAATTGATCAATATCTTGGAAACTTGGTACTTTATGGCTTACTTTGATTTAGTCATCATTTTTTAGAATAATTAAAAAGGTATTTCCAATGTCAGAAAAAAATGTATTACCCTATGAGGGGATTCGGGTAATTGAATTTACCCACATGGTTATGGGTCCAACTTGTGGGATGATACTGGCCGATTTAGGGGCGGAAGTCATTAAGGTTGAACCAATAGAGGGAGATAAAACTAGAAAACTATTAGGCTCTGGATCTGGTTTTTTCCCGATGTTCAACCGCAACAAAAAGAGTATCGCTGTTGACATGAAAACTCCACAAGGCCTAGAAATAGTAAAAAAGTTAGTCGCAACTGCAGATGTAGTGAGTGAAAATTTTAAGCCTGGAACTATGACAAAGCTAGGTTTAGACTACGAAACACTCAAGCTCAGTAATCCAGGACTTATTTACGCCTCTCACAAAGGGTTTTTACCAGGACCTTATGATCACCGAACCGCATTAGATGAGGTAGTTCAAATGATGGGTGGACTTGCTTATATGACTGGCCCAGAGGACAGGCCACTTAGGGCCGGCTCATCTGTGAATGATATTATGGGAGGAACTTTTGGTGCAATTGGTGTAATGGCCGCACTCAAGCAACGAGAACTAACGGGTAAGGGACAAGAGGTACAGAGCTCTTTGTTCGAGAATAATGTATTTCTTGTTGGTCAACACATGATGCAATTTGCAGTGACTGGTCTTGCCCCTAAGCCCATGCCAAGCCGGATTTCAGCTTGGGCTATCTATGATGTATTCGAGGTTAAAGGAGGAGAACAGATTTTCTTAGCAGTTGTGTCCGATACTCAGTGGAAAATATTTTGTGATGCATTTGAATATATTGATTTGTATGATGACGTAAACCTTAAAACCAATAATCTTCGTGTTGAAGCCAGACCCAGTCTGATACCAGAAATTAAAAAAAGATTATCGGTTTACAGTGCATCTGAAATTAGTGAAATTTTTGAAAAAAATGGATTGCCATTTGCTCCAATAACAAAACCCAATGAGCTATTTAACGATCCGCATTTAATAGCTACCGGGGGATTAGCATCAATAAAAATAACCGATGGCCCAAAGGCTGGAGAAAAAACCCAGACACCACTATTGCCGCTAATGATGGATGGAGAAAGATTGGGAGTTCGATTAAATCCTCCTACTATTGGTGAACACTCTGATGAGGTTCTCACTCAGCTTGGGTATTCTGAAGAGGAAATCATAAAACTCTTTTCTGCAGGCTTTGTGAGTAAATTAGACAATTAAATTTAGGAAAAAAATGAAACGTATATTATTTATCGCATTACTCGTTTTTTCAAATTTTTCATACTCAGCTTACCCTAGCGGACCACTTAGATTGATTGTGCCTTTTCCTGCTGGGGGACCCACTGATGTTATTGCACGTCTAATCTCTACTAAATTAGGGGAGGCACTTGGTCAGCCAATTTATGTAGAAAATAAGGCCGGAGCTCATGGCGCTATAGGAATGCAGGCTGGTTTTGCGGCCCCGGCCGATGGTCAAACACTTATTATGGTTACAGTTGGAACTAATGGGATAAATCCGGGCTTATACAAAAAACTATCTTATGACGTGAATAAAGACTTTATCCCGGTTTCTTTGCTAATCACGGTACCTATAGTAATTGTTACGCGTACCGATACCCCCTTTGACGATTTAGCTGGACTACTGTCATACGCAAGAGCTAACCCAGGTAAATTGACTTTTGCGTCGGCGGGAAATGGAGGATCGTCGCATTTAGTACCTGAAATGTTTAAGCTTCGTTCTGGTATAGATATGGTCCATATCCCCTATAAAGGTTCTGCACCAGCCATTACCGACGTGCTAGCAGGTCAAGTAAATTTGATGTTTGATACCCTGCTGACTTCTACTCAACACATTCAATCCGGCAAACTTAAATTAATTGCAACCACTACAGCTAATAGACTTCAAGCTTATCCCAATGTTCCCACAGTTTCAGAAAGTGGTTATCCTGGATTCGAGGCCTCGTCTTGGTATGGCTTGCAAGTTAAAGCTGGAACATCACCTGAGATCGTTAAAAGATTATCGATGGAGATATCAAAAATAATGAAAATGCCAGAAGTTAAATCTCGACTCGATCAATTAAGCACCGTTGCAGTAGGATCAACACCAGAGGAATTTTCTAAATTTGAAAGAGCAGAGCAAGATAAATGGGCAAAGGTTATTATCAAAGGCAATATTGAACCGGAATAAAATGTATTCATTAATTTATAAATACAAATTCCAATAATCAATGAGATTTATTACACAGTGAAAAAATTCATTACAGTTATCGGCTCGGGTATTATGGCGGCAGGGATTGCCGCTGGATTTATTTCCAAGGGCATTCCAGTAAATATTCTTGGACGTTCAAAAGAAAAATCAGAGTCTTGTTTAAATAAGGCGCTTGAACTAGCCGCAAGTATTGGACTTTCAGAGGAAACAGTCTCTATGAGCCCCGAGCAAATCAAAAATTTGCATTTTGCGGGCACCTTATTAGAATTTAAGGATTGGCATCATTCCCAGTGGATCATAGAAACAGTTTCTGAAAATTTGCAGCTTAAACAAGAAATATTTTCCTACCTGGATAAAGTTGCCCCCCCCGACATACCGATAGGTAGCAACAGTTCTGGCTTTCCAATATCCAAGATTGCTGAGGGCTTACAAACTGCAAACCGTATGATGGGAGCACATTATTTTATGCCCGCTGAAGTAGTGCCCTTGGTTGAAATTGTCATGGGCCAAAAAACTGAACTCAAATTAGCAAGTTTTGTTTGTGATTTATACAGATCAATTGATAAAAAACCTGTACTAGTCAAAAAAGATATACCAGGATTTTTGGCAAATCGGATCCAGCATGCGCTGATGAGAGAGGCACTATCTTTGGTTCAAGAGGGAATTGCTTCACCTGAGGACATTGATGACGCGGTCAGGTACAGCTTTGGGTTTCGTTACGCTGCTGTTGGACCCATGACGCAAAAAGAAATATCTGGTTGGGACGGAATGGCTAATGCTGCCAAAGAAATTTATCCTTCCTTGTCCAACATTAAAGAGTTGCCTCCAATCGTTACTCAATTAATGCAAGAGGGAAAGACTGGAATGAAATCTGGCCAAGGTTTTCGTACCTGGACAGCTAAAGAAATTCAAGAGGTCTCCAATTCATATGCTCGTAGACTAAAAGCTGCGTTCGATGTACTAAATATCAAATAAAATCACAGTCCTGATTAAATAATAATTAATTACCTTTACAAGATAAGAGCAACAATGATTGAAATCTCTAATAAACAGTCAATAGGTCCCATCATCCGTTTACATCCTAATGACAACGTAGTCGTTGCACGCGTAGATGTAGCTATTGGAACCAATGTTCCAAGTGAAAATTTTACAAGTAAAAGTCAAGTAACCGCTGGTTACAAAATTGCCTCCAGGAGAATTTTAAAGGGCGAGCCTATTTTGAAATACAACGTCACAGTTGGGTTTGCTAATGTAGACATCGAAGCTGGCACCTTAGTTCATAGTCACAATACAGAGTTTCGGGAATTTGACAGAGACTATGCCTACTCAAGTGATTTCAAGCCAACTCAAATGCTTGCAGAAAAAGAAAGAGCCACATTCCAGGGCTATGTACGTTCAAACGGCAAAGTAGGTACAAGAAATTTTATTGGACTACTGTCTACCGTTAATTGCTCTGCAACGGTAGTTCACAAAATTGCAGATTGGTTTACGCCAGAGCGCTTAAAAGATTTTCCAAATGTTGACGGGGTAGTTGCCTTTAGCCATGATATTGGTTGCGGTATGGAGATGAGCGGTGAGCCAATGGAGCTTTTACGCAGAACAATGGCTGGCTACGCTCGCCATCCAAACCTTGCAGCCGCATTGATTGTTGGGCTTGGATGTGAGAGAAATCAGCTTAAGGGCTTAATGGACCAAGAGGGACTGCAAGAAGGTAGTAATTTACACACCTTTATCATGCAAGAGACTGGTGGAACTCGTAAAACAATTGAAGCCGGTATAGCGGCTGTACAAGCCTTGCTTCCTCAGGCTAACAAAGCTAGGCGGCAAACTGTTTCTGCTAGCCACTTAACGGTAGGATTGCAATGCGGAGGGTCCGACGGATTCTCCTCTATCACTGCGAACCCAGCTCTAGGGGCTGCTGTTGATATTTTGTCTAGACACGGCGGAACAGGCATACTTTCGGAGACGCCTGAGATATACGGTGTCGAGCATACTCTAACCAGACGCGCAGCTACTCAAGAAATAGGCGAAAAACTCATCAAACGAATTCGATGGTGGAAGGATGAGTACTCTGTAGGACGCGATGTACAAATTAACGGCAAAGTAAGCCCTGGAAACCAAATTGGAGGGTTAGCAAATATTTTTGAGAAATCGCTCGGTTCATCCATGAAAGGCGGAACAGGTCCTTTGATGGAAGTGTATAAGTACGCAGAACCCGTTTCAGCCAAGGGGTTTGTGTTTATGGATACGCCCGGCTTCGATCCTGTATCAGCAACAGGTCAAATTGCTGGAGGTGCTAACTTAATAGCCTTCACAACCGGTCGGGGATCTATGTTTGGTTCAAAGCCTGCACCCTGCATCAAGCTAGCCACCAATACGCCTATGTATGAGCGGCTCACTGAAGATATGGATATAAACTGCGGAGAAATCTTGGACGGTAAAGTTTCTGTTCAAGAAATGGGGCAACAGATTTTTGAACTATTTCTTAGAATCGCATCCGGTGAACCCTCAAAAAGTGAGCTTCTTGGACTAGGTGATTATGAATTTGTGCCCTGGCAAATTGGGGTTATGAGTTAATTGCAAGTAAGTGACCTTTAATTTAGGTCCAGTGTCCGGTCAGAATTGATGGTGATTATTTTTCGGCAAATCCTTTTCTGACTAGCCAGTCGTTGATCAACTGTGCAATTTGCATATTGTTTCGGTCCATCATCATCATGTGAGAGTTTCCTTTAATTCCAATTTCTGGAAGATTGATAACGTCTACACTACCTCCGGCTTCAATATATTTTTTATTCAAGTCCATTTGTGTTTTACGTATATTTGGCCATCGAGAATCTTGATCGATAAAATCTCCGTAAATCTCTAAAACAGGAGTGTTTTTTAAACTTGCCGCTTGATCCGGATCTCCAAAACCTGCGGGCTCAACCAACACAAGTGCTTTAACTTTATCTGGACGCGCTTGAGCAACTCTTTGACCAAACATCCCTCCTTGGCTATGGACCAAAACAACGCATGGACAAACTTTATCAACCAGTTCAGTGTAGGCTTTTATAGTAGCGGCATCAGTTGTAGTCCACCTTGGAACGATTTGGCGCATGAAATTCAGATAACCTTCTGCGGGAAAGAGGCTTCCTTGAAATTGAACACGCTTTGCGGGATCATCACTCCAAGCACCGGATCCAATACGAAAACGACTCCAGGGATTTTCAACTGTCAGGAATTGCGGCTCTGATGGCCAAATATCTGGGGAAGCCCAACCAGAGCGGCCCCGCTCCACGGCGTCTGAGACGTAAGTTTTCCAACCGTTTCGAATAAAAAATTGCTGCCAACCCTCTCTGCCATCCGGTGTGGTCTCATAGGTGACACCTGTTAAGCCCCCTCCGTGCCACAGGAGAATGGGCAATTTGGACTTTAGAATTTGAGGCGTAAAGTACTGAACATACATCTGCTCAACAAGATATTTTCCGTTCGGGTCTATGAGGGCAGGCGCACTGCCCGGACTAAAGACAACACTCTTAACAGGCTTATTTGATATCTCAACTAATCGTCCCCCAACATGAAAAGAGCCAATTTCAACTACATTAAGTGCAGGAGTTTGAGCATGAGCTATGCTGGTAATTGCAAAAAAACAATACGAAACAAAACGGGACAGTTGTTTAAACATTTATTGGATAATTTTGATAGATTTATAAACTAATTTTCAGACAAAGAATAATCTTTAATCTTTAATCTTTAATCTTTAATCTTTAATCTTTAATCTTTAATCTTTAATCTTTAATCTTTAATCTTTAATCTTTAATCTTTTACCTAAGTTACTTTAAAAATATAACATCCCTTGGAAATAAGATAACTAGGGAAATCTCTAGGCATAAAGATTTGCTTTCAGAGTTTTCCGATTGCTTGTTCAGCCTACTTATTTATCCTCCTCTCTAACTCAACCATATACTGACTTATACTGAACTTCGAGGGCAAACCCAGGCTTGCTGAGTTTTTACTCTATATAGAATATTCATTTAAAAAACGAAAGCTTATTAAATACATTACTGGACACGGTTGTCAACTACAAAAATTAAAGTGATTAGAGCTGGTTTAAATTGCCACAGCGTTTTCTGGAGAATTTGTAAACGAAAATAGTCTCATTAGCTATTTCAGCATGATTTTCTCTATTGTCTTAAATAATACTTTACACAGCTTAATTTAAAAAAAATTGTAATCCGAGTTTTTAAAAATTCCTAATATGTCAAATACCACTAGTACAAAAATAAATACAACTGAAATCTCTAAAAATAAGCTCTCGACTCAAGCATTCCTAACCTTATTATCAGTTGGCTTGATGATGGGGGCTAACCATATTAGTGCTCGTTTTGCATTCAATGATGGGCTAGACGTTACAACTGCAGTATTTACTCGCTCAAGCATCACATGTTTAATAGTTATGCTTTTGATTTTTTTTCAAAACGTCCCCAGAGTAATTCCTAAAGAGCAAAAAAAATATTTATTCGTGGTTGGTTTATTAATAACCGCTCAAAGCTCATGCCTTTATGCAGCTGTCGCACGAATGCCTGTGGCACTCGCGCTACTAGCGTTCAACACATATCCTCTTTTTGTAGCCTTACTAGCCAGAGTATTTTATAAAGAGGTCATCGAGCCCAAGGTCCTTTGGATTATGCCCATTATGCTTTTTGGATTGGGATTGGCTCTTGATGTCTTTGGCGCGGCCTCGGGCCTAGGCATGACCGCTCAGTGGGACATTATTGGATTAGGAGTCATCTTTGCGCTTAGCGCATCGTTCACTTTTTCAATTGCAATATTGATTACTCAACACAATACACCCGGACTAGACGGGAGGTTGAGATCTGTTTGCACAATGGGTATGGTTGCGATCATTACGCTTTTGTTTTGCCTATCCAATGGTGGACCTCACTTTCCACTGCATTACTCGGGATGGTTAGGTCTGTTTTTCCTGATACTTTTCTACGGAACTGGTTTTACGGTGATGTTCACCGTAGTTCCCCGTCTTGGTGCGGTAGGTAACACTTCGATAATGAATGTTGAACCAGTATGTGCACTGATTCTTGGCTGGATATTTTTAGATCAATATGTATCCCCCATTCAATGCATTGGTGCTTTGATCGTCGTAGGCGGCGCTGTCGTACTTGGATTTAGAAAAAACTAACTACTAATTTAGTAATACCTAAAGAATTTACTAAGAAAAACCCTAGGTTTTATAGAGTTCACGAACAGATATAGTCGTGTTTTAGATTAATCAACGCGGGCTAAAAGATGAAAAATGTAAAACGTTTCACAAAAAGATCACTCCTTCGAGAATCATTGATTCTTGGTATTTTAATTAGTAGTCCAGTACTTTGGGCCCAAAACATTCCAACTGCTAAACCTGAAAGTGTTGGATTATCTTCAAAGAAACTTGAGCGTATAAGTCAGGTCTTTCAAGCTGAGGTTGATAAAGGAGCAATACCTGGAGCCATTTTACAAATTAACCGAAACGGTAAATTAGTCTACACATCTGTTGTCGGTTTTAAAGATAAGAATAAGAAAGAGCCGATGAGCAAGGACTCTATCTTCAGAATTTATTCTATGACCAAACCTATGGTGTCGGTGACAGCCATGCAATTGGTTGAGGAGGGTCGGATCCAGTTAACTGATCCGATATCTAAATTCTTACCCGAATTTAAGGACATGCAGGTCAGTGTTCCTAAAACCGATGCAAAAGGGGAAACTTATTACGACGCTGTACCTGCTTTGCGTCCTATTACTGTTCAAGATTTACTTAGACACACGTCAGGTATTGGATATCCAGAAATTATAAAAAATCCTGTAATCAAAAGAGCCTATATCAATGGTGGTTTATACGTTGCAGACGGTACAGATTACGACCAAAGAAGGCTCACGCCCAAAGATTTTGTAAGCGCTGTTGCCAGCTCTCCTTTGTCTTCACAACCGGGCACAAACTGGGAATACAGTATGTCAGTTGATGTACTTGGCAGGGTCATTGAAGCCGTTACAGGCCAAAGACTTGGGGACTATATGCAGGCGCATCTTTTCAAACCCTTAAACATGAAGGATACAGGGTTTAAAGTGCCCGCTAACAAAGTATCTCGCTTAGCACAACCTTTAAGCGTAGACCCTAGTACCCAGCAACCTATTAAACTGCTTGATGTAACTATCGATCCTGCAAATGACTCAGGCGGTGCTGGAGGCGTTTCAACCGCAGCAGATTACATGAACTTTGTATCGATGTTACTGAATAAAGGGGAGCTTAACGGACAAAGAATCATCTCCCCCACTACGCTAAGTCTTATGACCTCAGACCAGTTGGGCTCAAGAACAGGTATCCCTTTAAGCCCTGGGCAATTGTTAATGGGCGTAAACGGCTATACCTTCGGGCTAGGGTTTATGGTTCGCCAAGGTCCTGGGCTCTCTGAGGTACCCGGCTCTGAGGGTGAGTTTATGTGGGCTGGGGCTGCGGGTACATTCTTCTGGGTTGATCCCAAGGAAAAACTTGGAGTCGTATTAATGACTCAAGTCCCTGGACCAATTCGCCCGTATTACAGAAGATTGATTAAGCAATTAGTAAGTGCCTCTATTGAGCACTAAACAATAATATTTCACCACTTGTTTGGATATCTTGGATATGAGTGGTGAAATATTTAAATAAAAGCTAGCTACCCAGTGTGCACTCTATCCCCACAACGTTAACCGTAGTGGGGATGGCTCAAGAGTTTCTACTTTCCGAGGTGCTGATCAAAGAAGGCTGCAATTTCACCAAAAGCTTCCTTAACCTCAGGTATACGGTCATCTCGGTAAAACTGTGCGTGTGATTGACCTTCGAAAACTTGCAATGATGCTACGGTTCCAACTTGGCGCAAAGCACGGTGCATACGTACTGTGTTGCTCAGTAAAAGATCTCTGGTACCACTTGTGAGAATTGTAGGTGGGAAACCCCGGACATCTCCGTAAACCGGAGAAAGCATCGGATCTTTCAAGTCATGCCCGTTGGCATAAAACATAGTGGCTGCATCGCAAAATCCGTCTTGGGATACCAAAACGTTATCAAGCATGGCATTGGTTAAAAAAGTATCACCCTTCTTTGTCACGTCTGACATAGGGGTTCCGGGAGCTATTGCTCCAGGCATAGGCAAGTTCTCTTGTTTAGCGCGAAGCATCATCTCAAGCGTTAATGCACCTCCAGCCGAGCTCCCAAATACTGCGATATTTTTAGCGTTCAGGGATTTGATTTGTGCTTTGTACACAGTCATTGCATCGTCAAGAGCACCTGGATAATAGGCCTCTGGGGGCATTCTATAGTCAACACTGATTACTTTCATATGAGCAAATCCGGCCATAAAAATAGCCTCAGGAAGTGCTGCCTCACGCGGATTTAGAACATAACATCCACCGTGAACGTGAATTGCGAGACGATTTTTATTTGCAGCTGGAATATTATTCGGCGTGATTGTGTAAATACGTACACCGTTTAATGTAGAGGGCTCGATCTTAACGTCCATGCGCTCAGACATTGCAGGAATTTGAGGCGCAACAGTTGCAGCAATGCTATCGGCCAATTGCTTCCAACCTTCTGGTGTTGTAGGCGGTTTATCCCAATTCGTTCTCAGGGGCTGAGCTATGATCGCTTGCATTTGGGGACTGACCGTACTCGGTACGGGAATAGACTTAGCGGGTACTTCACGAGGCGCGAGAGTTTGCCCGTATGCAGATAGAGCCAGCAAAGCCGCAGAAATAGCCAAGCAGATTAAACGAGTTCTCATTAAATTTTTCCTTTTTATCGATTGTTTCAACTGTTGATCGTACATGAATTTAATTTCAAAAAAATACAAATTACCCTCATTTCTTCAATTCCGCTAAAAATTTCATTAACAGGAAACGAAACTTTTAGCGTCCTACTAGAAGAGAAAGTTAATTATTCGAAAAATCTTTAACGCACAGTTATCTGTTGACTAAATAACGTAATCAGTTGAAGCTAGATTGAATTTAGACGCCACGCCATAGATTTGTAATTTCTTCAATTTTTATATTTTCTGCACTCATTATCAGTTGAGCCAGTTCCTCGGTCATAGCTGTACCGATTCTGGGCTCAACTAGTTCGAAAAATTTATCCATCAATTCTTGATCACTCAAGGGATCATCGGGATCGCCATGACGAGTCAGTTGATAATGTTTAAAAATGCTGCCATCATTGAGTTCAATCTCTATTTTTGCTGAACGGCGTTTTGGAAATCGATCAGCACATTCTTGGTCAATATAGAGCTCTACTTTTTCCTCTAAGGTGAAAATATCTTGATTTGAAAAATGAATGGGTAAAAATGCTTTTTCACGTACTTTTCCCAAAATAATGCGAGCTGCGACGGTATAGCTGAGGCTGAACTTTGCCTCAAATGGGGTCTTGGGATGTCTATAAGCACAAACTTCAACTGTAGGCCTATATGCACCGATGCGTATTCTTTTAATATTTGTTGCCTGTATGTTGTGCGCTTGAATTAAATAGCCAACTCCATCAATCGCTGGGAACGTATGTCCACAACAACCATGATTTTTAAAAGTCATCTTAGAAATACTAAAGTCCTCACCTAGGTCCTCAAATAATTCGTTCCAACGAGGGGCTTTTGACATAGCAGCACCAAACCCGGCCTCACCCTCCAGTAAATTATTAGCTCCTGTCATGCCGGCATTTGCAGCTAAAGCTGCACTCAATCCGACCTCTGCAGCGTGGCCAGCGTGCATCGGCTTAGTCATGGAGTCTGAACGAAATGCTTCTTGAAGGCCACTAGCAAATGTTCCAGCTATGGCCATGGCGTTACAAGCCTGAATACTGTTAAGTTTTAACAAAGCAGCACAAGCAGCTGACGCACCAAACACACCAACTGTTCCTGTGGTGTGAAAATATACATAATGACTCGGCTGTATGACTCGACTTATTCGGTTCGAGACTTCATAGCCAATGATTATTGCTCTCAATAGCTCATCCAAACTTGAATGCTTAGATTGCGCCAAACTGAATACGGCTGAAATAGTGGGACAACCGGTGTGATAGGCTCCGTCTCTATAAATATCGTCGAATTCCGCGATGTGAGATATGCTTCCGTTGACAAAAGCAGCTGTTCGAGCAGATGCGCGAGGCGCAACTCCTGCTATTGAACACAGACCAGTGCTAGACAGTTCATCACTAAATGCGGCTCTAAGCCTATTAGCTGCTTGCGTGTTCGATCCTGCCAGTAAGGCAGCTTGCCAATCAAGGAGAGCACGGCGTGCGTGATGGATTAAAAGAGCATCGAATTTAGTGTTGTTGTGAGACTCAATAAAGTCTCCAAATTTTTCAAGTAACGTCATTTGCTTTTACTCTGGCTTAGCCCCTGAGGCCTGAACGATTGGAGCCCACATGGTGAAGTCATTTTGCAGGTAATTTGCAAATTCTGATGCATTCATTTGAACTGGTTCTACTCCAATTGCAGCAAGTTTCTTATTCATCTCGGGTTGCATAAGAATATCCATAATCGTCGCGTTTAATTTCTGTAATATTTCAGGATTAATACCTGTAGGCGCAAAAATTCCAAACCAAGTCGTAGCAGCTAAATCTACACCTAATTCCTTTAAAGTTGGAGTATTGGGTAATGCACTAATTCTCTTCTTTGATGAAATCGCTATTGGGGATAATTGACCGGCCTTTATCAACTGAACTACCGAGGGAGCAGTCGCAAACATAAAAGATACCCGACCTGCAACAAGATCACGAGTTGCCTCAGCCCCCTTGTAGGGAATGTGAATAGCCTCCATATTTGTTTTTTGTAAAAACAAAAACCCAAACAAATGAGAGCCAGTACCGATCCCAGTAGATGAATAACTAAGGGCATCTTTGTTAGCCTTTGTGTAAGCAAGGAAATCTTTCCAACTCGTAACACCGGTATTGCTAGGCACTACTAAAACAGAGGGGATTTCACCGAGCAAGGCCACTGGTTGTAAAGACTTTTGAGGACTTACCGCTAAGTTTTTAAATAATGTCGGGTTAATTGAAATTGGACCTATTGATGACGTTAATAAGGTGTATCCGTCCGCAACCGATCGCCCCACTATTTCAGTACCTAAATTTCCCGCCGCTCCAGGCTTGTTCTCGACAATTACTGGCACCTTCCAGCGCGCACTTAATTGAGTAGCAACTTCTCTAGACAATATGTCGGTCGTCCCCCCCGGCGTAAAAGAAACAACAATCTTTATTGGTTTATTGGGGTAGGCTGTAGCATCAGCAAAAGCTTCACTTGCTATAAAAACAAATATAAAAGTTGAGAAAATTTTAATGATTTTCATCAGAGCTATCCCCTTTGGTTAAACCGTCGATCAAACACCTCTTCAGCTAGACGATTCTTTAAAATCTCAATAGATCCCCCAGCAATCATCCAACCACGAGTGCGTCGAACACAGTATTCAACCAGTGTCTCTTGGCTGTAGCCAGTAGCTCCCATAATTTGTAACGCCTCGTTAGCGACTTCAAAGCCCGTGGTGTTACAAATTAATTTAGCTGCCGTAGTCTCATAAGCAGAGGGAAGACTATCTTGAGCGTTAATCGCTGCCTTGTATAGCATTAACTGAGCAGCGTCTAGTTTCACCGCCATTTCCGCAAATTTCCATTGAATTCCTTGAAACTCACAGATGAGCTTGCCAAATTGCTTACGAACAGTAGCGTACTCCTTGGCTTTATTAAATGCGTAACGACCAAGGGCTAATGAACGTGAAGAGTTACCGATACGCTCAACATTAAATCCAGCTATTTGCTTTTTAAAACCTCCAGGACCAAGAAGTAAGCACTCATCGGGCACAAAGCAATCATCAAAATAAAGTTGCGACCACTCTTCCCCACTCATAAAGCTGTTGGGCTGACCGATCTTCAAACCAGGTGCATCTCTGTCAACTAAGACAGATCCTATACCCTCTAGCCCGGGGCCAAATCTCACATAGACCAAGAAAACACTTGCTTCTGGACTATGAGTAGAAAATATTTTTGATCCATTGATTAAAAATCCACCATCTACTTTTTTGGCAGAAGTCGCCAACTCTGTTACTGCTGAGCCTGCGCCAGGCTCGCTCATACCCAAACCCAAAATAGTATTACCGGCTAACAAATTAGGAAGATATTTTTCTTTCTGAGCAGGACTAGCGTATTCGACAAATGTTCGTATTGCCCCGAAATTACCAGCCTGAATGATGTCGGCAGATTTTGGACAATGTAGCGCAACCTCTTGAATGGCTATGACCGAATCCATTAAGCTCCCACCCATGCCACCGTCTTTCTCGGGAAATGCTATTCCTAAGAGACCTTGAGCACTAATTTTCTTAGCAATGTCCCACGGATATTTAGGACTATGTGCTCTCTCAAGTGCGCCAGGGGCTAATTCTTTTTCCGCGAAACGGGCAACTGAATCGGCAAATGCGATCTGCTCACTGGTCAAATTAAAATCCATAGAGACCTCATGTTATGTGTTGATTAGAAAATAATTTCTAACCAACATGAATCAACTTAGAACAACTACTCCGTCTGCCGCTTTGACACCTTTGCCCTCGGCAAAGACAAAAATAGGATTAATTTCGCACTCAATTAGTTGTTCGTCTAGGTAGACAACCATTTCTGAAAAACTAACTACGGCCTTCACAAGTGCATCAACATCACATCTTGGTCTTCCACGGTAGCCATCAAGCAAGGGCCAAGTTTTAAGCTGCTTTAACATCTCTAAAGCCTCTTGCTCACTGAGTGCTAAGCCCGGTGAAATTAGCCGAATATGAGTATCATTAAATAACTCAGCTGTTACCCCACCCGCACCTACCAAAATAGCAGTACCTAAAGAATCTCGGTGCATACCGACAATGAACTCGAGCCCCCCTGCTGCCATCTCTTGTATTAAATATTTGCTTATATCAACCCCGGCTTTAGACTTTACTTGCTCTCTCATTGCTTTGAGCTTGCCCGGTATTTCTGCAACTTGAACGTTCAACGCCACTCCACCAACCTCTGTTTTATGGGTAATGTCGTTAGATAAAATTTTTAAGACTACTTTTTCACCAAATTCTCCAATAGATTCTAGTTGTAGGTTATCAAGATCTACAACTTTCTCTCTCACACTTGGAATTCCAAATATAGTAAAAAGATTCTTAGCCTGGCTCTCATTAAGAGAGCCTCGAAGTGAGCCGATATCAAAGGTTGATAGTGAATTTGAAGATTGATGAACCTTGATTTCCTCAACTTTTAATTGATTTGCATGCCACAAACTTTCAAGCGCAACACTACAACTCTCGGGTTGAGAAAAGGCCGGGACACCAAGTTTTGTCATCAATGCCCCAGCAATAGGAGCGTGGGGGCTGACATAGGCAATCACAGGTTTCTCACTAAGGCTCATACAGTCACGGACTGCACTTGCCATTAGATCAGGCATGGATAGACTTGACGAGCCTAAAATCAAGATTAAAGCATCATAAGTGGGACTATCCAATAACGCACTGATAGCTCCACGCAGTAATTCAGGCTGTAAGCCCGCTAAGGTGACATCAATTGGATTTCGATCTAATACGGCCTGATCACCAGGTTGTAGTGCACGCAAACGCTTGGCAGTGATTTCATCTGGAGCTGGGGTGTCAAAACCGCACTCTCCCAAACTATCTGCGACTAAGGTACCTGCTCCGCCAGTTGAGGTTAGGATAGCGATACGCTTTCCTTTTAGCAATCGACCAGAGGCTAAAGCGACTGGGATATCTAAAAAATCGGAAAATTTATTTGCTCTTATGATACCAACCTGTCTAAACAGTGCATCGTACATCTTGTCCGTTCCGGCTAGGGCACCCGTGTGAGATATAGCGGCCTTGATACCAGCCTCGGATCTTCCAACTTTATAAGCAACTATAGGCTTTCCAGCTTTTTTTGCTCTTAAAGCTGCGACTCGGAATTTTTCCGATTCTCGAATGCTCTCTATATATAAAACAATTACCTTGGTACTTGGGTCATCAACCAAATAATCTACAAAGTCAGCTAACCCCAAATCAGCTTCATTACTCGTAGAAACCAATTTAGATAACCCCAGACCACAAGCAGTAGCACGAGACAATAAGGAACCTAAAATACCGCCACTCTGAGATATAACGCTCACAAAACCTTTGGGGAATTCATCCATTTCTAGAGCACTGCTCGGAGACAAAGGAATATCGTCCGTAATATTTACCATGCCAATAGTATTTGGCCCCAAAATACGCATTGCCCCAGCAGCAGCCAAGAGCTCCTCTTGTTTTCTCAGACCCTCGGGGCCGTGCTCTGCAAAACCGCTCGTCAAAACGATTGCAGCTGGAGTGCCCCTTGCAGATAGCTCTTTAACCGCGCTCAAAGCCTTGTCGGTTCCAACCATAATGATTGCTACATCGGGAGTTTCAGGTAACGAATCAATATCTGGATATGATTTCAATCCCGATATTGATTCAACACGAGGATTAACAGGGTATATTTTTCCTTTGAAATGGTGTTTTTGAAGATAAGCAATGGGCCGTCCCGCAGTTTTCTTGGGGTCAGTTGAAGCCCCTATGACCGCAATACTTCTGGGCTCCATCAATTTTTGAATAGGATTACTCATTAAACAGCCTTATTTACTTTTTGCGGAAGCAGTTTTTTCAAGAAATGCCAGTACTGATTCACGGTGCTCGGTGCTGGTATAACAAATGCCTTGGGCTTGACTGCCTTGGGCAAAGATCTGGGCAGCACTGGTCTCAAAGGTTTGATTCAAAATAGTTTTACCTAATGCCAGTGCTGTTGGGGAACCTCTACTTAATTCCTTTGCCCAAGACTGCGCATCTGTCACCAACAACTCTGGTGTAGAAATCCTATCAACTATTCCGATCTCGCTGGCTTCCTTAATTTCAACTTTACGTCCAGAAAAAATCAACTCCTTTGCCTTTACCAATCCTACACGTCGCGGTAGAAAATACATCCCTCCTCCATCGGGAATAATTCCTCGGTTGATATATGACCATGTGAAATTAGCACCCTCGCTTGCAATAATAAAATCACAAGCCAGTGCCGTATCAGCACCCAAACCAGAAGCAGGTCCGTTGACGGCGGCAATCGTTGGCTTTGGCATGGTATGCAACAAAGAAACTGCGTGATGAACTCGTTGCTGACGGTGCCAGCCGTTAAACGCAATCTCTCCTGCAGGAGCTTTCATTCGCCTCTCCATGCCCGAGATATCACCACCAGCGCAAAAACCTTTACCATTTCCCGTTAGTACAAGCGCGCGTATCGACTTATCAGCAGTTACAGCCTCTAGTGCTTCGATAAACTCAGAGCGCATTTCATCACTCATGGCATTTCGTTTATCTGGACGGTTCAAATATAGCGTCGCAATAGAGTCGACAACCTTCAATTCAATAAATTCGTAGCTCATCGTATTTCCTAACTTAATTAATCTTCAGTGATATTGGCGCTTTTAATTAGAGCTCGCCAACGGGTTTCCTCAGATTTAACAAATTTCCCAAAATCTTCTGGACTTCCCGTTTTAATCACCAAGCCCTCACTCTCCACTCGGCTCTTAAAAACTGGAGATTGAACACTATTTTTAATAGCTATATTTAATTTGTTGATAATCTCCCTTGGCGTTCCCGCAGGCGCAAAAATTCCGTACCAACTACCCGCAGAATAACCAGGTACTCCCCCCTCAGTAATAGTGGGAGTTTTTGCTAGTAAAGGAGCTGAGGAGCGGACAGGCGTAGTAACGGCAAGCGCGCGAAGCTTTCCCGATTCGATCAGGCTCCCAACCGCTGAGGCAGTTGCAAACATAACATCTACCTGACCTCCCATGACGTCGGTCAAAGCAGGTCCTGCACCTTTATAAGGGATATGAACTAAGCTCACACTGGCTAATGAATTAAACAACTCTCCTGCCAAGTGCGCTGAGGTACCACTCCCTTGAGAGGCGTAGGAGATCTTTCCTGGATTAGCTCGGGCTGCGGTCAAAAAATCTTGAAATGATTTAAAAGGACTATTCACGCTGACAACCAAGACATTAGGTGATATGCCAATTAAACAAACCGGAGCAAAGTCTTTTTCTTGGTTATAAGGTAATTTGGCTTTGAGACTCGGATTAACAGCGTGCGCAAGCGTTGCAACTACTAGGCTATAACCATCGGGGGCACTTTTTGCCAATGCATCTGTTCCAATGACCGTACTACCACCAGGTTTGTTATCAACAATTACCGGCTGATGCAGCTCATCCGAAATAGACTGACCAATTGTTCTGGCCACCAAGTCTGTCCCCCCACCCGGCGCAAAGGGCACTATAAGCTTTATGGGCTTATCAGGATAAGCAGCCGAGACTGAGAAGGAAGTGAGGACCAGGCAAATTATGGGTATGCAATTTCGCAATACATTAAAGTTAAAAAAATAAGTCATTTAGTGGACAATTACTTAATGCGTTGCTCAATCCATGATGCCAAGATATCAGCAATTTCAATACTATTGCTGTCTTGCATCAGCATATGCGAATTTCCTTTAATTCCTATCTCAGGCAATACCAATAATTCAGCTTTACCGCCTGCGAGATTGGTCTTTTGAATAAATTCGCGACAAGCTTTTAGCCTAGGCGCCCAACGAGGAGAGAGTTCTACGTAATCACCAAATAAAACCATAATTGGCATTTTGACGTACGGTGTCAAGTCCCCATCTGCGGCGGGACATGCACCGGGCTCAATGGATATTATCCCGGCAATACCTTCATTGCTTAAAGCTGCAGTTTGAAACGGATAGATCCCAGATTGGGAATGACTGATCAATACCGTCTTCTTCAACTGTTTAGATAGCTCTGACAAGGCGGGTACAGTCGGATTAGGTGTTGGCATTGAATTGAGCCAATCAGGTACCATTTGCTGCCACAAACCGGCTTGAGCAGCTACGGGGAATTTCAAACCATCAAAGACTTTTGGATACTCACTGCCAAATCGGAAAATAGTCCAAGCCCCCTCGTGAGCAGCAGCAAAAACAACGGGTAAGTGATCAGGTGTATCTTTACCGAGTTTCACATTATTTATAACTGTTGCATTTACTGCTGATCGACCACGCCCGGATTGATCAATAACGTATGTTGAAAATCCACGCTTGACGAAATATTCATCCCAACCCATTCGGCCATCGGGCGTTGACTCCCAGGTTTTCCCTGTTAGACAACAACCGTGGATCAATACCAATGAACTAGCTTTTGGCTTGACTGGGGACTGAAAGTGAACATACATCTGGTCAACGGTAATGTTTCCAGAGGCAAGGTATGCGGGTAAAGTTGACAGCGTATTAGATTCAACTTCACGACCACCCACAAAGAAACTGCCTTGTTTGCCTAAAACAAGAGGGCCATCAATTAATTTTTGACTCAAGGGTTTAACTTTAATGTTGAACCCAGCGTTTTGCGCCATTACGGCTGAAACAAAGAAGAGTAAAAATAAGGTGATAAAACTATCTCTAGCATTAGACTTGAAGAATTTCATTTGTTTTTCCTTGAGAGGTTAACTACTATAAGTTTTAAAAAAATATGATGTCACGTAAAGTAATATTGCTTACATAAGTCCTATCGATTAAGGTAAAAAATCATCGATTAGAAATAAACTTCAAAATATTATCGAATGCTATACCGTAATATGATTCATAGTTATCTTGTTCAACAAAACCAAGATGCGGACTACATAAACAATTATTTAATTTCAAAAGAGGATGGTTGGCATCCATAACTGGCTCATCCTCATAAACGTCAACTGCCGCAAAACCTGGTCGACCACTTAGTAAAGCATTCTCTAAAGCTCCAGACTCGATAAGCTCGGCTCTACTTGCATTAACCAATAGTGAATCTTTTTTCATCAAACTAAGGTCTTCTGCCTTTATGTCGTGTTTAGTATCGGGTGTGAGTCTGAGTTGTATAGACAAAATATCACAACTACTAAAAAAGGCTTGCCGAGAAGCGGCAACGTTAAAACCGTCTGCTTGGGCTTTATTTAGACTAGATTGCCTGCCCCAAACAAGAATATTTGCGCCAAAAGCTTGTCCCAATTGGCATATTTGTTTGCCTATCTTTCCGTACCCATAAACTCCAAGCGTTTTACCGCTAAGCTTTCGGCCTACAGTCCCTTGCCACTTGCCCTCTTTCATTCGATTGACTTCAAAAGTGAAGTTTCTGAGCGCAGCAAGAATCAATAGCATATTTAACTCAGCTGTTGCCTCGCCCGAACCATCACCTTCCATCACAGTTATACCCAGATTTTTACAAGCATTCAGATCTATGTGCGAGCCCGCCTTACCAGTTTGGGAGATCAGCTTTAAATTAGGTAGTAAATGCAGCAACTCGTTGGAAATATTGGTTCTTTGACGAGTTAGAACTATTGCTTCAAAATCTCTCAAACGTTGGGCTAATTCATTTACAGATTTAACCGTATCATTAAATACAGTCACATCCTGACCTATTAATTTACTATAGCAAGTGAGCGATCTTACGCAGTTTTGGTAATCGTCAAGGACGGCAATTTTCATAACAAATTTAACTAACTTTAATCGATGATCTTTATAAATTAATTATACGTTTCGTCATCTTTAGCCCATGTTATTTCAAATGGTTTATCTAGGGGAAAACACCACCCACAGTCTATATTTAATCGTTAAATAATTAACCATATTTTTAAATATGGATTTATCTAGTTTTTTTACTTCAACGGAATATTTTGAGCTAAAAAAAACGTTCTAGTCAATCATTTATTAAATCCTCCCCATCCTAGCTCATTTACATAAATAATTGAAATCGTTATGCCGTTAATCTCTTTGTGTATCAATAAGCTCCGTGATCTCTTGAAACTTTATTCTTTGGTCATTACAGTTACTCTATCTCTCGCATACTCATACACAAACGCTCAGACCAATCCAGCTGAAAACTACCCCAATAAGCCAATACGGATAATAGTTCCCGTTGCGGCGGGTGGAACTGTAGACATAGTTGCAAGGGCAATCGCTAATGAATTAACCAAATCGCTGGGACAAACAGTCGTCGTTGAAAATCGTCCAAGCGCAGCCTCACTGGTTGGAACCTTAGCAGTTGCGCACTCGCCAGCAGACGGTTATACCCTTTTAGCGACTTCCAGCACATTTATATCTGCTTCAGTCATCATTCCCAATGCGGGTTACGACCCTATAAAAGACTTTGCACCCGTTACGATTACCTGTAAAAGTCCCATGTTGGTGCTCGTTAATCCCGAAACTACAGTTAAAAACATAAATGAGCTTGTCAAACTGGCTAAAACACGACCAGGTGAGATCTCTGTCGCGAGTTCGGGAAATGGATCAACAGGTCATATTGCCAGTGAAGTATTTGCCAGCCGAGCAAATATCAAATTTCTAAATGTCTTTTATAAAGGTAATTCTCAAGCAATGGTTGATGTTATGGGGGGACAAGCCAATCTCATATTTGATCAACTCAGCACAGCTGGTGTTCAATATAAAACGGGCAAGCTAAAGGCCCTAGCAATTACTAGCATGAAAAGATCTCCTCTTTTCCCGGAAATCCCTACCATTGCTGAATCAGGATTTCCTGGTTATGAGGATGTAACCCTAAATTTCATTTTGGCGCCAGTCGGTACGCCTAAAGAAATAACAGCTAAATTGAATGTTGAAATTCAAAAAGTTATGAAAAATAAAGATCTAGTTTCAAGATTCGCAGAAAAAGGAATTGAATTGATAGCTAGCCCAACAACCGAGGATTTTAGAATTCAATTGAAAACAGAGGTTGATAGAGTAACTACTTTAGTCAACACCGCTGGAATTAAACCAGACTAATTTTTAAAATCTTTAGCGCTAAACACATTCAAGTATGAAATACGACACTAATTTCCCCAGCCTCAAAGGACAAGTAACAGAGCAGGAATGGCAAACAAGGGTTGAGCTCGCGGCATGCTATCGTTTGGTTGATTTATACGGCATGACCGATTTAATCTATAACCACATCACTGCACGAATTCCAGGTACAGATTACTTGCTAATTAATTTATACGGATTACTCTATAAGGAGATTACAGCATCTAGCCTGGTTAAGATTGATGTTGAAGGGAACATTATTTCTAAACCGGATACTGATTACGGCATCAATAAGTCAGGATACGTAATACACGGCGCAATTCATAAGGCCAGGGAAGACGTTAACTGCGTCATGCATACTCACACAAGAGCTGGAATTGCAGTATCCGCAATGAAATGCGGATTGTTATCTATGTCTCAAACGTCCATAAGGTTTAACAATCACATTGGTTATCATGCTTACGAGGGTCCAGCTGTGGACTTAGAGGAGCGCATACGCCTCGTAAAAGATCTTGGACCTCACGACGCAATGATTCTTAAAAACCATGGATTGTTAACTTGTGGTGCTAGCATTCAACAGGCATTCAATACTATGTATCAATTGGAGATGGCCTGCCAAGCCCAGGTAGATGCCATGGCAAGTAAAGCAGACTTAGATATCCCCAGCTCCAAGGTCCTTGAACATACAGCCCACCTTTATCAGCCAACTACAAGAAGGCCTTATGGAATTTTAGAATGGCCTGCAATGATCCGCTACCTTGAGGCAAGTAGTCGAAGCCTTGATTACCCAAAATATGACAGCTAATTCACCGTTGGGTTTTTAAAGTAAATACTGACAACTCCTGGTTAGAGCGCAGGCCTGTAACTATTAAGCCTATTACCCTTAAGCATAACTCGGTATAAGTATCGATATTCCTCAGGGTCATAATCAGCATTCGCTTGATGCATAACCGCCCTGTTGTCCCAGATCACCAAATCACCAACCTGCCATTTATGGCGATACTCATACTTAGGCTGAGTGGCGTGTTTATAAAGCTTATCAATGAGTGAATATGCTGCCTCGATCTCCATTCCCTCAATTCCCTCCATACGCCCTGTATTCAAATAAAGAGCAGGTCGTTTGTTAACAGGGTGCTCTATCACCAAGGGTTGCAAGGTTTGCGGTATTTTGGCCATTTCTTCATTGGAGAGTTTTGCAAATGACCTAGGACTTCTACTGCTTTGGTGGACATGCAATGACTTTAACTTAATTATTGTTTCTTTGAGATCTGCATCTAAATCATCAAAAGCTTTTCTGGTATCGACAAATTGAGTATCCCCACCGCTTGAAGGTATCTGAACAGCAACCAAGGAAGTAGCCATTGGGGGCTCCAGATCATTAGAATGATCTGTATGGTAGTTCTCCCCCCTTACCTGAAGTTTACCGTTAACTCTTGGTAAGTCCTTGGTAGAGTTATATCCAACGATTGGATATTCGGGGAGAGTGAATTTTTTTATTTGCTGCTCCATCAAAACACCAAAAATCTCTGCAGCTTGAATAAATTGAGGCGGACTCAGTGGTTGCCCAGGAAATACCAATACCGCATGCTCTGCAAAAAGCTTATTGAGTTCTTCTTTTAATTCTTTTGTAACAGGAACTGATAGATCTATATTAGATATCTGCGCTCCGAATGTGGGTGTTAGTTGCGTGATTTTCATAAATTCATTCTGCTTTAATACCAGTTTTCTTGGCGATAATTGACCATCTGCCGATGTCGTCCTTTATTAGCTTATCTAATTCTGATCTACTAAGGACCATTATCTCTGCGCCTTCGTTATCCAAATGTTGTTTCATCTGCGGGCTTGCAAGTACTGAGTTAATTTCGCGGTGTAAGCCCTCCACAATTGAGGTGGGCGTTCCGCTAGGCGCCATGATAGCCCACCAATTGCTTGCGTCCATATCAATGCCACTCTCATGCAGGGTTGGTATGTTGGGTATAAGATCTAACCTCTTTGGCCCAGCAACAGCTAATAATTTAACCTTGCCAGATCTTATGAAATTTTGCATTTGAATTAAACTGCCCAAAGCTACTTGAACATGACCTGAGGCTAAATCCACCAAAGCGGGACTACCGCCCTTGTAGTGAATCGTTGTGATATCCGCTCCGCTTCGAAGCTTAAGCAGTTCAATTTGAAAATGCTGGAAACTAGCAACCCCAGCGGAGCCAAAAAATACAGTACCTGGATTTTTCTTTGAATAATCTACAAATTCCCTCATATTTTGGACAGGCAATTGGGCATTGACCGCAATCACACTAGGACCCATTCCTATCATTGCCACAGGTACAAATGATTTGATGGGGTCATAATTCAACTTCATGACGGAAGGATTCATCGTGAATGTTGATGAAATAAGAACCAAAGTATTGCCATCCGCCTCAGCATGAGCACCCATTTCAGTCCCCATCACACCACCGGCTCCGGGACGATTTTCAATAAATACATTTCTTTTAAGCTTGATACTCAATTCAGTTGCCAGCGCTCGTCCAACTATATCGTTACTCCCTCCGGGTGCGAAAGGGACAATTATTCGCAAAGGTTTCAAATTAGTATCTACAACAGACTCAATAGCATACAAATTCGGTGCGCTAGAAACTAGTAAAACAAATACACCCAGTATTTTGAGAGAGAAAATTTTTAATGTTTCAAAATTCATGATCAATCAGTTGGCAAAAATTTAAACTACTCTATTAGCTGTTTCTCGCCCTGCCAGGGCATCAATAACTTGCTGGGCTACTTGCAGGGCGCTCCGCTCTTGAGTCTCTATCGTTCCTGCAGCTGCGTGAGGGGTAAATATTACATTTTCAAATTCAAACAATGGATTGTCCGGTCTTATGGGTTCGATTTCGACTACGTCTAAACCAACACCAAACAGATGCCCTTCCTTCAGCACATCATACAACGCACTTTCGTCAATTATTCCACCTCTAGATACGTTAATTAGAACAGCATCTTTTTTCATGGATTTAAGTTCTTTTAATGAAATAAGGTGATGACTTTGTTCTGTCAAGGGTAGATGCAGTGTCAGCAAGTCGACACGAGAAATCATTTCACCCAGGCTATTGACTCTTTCGTGATCAATCTCTGCCCAAGCATTTTGAGGAGCATGCGGGTCGTATGCGATCAGATTAGCTTGAAAGGCATTTTTCCACTTTTGTGCCACTCTAGTGCCGATATTTCCCATACCAACTATTCCAACAGTTTTACCCCACATCTCAATGCCTAGATGATCAGGACGAACAATTTGTGCGCCCGCACGTAAAAGTCTGTCAAATCTCGCAATCCTTCTGCAAACAGCCAAAGAGAGCGAAAAAGCCATTTCAGCAACTGCCTCACTATTAACACCGGGGGTTCTATAAACCTGTATATTAAACTCCTTGGCAGCATCGAGGTCAATAGTATCAAGGCCGACACCTTGTTTACAAATAACTTTTAACTTTTTTGCTTTTGAAATCATTTCTCGAGTAATCGGACTCATACGAACCATAATCGCATCTGCCTCGTTAATCCAATTGTTCACATTGACATCTGACCAATTCGTCACCACTGCATGCTCTTTGGCCAGCGTTAATCCAGCAGGGTGAAAGGCATCTAAAATAAAAATTTGCTGCATTATTTTTTATATCGACGGAGAAATCAAAATACTCAGTCGCGTAAAGTAAAGCGACTATTATCGATTAATATAAAAACCTTTTAGATCAAGATTAGTAAAAACCATGGGTGCAAAATGAACTCATTGAGATTCACTTTATACATTTTTAGCTTTAAACCAGTTTAACTTTCTTCCTAGGATATAAATACCTCAAGGGAAGGTTTTTATGTAAAACGTTTCTTTACATTCAAAGTTTTACGAATCGAATTACAGTCTAGCGATTATTTTTGAGTAGCCCCTGAATCTGATTCTTCCAGTGAGCTCAGGCGATTCTGATAGGACTGCACTAGGGAATCTCTTGAAAAAGGCACTTAAAGCAATTTCTCCCTCTAACCTGGCAAGTCCCATACCCGCACAGGTATGAATTCCACCTGCGAAAGCTAAATGTTTATTGTTCTCCCTCGTTATATCAAAGTTATGAGGATTAGAGAATTTGTGCTGATCCCTATTTGCAGCGCCAATGCAAAGGGTGATTTGGGAATTAGCTGGAATTAACACATCTCCAATTAACACCTCCTCAGTTGTGATTCGGTTGCCCAGTTGATTGGAACTCTCAAACCGGAGAATCTCCTCTACAGCGCTTTTGACAAATTGTGGATTTTCCAAAAATCTCTCTCTCTCGCCCTTATTGTTCATCAAAAGGACTAATCCATTTCCAATCAAGTTGGTTGTAGTCTCGTGACCAGCATTCAGTAAGAAGATACAGTTGTGCAGTAATTCCAGTTCAGATAATTTTTCTCCTCCGTGCTCCCCCTGTATCAACTGAGTAAGTACGTCCTGAGTGGGATCTCTTGGATTTGCCCTTCTAGCGCTTATCAAAGTTTTGAGATATTCTAAAAAGTCAGAGACACTTTTATTACCTTGATTAAATACCTCAGGCGATATAACAGGCTCCAACGCACCTAATATAGACAAGGACCACTCTCTTAAGGGATCTCTGTCCTCGTGTGGAATTCCTAGTAGGTTGCCAATAATCTCAATAGGGATGGCTGCGGCGTAATCGGAAATCAAATCAACCGAGCCGACTTTTATATATTGTGTCGACAGGTTATCTAATAAACGGTTCACCAACTCTACCAGTCCAGGCTCAAGAACTTGGATAGCCCTGGGTGAGAGCGCACCACCAAGTAACTTCCTGACCCTTGTGTGCAAAGGGGGATCGTTAAAGACTAGACTATGGGTGTGATGCTGGAACAGCAGTGAATCACCCATGGTTGATTTGAATAATATGCGCTTATCAGAGCTAAAGATCTTGGGGTTTCTGTAAACGAAATCCAAATCTTTATAACTTGATAAGAAATAGCCCCCATCCGGTAGCTTC
>CAIRBP010000087.1 GCA_903876885.1 uncultured Burkholderiales bacterium | reverse complement strand
GCAGACTCCGCTGCCTGGCGTTCTGCGAGTGCCGCAGCAGAGCTAGCAGAAGTTGTCCTTAAAAGAGATCAAGCCCAGCTCGCTGCACAAGCCGTATCCCAAGCACAAGTCGATAATGATTTAGCTGATCTCAAAAGCAAAAGAGCCATTGCGGATCAACAGCTCGCAACTTTAGAGAAGAAAACCATTCGAGCCCCATTTGCAGGCAAACTCGGAATCACCACTATCATTCCTGGTCAATACGTTAATCCTGGCGACAAAATCGTACCGATTCAAAATTTAAACACCTTATATGTTGATTTTTACTTACCTGAGCAACGTCTAGCTCAAATCTCTAAAGGACAAACGGTTAATGTGACCAGTGACTCTTATCCTGGCAAAACATTCGTAGCACATATCACCGCCATCAATCCTAAAGTGGATACAACAATGCGTAATGTTCAAGTTCAAGCCACTCTAGATAACTCAAAACATATGCTTTTACCGGGAATGTTCGCAAATGCAAACGTACTAATTGGGGCGAAAAAACAATACTTAACAATTCCCCAAACTGCGATCACCTACAACCCATATGGTTCCACTGTATTTATTGCAAAAACCGCCGAAAAAGCTGACGCGAGTGGTAATAAACCATTAGTTGCTCAACAAGTATTTGTAACAGCTGGAGACACCAGAGGCGATCAAGTTGCAATACTAAAGGGGATTGAACCAGGTCAAGAGGTCGTTACTAGTGGCATGATTAAGTTGAAAAACGATACGCCCCTCGTCATCGACAATTCAGTTCAACCCACAAATAATCCCAATCCTAAACCGCAAGAGAATTGATACGAAATTTCCTTTCGTGCTAAAAAAATGAACTTTACCGATATCTTTATCCGCAGGCCTGTTTTGGCCTCGGTGGTTTCACTCTTTATTGTGGTTCTGGGTCTAAGGGCGCTTTTCAGCCTACCAGTTAATCAATACCCAAAAACACAAAATGCAGTTGTTACGATAAGCACTACCTACTTTGGTGCTGATGCTCAAACTATCGCAGGTTTCATTACTCAGCCGCTAGAGTCTGCAATTGCGCAGGCTCAGGGAATTGATTATCTTTCCTCTAGCAGCTCCAGCGGTGTGTCGACTATTACCGCAACTCTGCGTTTGAATTATGACGCCAACCGTGCTTTAACAGAGATCAATACACAAGTAGCTAGCGTTCGAAACCAACTTCCTGCTCAAGCCCAACAGCCGGTTTTAACCGTGCAAATGGGGCAAACAACTGACGCAATGTACCTTGGTTTTTACAGCGATGTCTTACCAACCAATAACGTCACAGATTATCTAATTAGGGTAGTTAAACCCAAACTAGACTCGATTGAAGGAGTTCAAACTGCTGAAATCCTTGGTGGTCGTTTATTTGCTCTACGAGCGTGGTTGGACTCGTCAAAAATGGCTGCTCACAACGTAACTGCATCTGAAATTAGTTCGGCACTTGCTAATAATAATTTCCTAGCAACATTGGGCGCCTCCAAAGGACAAATGGTAACAATTCCTTTAACGGCTGAAACAAATTTGCACTCAGTTGATGAGTTTAAAAAACTAGCTATCAAACAAAATGGAGGATCAATTGTTAGATTAGAAGATGTTGCAAATATTAGTTTAGGTTCAGAGAATTACGACTTTAACGTCGCATTTAGCGGTGTGAGGTCTGTTTTTATCGGTATTAAAGTTGCACCAGATGCGAACATACTAGATGTTGCTAAGCGCGTAAAAGTAGTTTTCCCTGAAATTCACAGCCAATTACCTAACGGTTTAACGGGGGAAATAGTCTACGACTCCACTTCGTTTATCAATACGTCAATTTTTGAAGTAATGAAAACATTGGCCGAGGCATTGCTCATAGTGACTGTGGTTATATTTTTATTTTTGGGTAATATACGAGCTGTTTTAATTCCGGTAATAGCAATGCCCCTTTCCTTGATTGGCACATTCCTAATGATGCTGATTCTTGGTTACTCAATCAATTTACTCACGCTATTAGCTTTAGTGCTAGCGATTGGATTAGTAGTGGATGATGCAATCATCGTTGTAGAAAACGTTGATAGGCACATGAAAGAAGAAGGTAAAACTCCACTTGAAGCTGCTCTTTTAGCTGCTAGAGAGTTGGGAAGTCCTATCATTGCGATGACTTTGGTACTTATTGCTGTATACATACCGATTGGTTTCCAGGGCGGATTGACAGGCGCGCTCTTTACTGAGTTTGCATTCACACTTGCGGGAGCAGTGACAGTTTCCGGGGTTGTCGCCTTAACTCTTTCACCAATGATGTGCTCACGGTTTTTAAATGCTGAGGACATGCATAGTGGCTTTGCCCAGAAAATAGATCATACATTTGAGCGTGTTCACAAACGTTATCTATCTGTCTTGCACAGTGCTCTTGATACCTGGCAAGTTCTCATCGTAATGGGGGGCATACTTCTTATTCTTTTGGTCCTCATGTTTAAGATGTCTCAATCAGAGTTGGCACCTGAGGAAGACCAAGGTATCGTTATCTCTCAAGTTGTTGGACCGCCAACCTCTACGTCAGACCAAATGCTGACCTACGCTGATCAGGTGTTCAAAATCGCTAAGAGCATGCCAGAATATCAGCAAATGTTTCAAATTACGGGTGTTCCCACTATCAATTCAGGTATTGGCGGCGTCCTATTCAAGAACTGGGATGAGCGCACACGAAGTGCGAAACAAATCCAAATTGACTTACAAAAGAAATGGAATACCATAGCCGGCGCTCGTGTTGCAGCGTTCCAGTTTCCCGCACTACCTGGCTCTTCTGGGTTACCTGTGCAATTCGTCATTTCTACAACTGAGCCCTATCAAAATTTGAATCTTGTCGCCCAACAAGTGCTCGACAAAGCCCGTTCTTGGGGTAAGTTCTACTTTGTTGATGCAGATTTAAAAATTGATAAACCTCAAGCTACTCTTGTTGTTGACAGAGACAAGATTGCTAGCCTTGGTTTATCTGAATCCGATGTTGGAAGCGCCATGGGATCGGCACTTGGGGGTGGATATGTCAACTATTTCACTATTGCAGGTCGATCTTATAAAGTAATTCCTCAAGTCCAACAAGTTGACAGATTAAACCCCTCCAGCGTACTCGATTTTGCAATCAAGGTTCCAAGCGGGCAGTTGATTCAAGCCAGTACAGTTGCAAGCATTAAATACGACATCGTCCCTGAATCAATTAACCGGTTTCAACAACTCAACTCCGCAACTATCGTTGGCGTATCGGGCGCTTCACAAGGTGAGGTATTGGAATTCATGAGAAATGCTGTGAAAGAGGTTGCACCCTCAGGATATAGCGTTGACTATGCAGGTCAATCAAGACAATATATGAAAGAGTCAGGTGGTTTCATAGTTACTCTTTTATTCGCGATTGTGATAGTTTTCCTTGCGTTGTCAGCCCTCTTTGAGAGTTTTAGAGACCCTGTAGTTATCCTAGTATCCGTGCCACTAGCACTTTTTGGGGCTATGATTTTTATCTTTCTTGGATTTAGCTCGGTCAATATTTACACCGAAGTTGGGTTGGTAACCTTAATGGGGTTGATTAGTAAACACGGAATTTTAATTGTTGAGGTAGCTAATCAACTTCAAAAAACAGGCATGGAAAAACGCAAAGCAATTGAAGAGGCAGCTGGCACTCGACTCCGCCCTATATTGATGACAACGGCAGCAATGGTTTTTGGTGTTATTCCTCTCGTCATAGCCTCCGGGGCTGGAGCTGCAGGGCGCTTCTCTATGGGTCTTGTGATTTTCACTGGCTTGTCAATTGGTACCCTTTTCACTCTTTTTGTAGTACCCGCCATGTATCTATTCGTGGCAACGGATCACTCCAAAAAACTCTGATGTGAGTTGAATATAAAGTTCACCTTCATGAAGATCATTCATAAAAAAATATTTTTAACGATAACCACACTACTCCTTTTGGTGATCTCCCCGACTAGCTTCGCCTTTTGGATGAAAGTAACTGAGACAATGGACGTGAGTGTTTATGCGGATACGGGGACTATTCGGCGAATAGGTCGCAACAAAAGAATGGATGTTTTATATGATTTAAGAACCGCTGACTCTAGCGGGCAACGCTCTATACGCGCTTTTGCTGAGTTTGATTGTGATAATGGACGAGAGAAATCGATCAATGCTGTTGGCTACTCAGACAGAATGGGTACCGGAAAAGTAGTAAGGACTATGGATTACCCCTCAGAGTGGATTCCAACCTCCGGGAATAAAAATGAGCAACAACTCCTGTATTTTGTTTGTGCTTGGTAGATTAGTAAAGATTCATCTTTAAAAAAACGACCTTAAACATCTTATTCCATCAGCTCGGCTTGGTGACCACGGATACAGTAGTTGTAGGATCAATTTGGTTACCTTTAGACCCAAGCAATTGGTTGGTAGCAGTATTCAGACCAAGAGCATTCTCTGTAGTGACTGAACCAGTATTATTAGCAATTAGTTGTCCATTCGCGTTGTACTGGCTCAACACATTCGCTAGCAACGCGGATGAATTCGCAGTAACTAAGCTTGAGGTATTGGTTAAGGAATTTGTGATCTGGGCTCCTGCCGGAATTTCACTTACATCTGGGCTTAGAGTTGCACTTATTCCAGTAGAACCAGTAGAGACGTATTGATTCAATGCATCGGTAAGTTGACCAATAGAGCTTGCTATACCCAAGCTAGTAGGATTATTCGTTGCACTTCCTAATGCAGATTTAGAAACGTTTGGATCTGTAGTTGCAAACCATACATCGGCCAATTCATGGGTTTTACCATCTGTGGTTGTATAACTAGATATCAATCCAATTGTGTTCCCATTATTTGTAATATTCGTGCTTTGTGCATTTAGATTCAGGGACTTTATATTCAACTGATCAAGAGTAAAGAGACTTCCAGTTGGAGTAGTTCCATTGGTACCAGTATCTACCCACACCTGTAGGCTATTGAAAATCGGATCAGTACTATCTATAGTTCCAGAATTATTTTGATCGAAGACCGATAATGCAGCAAATCCATTAGATGCAACTCCTCCATTAGGAAGGATTGTTGAAGTACCAAATAATTCTGAACCATTTGAAATAGTTGTTGCACCTGGTGGTAAGTCGACTAAAAATCCCTCACCTGGTTTTATCCATCCAACATTGGCATTGGTTGAACCAGTATTACCAAGGTCAAAGGTTACTCCAGATTTTCCAATTTGCTCGGTCTGAATAGTACTTGAAGTAGATTCCGATGTCAGCACAGCAAAAGCATTTGAAGCTAGACCAGCAATATTTCCTGTAGTTAGCGCCTCTACCCCAGTTAAATCCAAGACAAGTGGACTAATTTGAGCGAAATTTTGCAAAGTTGAAGTCGTTAGAGTAGATATCTGGTCTGCAGAGAACGCAGCTATTTGGTTTGTAGTCAAAGACTGTATATCGACCATACTCAGCCACTCAACTTGACTGGTTGTCAACGCTGAGATTTGGTTAGTAGTTAAGCCAACGTATTGCTTACTTCCCATATCAGCAATTTGCCTAGTTGTAAAAGCTGATATTTGAGCTGTAGTGAAACCGGAAATCTGTGTGCTTGTAAGTGAGGTATCTACGAATTTAGAGAGCTCTGAAATACTACTTGTTGATAAGTACTGAATATTAGCTGTTGTTAGACCAATGGCTTGAGAAGCTTTTAGAGTATTTGCAAGCGATGTATTTAGTCCGTATAAGTCTGCAGATGACAGATTTGCAATCTGCGCAGAACTCAGTGCTGCGAACTGATTCGTACTGAGCATATTTAGCGACGCCGACGCTAAACCAGTAATCTGCGATGTCGTGAGCGACAACACATCAGCCGTGCTGATTTGTGTCCATTGATCG
>CAIRBP010000086.1 GCA_903876885.1 uncultured Burkholderiales bacterium | reverse complement strand
GACAAATCAAATGAGCTCGATAATAAAAAAAATAGAGAGTAGCAGGAGCGCTTGAATGTGCTTAAATGTGCTTAAGTAAAATCTTTTGTAGTTAATGGTATTTGAAAAGCGCAGGGAAGTGTTGTTTTAAAAATGCTTGATCAACGTTGTCAATAGAGTATTTCCATTTTGGATTCTTGTCCTTATCTATTAACGCAGCTCTAACGCCTTCTACAAACTCACCCTTTGTTCGCCAATGCTGGGTGAGTTCAAGCTCAATTTTGAAGCACTCACTTAATCCAAGCTTCCTACCTTGAGAGAGGAGTTGCAACGTGGCAGCCATTGCAAGGGGCGAGTTGCGTAGCATACTTGCTTTAGTCTCATTGCTCCATGTGTTATCTGATAGATTATTTAACTCGCTAAAAATAGCGTGTAAAGAATCACTTGAGAAAACTGTTTTAATAAGATCCATATTTTCATAGACCTCAGAGTCTACGTAATCTCGGGAACCATTCAAGGATTGCAAGATCTTTGTAATTTCATTTTTGAGTTCTGTTTCGGCAGATGCTAGGTTTCCTAAATCTTCTAAAGCATTGAGAAAGTCTACCCACCTCTCACTTGGCAAACTCCAATCAGCTAGCTTACAAAACAAAGCGTCATAGTGATTTAAATTCTTTCCCGTAAGGCCAAGATAGTTTGCAATTGCTGGGTCATGACGCGTTAGAAAATAGCTAGCGCCTACGTCAGGAAAATAGCCAATTGCAGTTTCCGGCATTGCAATTCTTGTTGTCTCATTTACGATCCTAAAGCTCGCGCCTTGGGTGATACCCATTCCCCCGCCCATGACGATTCCATTCATTAGAGCGATATAAGGCTTAGGGTAGTTATATATATACTCATTTAATGCAAACTCTTCTTTAAAAAAATCATCGTATTCGCTTAGCCCTTTAACGATGCACTCGTGCACCCTACGGACATCCCCTCCTGCACAAAATGCCTTCTCACCTTTGCCCCTAACCACAACCGCCTTAACTAAATTATTGTTCGACCATTCAATTAAAGCGCCATACATAGCTCTAACCATTGAAATATTCAAGGTGTTCAAAGCGCTTGGTCGGTTTAGAGTTATAAAACCTATACCGTTTTTAATTTCAGTTTGTAAATAATCTTGCTCTAGTGCGGTCGTCATGAGTTATTTTTTCTAAATCTTTTGATATGGCTATTAAAAGTTATTGATTTTTAAAAATTGGCTTTCTTTTTTCAATAAACGCATTCATTCCCTCTTTTTGGTCCTCTGTTCCAAACGTCGAGTGGAACAACCGTCTCTCAAAATGGATGCCTTCAGATAAAGATACTTCATAGGCGTGGTTGACTGCTTCCTTTGCCATAAGAACGATTGGCATTGACAATGCTGCAATTTTTTGAGCAGTTGCTAAAGCCTCCTCAATAAGTTTGTCGTTTGCTATAACCCTTGATACAAGTCCGCAACGCTCAGCTTCTTGAGCATCTATCATTCTTGCAGTAAGGACCATCTCCATCGCCTTGGATTTGCCCACAAAGCGAGTTAGGCGCTGACTTCCACCGGCGCCTGGTATGGTGCCAAGATTAATCTCGGGTTGGCCAAACTTTGCACTCTCAGCCGCCAGTATGAAATCACACATCATGGCCAACTCGCAACCTCCACCTAGCGCGTATCCTGAAACTGCTGCAATAGTTGGTTTTCTAAACTTTGTAATTCTTTCCCAAGTGTCAGTTATAAAGTCCGATTTATAGGCCTGCATATAGGTCAGATCTTTCATGGCCTTGATATCGGCTCCCGCTGCAAAGGCTTTCTCGTTTCCAGTTAAAACTACAACATGTACTTCAGTGTCCTGCTCAAAAGAGTCGAGAGCGTGAGCTAATTCGCGGGTTAATTCAGGACTCAAAGCATTGAGTGCTTGTGGACGATTAAGCTTCACTAATCTCACTTTGCCGTGGGTTTCAATTAGGATGTTGTCGTAGTTCATTTTTTACCTTTATTTAATTAATTCAAACTTTTCTGACTAGGAACTGTAAGTCCTATTTTTGAGCCATCAGGCTTATTGATTCAGGCTTATTGATTCAACCGGCGATGAATTCAGCGTTAAATACAATTTCAATTGAAATTAAAGAACGGATTTAACGTTTTTCAAACCATGGTAGGGTCGATTCTAACGGTTGGTATCCGCCTCGCGCCCATCATCATGCAGCCTTAGATTAGCTAGTTGTATCATAAATTAGCCTTAAGACTTTTGCCAGCTCTAATAGTTGCTGGTCCTGTGGAGGTCTGAGAACTTATCGATTAATGCTTCGCATGCTTAGATCCCATAGACTTTTTCTCAAGTCTAGATCGTAAGCTGCTGGGGTAGGGGTGTCTATTTGTGAGTTGGCGTAATAAAGGCCGCTCTGTGAATGAGGAGCATGAAGTGCGCAGTAAAGGGTTGTTAAGGCGCCTTGCTCAGGAGTGAGCATACCTCTCATCTT
>CAIRBP010000085.1 GCA_903876885.1 uncultured Burkholderiales bacterium | reverse complement strand
GATTGGATACGAGCTTCAGACTCAACAGTTCAAGAAAAAAGAAGAAATCATTATTGTTGGAACCCCGGCGCTTCAAATGTGCTACTCGCACGCATTAAGCCGCTTAGGTGTGCGGCCAATCGCATTAGGATCTGAGGCTACGTGGCGAGGGTTCCAAGTGATTGCGCATGCCATCGATCCAAGTAACTAAGTAGTCCCAGCGCGATTAGGGCGGCATAAAGCATCTCACTTGCCACAGCAAATCCTTGGCCTGCACTTTTTAATCAAATGTAATCCCTTTTGCCTTGATGAGAGCCCCCCACCGCGCATAATCTTTTACGGCGATTTGACCCAGGTCTTTGGGTGTGGAAGAAGCGGCGTCTAAACCAGCTTTGGCCAAAATATCCTTGATCTCTGGAGTAGACAAAACAGCGACCAATTCTTTATTGAGTTTATCTACAACTGAACCCGGTGTTTTAACTGGATAAAAGAATCCGTACCACAGGTCAACATCAAAAGACTTAAATCCTTGTTCCACAAAGGTGGGCACGTTGGGAGCAGCGGGGTGACGCTTAACGCTACCGACTGCAAGTGCAATCAGTTGGCCAGAGTTAACGAAGCCTTGGGCTACGTGTACGGGCAAGAACCCGGTCATAACCTCTCCCGCCAAAAGATCTTGGGTATAGCCTGCACTGCCTTTGTAGGGCACGTGCAGCATAAAGAGACTCGCATCGCTTTTGAAAAGCTCCATTGCCATATGATGAGGCGTGCCAACACCTGGAGAGCCGTAGGTGACGTCTCCGGGCTTTGACTTGGCAAGGGCGATGAGTTCGCGAACAGACTTAATCCCAAGCTTAGGGTGAGCAACGAGCATAAAGGTGCCGTAAGCTGCAAGGCTGACAGGTGCAAAGTCCCGGACCGGTTGATAGCCAGCATTTTTGTACATCTGACTGGCCATGATCATGGTGTTACCACCCATGAGAAGCGTTGAGCCGTCGGGGACGGATTTAGCAACAAAATCCGTCCCAATATTGCCGCTGGCTCCGGGCATGTTTTGGACAATAACGGTTTGCCCCAGTCTCTCACTTAGTTTGGGCTGAACCGCACGAGCGATCGTATCAAGACCTGTACCCGGCGTGAAGGGAACAATAATCTTTATAGTCTGGGTCGGCATCTGAGCACTGGCAATGCTTAAAGACGAAGCAACAAGGAGTTGAGCAAGGAGTCTAAAAAGACCAGAGCACGTTGGAAATAAGGAGATTGTGTTTTTAAATTTAATGAACATTGGATTGAAAAAAACGGTTTCTTCAAGAAAGATATAACTTGGGCACGGGTGGACGAGTTATGAGGTATGCAATTGATGCAAGTGATTTATTTGCACAATAATACCATTTGCTAAATGCTTCCTTCAACCCTGTTCGGTGGGATCAAAGAGGTGAATTGGCTACAATTGAAGAGCAAGAAAACAGTTGAATTTTCGCGCTCAATTGCTTCATTGATTTACTTTGTGATTTGCTTTCTCTTACTTTCTCTTATTCACCGCTGCGTTGCATTTGACTTGCATGCCCTTTAATGTCATACATCAAAATTTACCCGAAAAGTCTTAGCTTACTAAATTCAGAACCCCATACCCTCTCGGGCTCTGTGATCTATGACATTGAGCAGTACGGACAGCTGCATCCGAGACAATCCTTTGAAATTCAAATCCTACCCTCCAGTAAACCCAATAGTTGGTCAATCACATCAGTCAATGACCATCCGGCCATTAAAAACTTTGATTCCTTTTTAAAGGCTCTGAACTATTACGTCTTTCAAAACTTGAAGATCCAACTTCCACAGGTCGACGAATCCGGCCTTTACCCCCCCTTTGAGGTGGGTTTAAGGGAGGTTTATTTTGCATTAGACCCAGACAGCCCCAGTGCAGCGCCCAATTACTTTTGGGGAGAAATTAAAAGGGAGCAATAGCTCACTCCTGCTTTTAGGTATGCGAAAGGCTCAGCAGATTAAAAGCATTAAGCCGACAAAGCGCTATACCAAAGTAACTTTCGATAAATCAAATTTAGGCTTGGGAATCTTAAGCTGCATTTGCTCAAGGGTATGGATGAGTAGTTGAGTCAGAAATAGATCTCTGTAGTGCTTAGAGTCTGCGGGGATGATGTACCAAGGAGCTTCGGCGGTAGAGGTCTCTTTGATGGCGTCTTGATAGGCATGTCCAAATTGGTCCCATAGCTTTCTGTCCTCAAAGTCTGAGGGTTGGAGTTTCCACTGCTTATGGGGATCGTCCATCCGCTCTTTCAGTCGTCGCTTTTGCTCTTCATTGGAGATGTTTAAGAAGCACTTAATCACCTTTATCCCTTGGTCGTGGAGTAACTCCTCAAACGCTCTGATGTGCGCGTAACGCCTTGTGCAAACCTCTTTTGAAATCCACCCCTTCACCCTTGTTACGAGTACATCCTCATAGTGGCTTCGGTTAAAAACAACGATCTCGCCCAATGATGGCGTCTTTTGGTGAACCCGCCAAAGAAAGTCATGCTGTAACTCAAGTTCTGTGGGAGCTCCAAACGCCTCAGCCCTCACCCCGAGAGGGCTCACATGGCTAAATACGCGTCTAATAGCCCCGTCCTTGCCGGCTGTATCCATGCCTTGTAGGATTAGCAGTAGGCCCCTGGACTTACTGGCATGGAGTAAGGACTGGAGTTGACCCAGTCTCTCACCCAACTTTTGCATATTCTCAGACTTAAACTGCTCCTCCCAGTGCTCATTAGCTGGGGGTTTGGTGTCAAAGGACTTAAGGTTAAAGGCGTCTTTATGACTAATCAGCCATTGGTTGAAGTCTTTTTCGGTCATGAGTCTCTTTCATTTTTAAAATCTTCCAATCTTCCCTATCTTCCAAGCAACGAGCCCCAATGCTCAAGCTGGTATGCCCGCACTCAGTCTTTCATACTTCGTACTTCGTGACTAGTGTCCACTCTCAACGCTATTGCTAGCTATTGCTCGCTATTGTCCCAGACTCTGCGGCGCTCTTTGCTGTGACCCGTGGCACTCTGCACAAGCACGAAAACCACGCTCAAATGCACCTCAATGAAACAAGCACCAAATTAGTAACCACCAAGGCAAGCTGGCAAGACAATCAGGCAAGTCATGGGCTTGTGGCTAAGCGATATATATGGGCGAGAGATTGTAAATTTTCACCATTTTGTCTAAGGCTTGACTACAATCACGGACTTGCTTGCCCAAGGGGCAAGAACCCTGCTTTCACTTATCATTGGAATTCATCTATGTCAGAACTCAAAAAGAAACTCTTAGAACACTTAAACGAAGAGGTGTATTGCCGCTTAGGGGTATCCAAGGTTCACGGCATCGGCGTCTTCGCCCTCAAGCCTATCCCCAAGGGTGTTAATCCTCTTAAGAGCAAAATGAAATACAAGGATGTCACGTTCTCCCACAAGGAGCTAAAAGGCATCCCTGCATCTGTCAAGAAGCAAATGAAAATCTTTTGCTACTTCGATAAAGATAAATTCTTGGTACCCTCGATTGGCCTGAACTGTATGGACCTCGCGGTGTACTTGAATCACTCCAAGAAACCTAACGTGCAGTTTAAAAAGAACGATAAGTTAGTCACTCTAAGAGCCATCAAAACGGGCGAAGAGTTGATGATGGATTACGACATAACGTTTGGCGAGAAGCACACTTTTAAATAAAGATTGCCCCTTATCAACATGGGGCAAACCAGCGAATCAAGCGCATCAATAAGTAAGGCCCTAAAAATTAGGGCCTTACTTTATTGGACTTTGTGAACTCAATCAAGCCATACAGAGGCTTTAGCCAACAGCATTAACGAGCTTTTGCTCAGGGACTGTTCTATAAATTTGGTTGAGCTCGTGAGGTTTAAAGTCAATGTTAATGGGGGACGTTGGATCTAGCACCAAGGGGTGATCCAAGTCCGTCATTACAAGAGCGTAAATCGGCTCGTACTCAGTCACAAAGAGTGACTTGTAGCCGTAATCATCCACTGGACCTAAGTTATAGAACTTGTAGCCATTCTTTGCCGCCCAGCGACTCGCTAGCAAGCAAGCATAGATACCTGGGGATCTGTTCTTAAACTCACGGTTCCACTGGCAAAAACTTCCGTATACCTGGTTATATTCAGGCAAAAGGATAGAGACGTCCGTTAGAACCAACTCACCCTCACTGTCGTGTACACGAAGGACGAGCACATCTAACTTACGGATGTAATCAATAAATCCTTCAACCTCACGGTCGTCGATACAGTAATTGGCGAAGTGCTCCCCTCCCATCTCAAAGATGTCAGAGACTGACAACTCGTAGCCAGGAATCACTTCCTCAGAGTACTCAAAGTTCCTGTACTGTTTGTCCAACTCTTTAAACTTACGGGTTCTACGCTCATCGGCCCAAAAGCCTTCATCAGCGACATTAACCAATCCGTATTTGTCGTTGATGGGTACACCAAATGGGCTATCTGGGGGAATTGCATAAACAACAAATGGCTTGGGGGCCATGTCAAGCATCTCCTCAGTCACCTCGATGTAAGGGCACAGCGCGTCCCATCTTGTGGTGTAGTAACGGATGTTGTTGTGGTCACTTTTGACGACCAAGTTCTTGGACGTCCAGCTCTGATTTCCAACTTCCTTGACCCGGAGTGCTGGCTTGATGCGCTTTACTTTAGTGGACGCTTCTTTTACAGGCGCAGCGCTTGTATCCTCTGATACGGCACTTGACTGCAAGGGGTTTGTCACCGAGGTTAAAACTTCACTCATTTGGATGCACTCCTAGTTAAAGGTTTTGTGGGGAGCTTTTTCAACTCGAAATAGTCAATGTCAATTTCGTAGTTGGTCTGGAGGAACTCAGGATCCGTCGCCTCCAACTTTTGGATTTGTTTGGAGACTTGGGCTAAATGTTCTGAGGCTTCACTAGCCGGATCCCCGAGCTGCTCAAAATAAATAGGCATGAGCGGGCACTCGGTATCAAATGAGAATCGACGCGCTTTGGGGTTATAAGAGAGCGGATACAGCGTACAGCTGAAGGGTTTTTTAGCGCCTAAGGTGCAACCTTTATCGCCTAAGTACTGGCAATTACCGTCGACGCAAAATTCGCCGATACGGTCGCTTTCTGTTGCAGTCAAGGTAATTTCAAGGGGAGCTTGTCCCTGCTCAGTATTGCAACAACGTTTGCATTCTGCACAGTGATCAAAAAGCACGCATCACCCTGTTAACTAAAAAGATCAATGTTTTCTGCCTTTAAAACTAGATTCGCATAATTGAAAACATGAAGGTAGATGATCAATCTTTTTTTTGCACCTTCAGTTTTTCAACAAACTACAAAGACAACTTTAATATTTTTTGTCAAAGATTGCTGATCTGATTTTTGGAGTGTAACAAATAATTCATTGAAATTCAAAAAAATCGTTCCCTTTTTTTCAAGAAAAACAACACATCATTTTTGATGAATTTTTAAACCATTAAGTGATGAACTAAAAATAGAAACTTCAATGATCAAAATGCAAGAACATCAATGCACTTTGATATGACATGCATTCACGATTTTCGAATCAAAACTACACCCCTAAATATCTCACAACACTCGAGAATGAAATTAAATAATCACTCGAAAAAATCCAAAGAAATCAATTGTTTAAATGCACTATATCCATTCACTTCTAAGCATAAAAGTGTTTATGGATTTCAGTACATCCGTGCACCTGGGTCGGGTATTGCCTGGGTTCATAACTCGCACCGTTTTCCCGCTGCAAATGTATCCTAAGGCACATAGCCAAGCTCAAGAGACCTATAAATGCAAAGGAACTTTGGTAATTGAAATTCGCAAATTAAGTGTTAGTGAGGATTAAAAATCCTAGGGATTTCCTGGATCCCGAGTCCTAAACCACTTTAAACCCTTCAGCATAAAAAAATCATGAGCCCCTAAATGGGCCAAGCTAGTTTGAAATAGGACTCAAAACCGCCGTGATTTTTTATATGTAGCGTTACTAATATTTCAGACAAAGTGAAGATAAATTGCATCACGTGTTTAACCTGCAACTTGTATGCAGCAGATATACCCAACGTCAACGATAGGGCAATCCAAACTTATAAGAAAGTTAAAGGAAGGTTATAAGAAGGTTATAGGAAAGTTATTCGCATATTAATGATGGGAGATGGGGCGATTAACTTCAAAGACAGGCGCTTTAGTTAATCTAGTTTGACGCCCCCTCGCCCGCTAGTAAATAGCATGAAGCTAGCGTGCTCGCTAGCTCAGTTGAACCAGTGTAGAGTGATTAATCTAGACTGATGTTTTTACGCTCAATTAGCTTTTGATAGATCTTCTCTTTAACCTCAGCATTTTTGCGTATCTCCTCAGGCGTCCAAGTCAATCCTTCAAAAGCGAAGGTATCAAACCTAGACTTCACCTCAGGATCAGCCAGGACCTTAATCACATCGGCATTAATTTTGGAGCGAACCTCAGGGGAGATACCTTTAGGGGATAGAAGGGTCACAAATGAGTTAACGTAAAACCCCTGGGGCCCTCCGGCCTCTGCTACCGTAGGCACATCAGGCATGATAGTGAGTCTCTTTGGAGTCGCTACAGCAATGTAGCGAATCTTGCCTGCCTTAAAAATTCCTTGACTAGAGGGAATACTACCCAGACTCCACTGCACGTCACCTGAACCAACGGAGGTGAAGAGTTGAGAGACCTCCCTGTATGCAATATGAGTCATCTCAGTGCCAGTCAGTAAACTAAGCTCTTCACCGCCCAGGTGCCCTGGACTACCGATACCCCAAGAGCCAAAAGTCACCTTGCCAGGATCCGCTTTTGCTGCAGCGATCAAATCCTTCATGTTTTGCCATTTGGAGTCCGTTGCAACCGCGATCAGAAAAGGGGTCCTAAACATAGGCGCGACCGGGTCAAGAGCATTCAAAGTCACGAAACCTTTGGATTTATAAAGATGGGGAAGCGCAGCTAAATGCTCACTATCGAGTTGAATGAGGGTATATCCGTCTGGGGCAGAACGCACCATCGATTCAATCGCAATAAAACCGCCTCCACCGGGTTTGTTTTGTATGAGAACGGGCTGCCCCCAAAGCTTTGAGAGCTTCTCGCTGACTTGGCGAAGCACGGCGTCGGGCCCGCTACCCGACGCAAAGGCAGTCACGATCGTGACAGGTTTGCTCGGAAAAGTTGAGGCTTGCTGCGCACTAGCAAAGAGGCTCAGTGCACCCAGTAAAGAGCATGAGCCCCATTTCAAAGCTTTAATGATCTGAGTTATCTTAAATCCACGAGTGTTGAACATTTTGTCTCCAAGGAAGATACTGAATGAGTGTGAGAAGAGTATACGGATAAGCTTATCGCATTTATTCTTTAATTTGGACCGCTTTGAGAAATACAGCAAGCTCAAGACTGATCTCTGACCTCGTAGACACCCAACTTGCGGTGAAGGGGTGACTCATCTGCGAGGAAAAGGAATGTAGGTTTGCTCTTCTCTTGATTGATTAGAGTTACCTGCGTATACCCAGGCGCGCAACACGTATCTGCCGCGTTTAGACTGAACTGATGCTCCAGTACATTGACCTTTGCAGCGCCTTCGATCACGTGATAGACGCAGGAGGGGGAACGAACTGGCATAGTGAGCGTCTGCCCGGGACGAAGCATGAGTGCGTAGTAGCCTAAGATATTTTCAGCATCTGTACCAGTCTCTGGATTGATATAGGTCACCATCACGGTGTTCAAACCGGGCTCCTCCGCACCAAGCGAAGTGAGTGACTCCCTAACCTCTGTCCAGGGGTATCGAATCACTGGATAAGTCTTGGTGCTACGCTCAAAATTACGCGTTGGGACCACGCCCGCGTATTTATAGATCTTGTCGCCCCTCACGCCGTCAGTCTCTTGCCGCCCACCGTTTACATGGTAAGAAGTCTCCGTGTAATAAACAAGCGGGAGGTCCAGTACATCAAGCCAAACGACTGGCTTGTCTCCGTCGTGTCCGTGTTCATGCCAAAGGCCTGTTGGAGTGAGGATCAGATCCCCACGACTCATGGGGCATTTCTCTCCGTTAACCGTCGTGTAAGCACCCTCCCCCTCTACGATCATGCGGACAGCGTTTGGGGTATGTCTGTGCGAAGGCGCCCACTCTCCAGGGAGTAAGAGTTGCATGCCTAAATAAATTGCAGGACTAGCCTGCATCTTCTCTAGTCCGTGCCCAGGGTTTGCAAGCACCAACACACGTCGCTCCGCTTTCTCAATAGGTGTGAGCTCACCCGCTTTTAAAAGTAAAGGCTTTAAAGCTTGATAGGACCAAAATGTAGGCGCAGTTTGAGCCTTTGGCTTTTGAGGGGGAAGGACTCCGCGAAGGCTAGGCCAAAGCGGCACTAGGTTTTGCGCAGTCAATGCCTCACGGTACTCGAGCGGGAGATCTTCTAATCGGGCTAAATCACTCATCGAACTATCCTAATTTTTAAATTCAAAACGATTTGGGTTAAGTATCGCTTTTGACTTCAGATTTTTGAGAAAAAAATCTTATAAGTATTTACTATATCTTCAAATTTAACCATAAAACTGCATTTAGGGTAACTCCGCTAAAATTACCAAGAATACTTGCAGACTAAAAACTCACCCCAGCCATCTGCGCAAAATAACCAATAGGTAAGATAGACCATGACATCTAGTAAGCGTATCTATCTTGAAAAACTTCAACCCAAGCATGAAAAAGAATATCTAAGAGCGGTTAAAAAGAGCCTAAGCGCCTTGAAACCATGGATTGAAGTTGTTAAATCGCGCAAAGCTTTTGCAAAACTGATGGAGGATCTATCAGCACCTGAGGACAAAGCATACCTCGTCCGCAGGGGAGGCGATGACGCACTCATTGGCGTCATTGAAGTTAGGGATATTTTTATGGGTCATTTCAAATGCGGCTATTTGATTTACTATGCCTTTGAAGGATTTAGAGGCGAAGGGTATATGAAGGAAGCTTTAACGCTAATTATTGATAAAGCCTTTAAAAAACTAAAGCTACACCGCTTAGAGGCCAATATTCAACCCAACAACAAGTCCTCTATTGGACTTGCTAAATCAGTCGGACTCTTATATGAGGGGTACAGTCCAAAGTTCTTAAAAATAAATGGTGATTGGCGAGACCATGAGCGATGGGCGCTCATCAATGATAACGTGTAGGGTTCAAAGCCTCTCAAAGCCTCTCAAAGCCGTAACCATCAGGTCCAGTAAATTGGTCAGATTAAGCTGAAAAGACTGAAAAGACCTACAAGACCATATCCAAGCTATCCATTAAATTCTTCTTAAGCAGCCAGACGTGAATTCACTAGCCTTTGTAGATATTGAGACCACTGGATCTAATTTCGACCGTGACCGGATCACCGAAATAGCGATTGTTACTCTAGCAACAGACGAAAAAAATAAAGAAAAAAAAGAAACAGTCAGTCGCTTTGAAACTCTCCTGGATCCCGAGACTTATATACCTCCTGGCATTACCACCTTAACCGGCATTACTCCGCAAATGGTTCAGGGTAAGCCAACTTTTGAAGAAATTGCAAAGGATTTACACCGCGAGCTTGAGAACAAAATATTTATTGCTCACAACGCCCGGTTCGACTACGGATTCTTGCGAGCTGCATTTAAAAGAGTAGATATTGACTTTAAACCCAAAGTGGTTTGTACTGTCAAACTCTCAAGACTCCTCTTCCCCGAACAAAAACGACACAACCTTGACACCATCATTGAATCCCACGGATTAAAGTGTGAGGCAAGACACAGAGCAATGGGGGACGCTGACATACTTTTGCAATTTTGGAGAGTTTGCGTGCAGCGTTTTGGAATAGCGAGACTTCTGGAGTGCATCGCTCAACTTTTAAAACAAAGCACTTTACCCGCCCATATCGATCACTCACTAATAACTTCCATCCCAGATACACCAGGTGTTTATATCTTTTATGCCGACAACCTGGAGTATCTTTACATCGGCAAAAGTAAAACACTCAGGACCAGGGTGCTGAGTCACTTCCAAAACGCTCTAACCCAGCGCAAGGAAGCAAAGATGTCCCTGCGTGTGAAGCATATCGAGTGGATTGAGACCAGCGGAGAGCTCGGAGCCTTGCTCCTTGAGTCCAAGCTGATCAAAGAGCATTTACCGACCATGAACGTTAGGCTTAGAAGAAACACTGATATGTGCGCTTGGGGCTTGGAGCCAGACAAGCGAGGTTACCTGGTTGCAAGTTTGAAGTCAAAACATGAATTTACGCCTGGATCGCAGGAGCACGTTTACGGACCCTTTGTAAGTAAACGTGCTGCAACGGAGTTACTCAAAAACTTAGCACAGGCCAATTACCTTTGCACAGCGGTTCTTGGTCTTGAGAAGACCAGTCCCGGCAAACCGTGTTTCGGATATCAGTTGAAGATGTGCGGTGGTGCTTGCGTAGGACTTGAGGAACCATCTGTACACAACCTCAAACTCACTTCGGCCCTTGAAAAGTGGGAACTCTCGATTTGGCCCTACCCTGGTGCGATAGCAGTGCGAGAGGGTGACATTAGTCATGTGTTTAACAAATGGAGCTACCTTGGGACTGCAAAGAACTATGAGGATCTACAAGGACTAATTGAATGCTCGGCACCTGAGTTTGATCTAGACATCTACAAGATCATCAAACAGCACTTAAAGAAGGTATCTCGCGGAAGAATTTCGGTCCTGAGCAATCCGGGAGTAGACCCCGATTAAGCTTGGAGAAAATAACTAAACGCTCTACAAACTGAAATTTATTAGCGATCTGATAAGAGTCGAGAATCAGGGCAGGATAAGTCAAGTAAGAGTCCAGTAAGAGTGCAGACTTGCAAGCCAATGCAAGTATTTGAATACTTTAAGACTAAAATTGCATACTAAATCATTCGCTCTCAAGTAACGCTCTAGAACGCTAGGCGGGTTAAGGGTTGTGGGCAATGAATGTCCCTGTTAAAGTCAAAGTTTAGGGATGATTCATACGTCTACTGAATATGGATGAGACTACATTAACAAAAAGCTATTAGGTATACAGGATTTAGCATGACAGTTGCACAATTCTCTGATCCGTTAATCGCGCATACGCTTGAGAAGCATTACGATCAATTAGATCAATACCTCGATGATTTAGAGTCGCTTGAAATTAGCAAAGAAGAGAGCGCTAGAAAATTAGTGGTTTGCGAAAACGCACTTGACAATATCGAGCGCGAATTAGCAAGGTTCACAGCAAAGAAAGTAACTGCTCTCAACGAACGCAATCTCGCTAAAGAAACAACCAAAGTTATTGAAAAGCGCGCAAATGAATTGCTCGCCAAGATCGAAAGCCTTAAGTTAGTCATTAAGGAAGTAGAAGAGAAACCGGTAGAGAAGTCTGCAAAAACAACTCGCAGAGGCGCATTCTTGAAGAAAATGGATCACGTGATGCCTTGGCCTGAGCTGATCAAGCTGGTTGAACCCATTTATCCAAATGCAAGTACCAACAAAAACGTTGCAAAGGAATTAAAGCAAAGACTGCGTTTATATTACCTGCAACAGTGGTTTAATTTATCAAATATTGCACTAGAAGAATTACTTTTTGATTCAGTTTCCATGCGAGATTTCGCAGGTATTGGACAAAACGAGACCAACCTGCCCGATGCTGCGCAAATCGAGAAATTTCAAAAGTTACTCGAAACTGACGGCATTAAGGACAAATTAAAAGCCAAAACCGATCAGCTGTATAAAGAAAATAGCCTGATGATCACAGGCGGGAGCATCATTGATGCAACCGTCATCACAATAACGACTGCTAAACCCAAGACCAAGAAAGACGCCGCCGCCGCGCAAGCTGAGAAAGTTAAGACCAACAAATTCTCATTCTTCGATGCACTGGGTAAATACGGCGAACCCAAAGAACTGCTCACCGAAATCGTCACAGAGCTTCACAAAACAGTTGTTGAGAAGAAAGAGACTCGTCACTACCTCTTTAACTCAAGTGTTGAAAATCTCATCTCTGATCAGATCAAATTTGTCTCCTACATCTTCCCTAAAGAGAAGATCACCCAGAGCAACCCAATCGCGCAAACCGCTCCGCCGGCTATGCGAATCGGTACAGGCCCCTTTGATGAAATCGTACATGCACTCACCTTTATGTTGGTCGATTGGTTCAAAGTGGAGAGAAAGACTGCGCCCGTCATGGCAGCTCACATTTTGGAGTTAGTTGAGGAGACCCGTTGTCAAATTGAGGACTTCACACAGTCTATTTGGAAGCCTGTTGAACTCAAAGCAGAACTGCTGGACCGCTTTTTCTCACAAAAGGGATTTATCACTCGCAAAGTATCTGAGGAAGAGGTTGCAGTTATTGGCGGTGCAGAGGTGCCTTTCAGCATACAAATTGACACCACAACAAAGAACTTGGTTGTCAAAGCCATCTGCAAAGCCAATGACTGGAGTAATTTAGATGAGATACAGGTCTTTGCGAATGAGCTGAATGAGAAAACACCTGCTCTACACTTTGATGTTGAGATCATCAACTTAAAGCCCGTGATGACAACAGAGTACTACCTCCCCTACCGACGCGGTGTTCCGCACCGTTTGTTGCTTAAAGCCTGTAAATCTTTCACACTTGCAATCGCTAAATGCCTTGAGCAAGATGAACGAAATCTTATGGTTAAAGTGGCTGGTAAATAAGCCTTCGCGAATAAGCCTTCGCGAATAAGCCTACGCGAATAATCTTACGCAAATAAACATTAGAAAACTAACCGCTAATCCTAATACTAGGGCTAGGGTTGGGACTAAGTTTTTTTATTCAAAATATGATCTGAAAAATACTTACCGACCTTTGTTTTCTTGAGCTTATCTAATACGGTCTCTGGAGCAGTTGATTTCACATTCAAATTACTTTCCATAAAATTTTTCATGGAATTTCTACTAATGTGGGTATGCTTATGATCATCCCCAAATACAGCCTCACGAATCTTAACCGTTTTGGTGTGAAACAAATGAGCCGATACAAAATCTCCAAGATCATCTTTAACATGCGCCATACTGTGCATGAGGCTGGCAAGTGAGTGATGATTCTCGGGATATACACTCTCTAATATCTCAAGTGCCTTGTGGTTATAGCTATCCGCTACCTCATGTTTCTGCTGCAAATGCAACAACTTGGCTATGCTTTGATAGGTCTGAGCTATGTAGGGGTGCGCAGCTCCAAGACTTTTCTTACGTGCAATAAGACTTCTGTTTAAAAGCTCTGCTCCCGTATCATGATCACCCATGGATATCATTAGGTTACCCAAACCGTGTATAGAGTGGGACGTATGCGGGTGATCAGCACCTAAGATATCCTCTCGTATCTCAAGCGCCTGTTTATGAAGGATTTCAGAATCAACAAACGAGCCTTTCTCGTGCAGCAAAGTAGCTAGCCCGTGAATGCTGTGCGCAGTGTGGTGGTGACTGTGCCCTAGCCTCTCGGATCTGATCTTAAAAGCTTTTTGCATTAGCTCCTCTGACTCGGAGTGGTCGCCCTTGTCTTGTAGGAGATGACCTAGTCCATGAAACGAATGCGCAGTGATCGGATGATCATGGCCATATTTTTGAGAACGGATCTCGAGCGCTTTATCGTGGAGTTTGTGGGACTCATCTAACTCACCAATCTCATGTAGCAGTGCTGCCAGTCCATGCAAGGACTGTGCAGTGTGGGGATGATCCTCACCGAAATGATGAGATCTGATCGCCAAGGAGGACTCATGCATCTTTCTCGAATCCTCATAACCGCCCTGATCAAGCAATAAACTGGCTAATCCGTGCAGGGAATGAGCCATATGAGGGTGTTTATCACCTAATTTTTTCTCTCGAATACTTATAGAGCGGTTATGCATTTCAGCCGACTCTGTATAGTCCCCCAGATCGTGCAAAACTCCGGCCAGACCGTGAAGCACGTTAGCCGTGTTAACGTGCTCTTTGCCGTAGACCTCCTCGAATATATAGAGCGCTTCTTGGAAATGCTTATGGGACTCTTTAAGCTTACCCAGTTGCCGCAGCAAATTAGCGTAATTACAAAGCGTAGTTGCAGTCGATCTATGATCAGAGCCGTAGAGCTCGCCCTTGATAGCCAGGGCTTGACTGTAAAGTCTCTCGGCTTCTTCTAGTTCGTACAAGTGGCTAAGGAGGTTGGCGTAATTATTGAGCGTTGCAACAGTATCTGGGTGATCCTCACCCAACTCTCTTGCCTGAACGCGCAAAGCTACTTTGTAATACTCCTTGGCTTGGTCCCACTCACCTAACTCAGATAATAAATTAGCCAAGCCTTGCACAGACTGAACTGTGTGAACATGCTCAGCACCTAGGGTCTGGGTGCGTATGTCTATGGCACGTTTGTAAGCGTCCTGGGACTCCGTGTACCTTCCCAGGTCAAAGTACAGGTTGGCCAAGGCATGATGAGAGTAACCAGTGAGGGAGTGTGCATCACCCAAACTTTTAGTTCTTATATTCAAGGCTCTTTGAAGCAAAATCTCTGCTTGGTTGTATTCACCTTGATCAACCAATAAAAGTGCCAATCCGTGAAGATTAAAAGCAGTATGGGGATGATCTCTACCGACGATACCTTCTCTAATTTTTAAAGACTTTCGGAAATATATTTCTGAATCCTTGAAATGACCACGGTCTATCAATAGCTGCGCCATCCCTTGTTGTACGTGGGCAGTGTGAAGGTGGTTATTCCACCTCAAAACGTTTTCATAGGTGTGAAGGGATCTAACAAAGAAGTCTTGAGATTCAGCGTGTTTACCTTTGAACCTCAATAGGGAAGCTAAGTTAGCCTGTACCGCTGCAGTCTCAGGATTGTGCTCGCCCTTCTCCTTTAAAAGGATGGTCAGAGCTTTTCTTTGTAAAGATTCTGACTCTTCATAATTGCCTGTCTGTTCTAACAAAATAGCAAGATTATTGAGAGTGTGGGCAAGTCCCAGGGGATCAGTGGATATTTGCTGCTCTTTAGTGGCTAGCAGCGTGCGGTACAACTCCTCTGCCTTTACATAGTCACCGCACTCCTTATTTAGAATAGCTAAATCGTTGATGGCCTTTGTTGTGTCGTTATCGTGCTCACCGAAATGAGTTTTATAAAGCTCAACTGATTTTTCTAAATGCGGCCTAGCTTTAACGTAATCGCCCTTTTCTTTGTAGAGGTGTCCGATTGAGTTGGGTATTAAAGCGTTTGTAGTTATAGAGAATTGACTAGGATCACTCTCAGATTGACTCAGGCATTCAAGTAGCAACTTCTCTGCTTTATCAAACTGACCGATAGTGATCAAGTTATTCGCCAGTCTTATATTAGCAATCGCAATTTTCTCAGCATTACTTTCAGTTTTAGATTGCAACTGGCGAAAAATCTCAATTACTCTTTCGTGAATGATCACGGTCTTGTTGTGTTGGCCGGTAAATGAAATTAGATTTGCGTAAGTGATCAGTTGCTCTGTATTCTCTGATGTTGCTTCCCAAGCTCTTGTAAAAGGCAAAAGTTCTAGTAGCCAGTAATAGATATAAAATTTGAATTCACTGGATCCAAACTGAAGATACTGTGACCACAGGTATTCGCCAATAATGACTCTTGATCTATTTATTCTGAGATTTAGATCCTCTTCTGTATCACCATAAAAAATATCTTTTAATAGAGTTCCACTTGCAACTGAAATTTCATTTTTTTCATTAAATACTAAAAAAACAGTTTCCTTTAATTCGTCTGCTAATAGTTCAGCATCAGTAATTTCAATAATGTTGGCCAAAAGTGTTAATGGCAATTCGCTAGGTGCAGCAACAATTAACTCTAACGCCTGGGTATATTTGAATTTATCAAGTCCATTAGAGTGCAGACTCTTTGGCGGAATTAAATAGGAAGTTGAACCAGACATAACGCTATAAGTTATCAAAGTTATTTGCAATCTTCACTTTACATAGCGAAAATTTGAGAAGCTTGCTTTTCCCTTCGACAGCATTCAAGACCCAATTAGGCCAGAGAGGAGGCTTGCATTTGCTTGCAATTACGGATTTTTAATCCAAAGCTTGTTGCACCGATCCGTTTAAGTTGTTAGGATTTGTCCGCATAGTTTACGCAGTTAACTTTTTTATAAATTTATTGGCTTTTTGCTTATACAAAAATATGACTAAAGATAATTTAAGTACCTTCCTGGATGAACGCTTGACGCATAGAAAATCTGAGGTGGTTAACCTGAAACAACTTCACTTAGATATCCACGAAAAAAGAATAGTTCAAAAAGACGATATGTCAAAATTTCAGGCGAACAAATCAGCACTTATTGCAACAAAAGCACTGGCTTTTAAATCCTAATTAATTTTTTTAATAAAAAGTCAATGAATGACATCAGATAATCTTTTCTGATGTAATGGTTTTAACTTCATTTGCTTTTCTTCAATTGCTTCTCTTCATTTGCTTCTCTTCATTTGCTTGTTCTCATTTCTTTCTCCATTTATTTCTTCTTTAGCTCTTAGGCAAAAACTCTTAAAATCTCACCTAGCTTAAATTTTTATTCAATTATTTACTAACACCCACCATGAGTCTATTTAGATCATCCAAGCCTGAGCCACTCAAGTTAAATCCCTATCTCATACTAACCATCGCAGTTATTTACGTTATGGCCTCCGACGGCGAGATTGATGAGGAGGAGCTAGGTCAACTGCAATCTATCGTTGCTGGGGACGAGCATTTATTTAAAAACGCCGTAACTTATGTTAAGTCCAATGAGCTTGAGCATTTTCTGGCTGAGGCTGCGCCTTTAGTGGATGACAGTCAAAGGCTTTGTGTATTGACCAATATGGCAGACTCACTTCTCGCAAACGGTAAAGCCGACCCAGAGGAGTTAAAACTCTTTCACAAAGCATTAATTGCTTTTGGTTGGAGCGTGGAGGATTTCTCCCCCTATTTTGATACCATCGCCGTTAAAAATGACCATAGTATTTTGGGACATCACTAAACCACCGATTTAGCCACGCGACTTTAAATAGTTAAAGGAGAAACTACAAGCCCGCTAAATTCTCTTGTAGCCCCTCTGTTCCAAAAACATTCTCAACATCTAATCCCTTGGGTAGATCGGTCCAAAGAGGTTTAACTGTAAATTTAGTTGTATTTTTGAGCTCTTGGATAAGCTCATCGTTTATCGCGAACCAAATCTGTTTAGTCCCGGCGGTATTGACGTTACCCGCCTTTCCCCAACCTGTAATAGGTTGCAATATGTGCACCTTAGATCCGTCTTGAACCTGTAGGCTCACCTCTTTTAAGAAGTAATCTAGCCAACTTGGGTTTCCCTCCTGCGAAGGATCGGGCTTGACGATCAGGAGAAGCCTCATTTGACCGTTAATTGGGGTCAAAGCTATGGTCATCACAGCAGCACTGTTTAGTTGTTTTCTGGAAGTAAAGGCAAGTCGGTTTCCAGTGCTTGAGACCTCCAGTCTCCACTTGGGTAAGGCTTGCTGGGCGGTGTAGTCTAGGGACGCCTCCACTCTCCAAGATCTTCTAAGGCTCTCATTAACAATATTTACTTTTCCAGGATCGGTCAACATGGCCTGATCAAGAAGCAAGCGACTGACGTTCATTGCATCCATGTATTTGGCTAAAACTGCTGAAATTTTCTGTGTCTGCACTGAGTCAAGCCCACTTTCCTGAGCTCTAAACTGGTGAACTCCGTAGAGCGCTTTCTCATTAACTCGCCTTGCAACTCCGCCTAAGAAGCTATAAGCACAGGCGGAAAAACATTTACCCGCGTCATTGCTTGGCAAAGGACCGTCCTTTCCGATCACCGCATTTGGAACAAATGTGTAAAAACTTCTTGCCCTTATGTACTGGCCAAGTCTTAACCCTCCCATCAAATCTCCGCCTAAACTTTGGAACGCGACGATGGAACCCTGCGGCCACTCAGGTGTTATTTGAGCTAGAGTGTCCGAACTGTGAAGTCCAATGGTGCCCTGGGCCAAAATAATAGGACCTGAGCCTAACTCCTGTGGGATATTCAGGCACTTGGAGTTTGTGGCTACATCTGTTCGCAAATCTGTGCGCAATTCACTTGGCATAGGCGCACAGCGCTGAACTCGCTCAAAAGTCATAGGCACGTTTTGAGTATTTACTGTGTAGGGAATTGAGCCGTCATCCGCAGCAAATAAAGAGTTAGATACTAGACAGGCTACTGTTGAGACAAAAATCAAGAGTGCGGTGCGCAAAGCTAATCTAAGACTCCAGGTTCGCAAAATCTTTTGCCTTAAAAGCTCGCCCAAGTTAGGCTTAGCGCTCTCTGAAAGCATTTTCACGAACTGCAACAATAGGCTTCAGCAAATAACTCAGCACGGTTTTATGACCCGTAATAATATCTACGGTTGACTGCATACCAGCAATAATGGGGAGTTTCTTGCCGACAGCGTTCATCATATTTGTCTGTGTTTCAATACGCGCGATATAGTAATAAACCGTCTGACCCCGCTCCTCTTTGGCCACAGCATCTGCAGAGATCTCGGAGACTACTCCCTTAATTGAGCCGAAGATAGAGTAATCATAAGCAGAGAT
>CAIRBP010000084.1 GCA_903876885.1 uncultured Burkholderiales bacterium | reverse complement strand
CTCCTACAGATCTGCAGAAATACGTTCCAACACAGGCACTTAACAATGCGGTCCAAAGTTGCGTATTATCTAAAGGAATGCTGTTCATGGTTCGAGCTATTATTGGAGGTAAGAATATAAAAAGTTTCACTGCTGTCCGGTTTAATTGATCCAATTTTAGAAGGAATCCAGTATTCATGAGCTTTTCCAGACGATTTATTTTGGTGCCGATTTGAACTTAAATTCCACTTTTTCAGGTATTTTTGAGGTATTCCCCCAGCCGGAGAGTACCTATGAATACTGGCAAGACCTTGTTCGCGCAAGTCATGGAATTTGTGCCCTGGACCAGCTTTACTCGGATCGTTCAACGCTACAACGCAGACAGTGGGGTTCGTCGGCTCAATTGCGCAGAGCAATTCAGAATCATGGCTTTTGCTCAGTTAACTTGGCGCGAGAGTTTGCGCGACATCGAGGTAACCCTTGGCGCCAACTCCAAGAAGTTGTACGCGATGGGGTTTCGCAATCCGATCCGCAAGTCAACTTTAGCCGATGCCAACGAAACCAGAGACTGGCGGGTGTGGGCAGACTTGGCAGCGTTGCTCATCAAGAGAGCACGCAAACTCTATGCAAGCGAGGATCTTGGTTTGGAGTTGGACAATACCGTTTATGCCTTAGACGCAACCACCATAGACCTTTGCTTGAGCCTGTTCGATTGGGCCCCATTTCGCAAAGCCAAAGCAGCAGTCAAATTGCACACACTGTTAGACCTCAGGGGCTCCATCCCCGCATTTATACACATCAGCGACGGCAAGATGCACGAGGTCAATGTACTCGACATGCTCACTTACGAGCCTGGCGCCTTTTACGTAATGGACAGAGGGTACATCGACTTTCGTCGCCTCTACAAGCTTCACCAAAGTGGATCATTCTTTGTGACCAGAGCCAAGAGCAATCTAGATGCACGGCGGATTTATTCACAAGCCGTGGACAAAGACAAAGGTCTCATCTACGATCAAACCATCATGCTCAACGGTTTCTACAAGGCACAAGAGTATCCAGAGCGTCTGAGAAGAATCAAATACCGCGATCCACAAACCGAACAAATATTGATCTTCTTAACAAACAATACCTCATTACCAGCCCTGACCATAGCTGCTCTATACAAGAGTCGATGGCAGGTCGAGTTATTCTTCAAATGGATCAAACAGCATTTAAGAATCAAGAAGTTTCTAGGCAATTCAGAGAATGCCGTCAAGACTCAAATCTGGTGTGCAGTATCCACTTATGTGCTGATTGCCATCATTCGAAAGGAACTCAAAATTAACACTTCACTTTACACTTTATTGCAGATACTTTCGGTCTCTGTTTTTGAGAAAAGTGAGATTTCATGCGCCTTTCAGCCGGGTAGACAAAATGAAGATAATGAGGGAGATCCTAAGCAATTGATTTTGCTAGGTTTTTAACCGGACACTAATGATTATAAATAATTACTAAATCCTTGGTTATTTATTCGGAAGACATTTCTTTTAGCATTAAATTTAGGGAGTAAGTCGTTGAGGGATAATTTGAAAGACTTTTAATTTTGATTGATGTACAAATTCGAACAAGATAATGTTAACATAGGTGAGAAATGGATTCAGATCTATACGAATGCTGCTTTTTGCCGGTAGGGCGGTAGCATGTAAAAACTTTAAAAAACGAACTTTCCAACTAGATTTAATGACAAGTCGTCAATCCAAATTACAAGAGGATACCTACTTTAGGGTAATGGGCATATTACATGATAATCCTAATAAGACTCAGCGTGAATTAGCTGACATGATCGGACTAAGCCTTGGTGGGTTGAATTACTGTTTACGTTCATTGATCGATAAAGGCTTTGTGAAGATGCAAAACTTCAACAATTCTAAGAATAAGATCAAGTTTGTTTATTTACTTACTCCTAAGGGTATTAAAGAAAAGTCAGTGTTAACTTTTCGCTTTTTAGAGCGCAAGTTGAAAGAGTATGATGCTCTAAAGGCAGAGATTGAGGTTGTAAAAGGACAATTTGATTTAAGTGGTAACTCTAAGTTAAAGATCCTGCATCTAGACTAATACAGACTTTTTAACGGAGTACTGAGCGGGAGCTTCACTCTTTGGTTTCTGCAATTAAATCTGCGTCGGTTGCTTCTTTTTTAGTTTATTTATCTTTTAAGTAGCGATGGACGGAAATCAAATCATAGTTTAAATTATATTGCTGAGCAGGTTTGTACGATTTAATTGATTGGGATACTTTT
>CAIRBP010000083.1 GCA_903876885.1 uncultured Burkholderiales bacterium | reverse complement strand
TTTGCTACTTCAGTAGCAACACAAAAATGAACAAAAAGGATTTAGTTCAATGAGCGGTTACTTTTATCCATAAACGAGCAAAACTGGCTAAAGCAGCAATAGCAGAAAATACTGCCCCTATTGCCAGCGCAGTGAGTGGTCCATCCGTTACTCCAAATATACCCAAGCACAATGCAACAACCGCAGCGCCAGAGGTTTGACCAATGAGTCGACCCATAGCAATTACGCCACTAGCGCCACCACTCCTATGGGGCGGTGCACTTGACATAATCGCTCTAAGATTGGGGGATTGAAATCCACCGAAGCCAGCTCCACAAATTGCCATACACAAAACAATATGTAAAACGCTAGGGTCACTAGGCAATAGAGCTAAAGAAATAAATCCAACACAAAGCACGCTAAGCCCTACCCCGCCTAGTAAACCGGGGGGATATTTATCTGACAACCTGCCAGCAATAGGAGCTGCTATCGAGACCACAATCGGCCAAGTTGTAATTAAAAATCCAGTATCTACTGAGTCCCTGCCAAGGGTTTGCTCAAAATAAAAGGGTAACGCAACAAAAGCCAATCCTTGAGCCGCAAAGGAGGTGATAGAAGTGATTGTTGATAACGCAAACATGGGACGGCCCAGTAAATCAACGGGCAGCATTGGGGCAGGATGCCCACTTTGTCGCTTGAGCAGTAATAAAAGGGCTCCCAAACCAAGGACCAAAAACGGAACGAGCTGTACAAGGTTTTCTCTTTGAGCGGCTGCTGTAAGAGCATAAATAAAACATCCAAAGGTGGTTGCAGTGGCTGCAGCTGTTAGTGGATCAAAGGAATGATCCTTTGACGTGGTCACAAACAAGCTACCTTTGGAATTTTGCCCGCTCGCCTCAGCGGCACTTTCACGACGCGCTAGCCCCGGTAATGCAGGCCATGCAAAATAAAAAGCTAGAACGCCAAGTGGAACATTTAATCCAAAGAGCCACTGCCAAGGCGCAACCAAAAGCACAAGAGAGGCAACCGTGGGACCTAAAGCCATTGAAACTCCGACGACCAAAGCATTTAATCCAACACCTCTGCCCAGACGCTCTTTAGGAAACAATAAACGAATAAGGGCTAAATTGACACTCATGATTCCGGCGGCTCCAAAGCCTTGTGCCCACCTAAAAAAAGCTAGCGTTTGCAAATCAACAGAAACCGAGCAGGCTAAAGAGAAGACTGTAAAAATCACCAAGCCCAATAAGAATACTCGCCTTGGACCCCACAAATCACCCAAAGCAGCAAGGGGTAATAAAGAGGCAACAATGCTTAATTGATAGGCGTTGATTACCCATATTGATGCTGAGGGCGGTGCGTGCAGGTCAGCACCGATGGTTGGAAGCGCGGTATTGGCTATTGCGGTGTCAAGCGAGCTAAGCGCGACGGCCATTAAAACAGCAAAAAGAGCTCGAGTGGCCAATACATCTTGTGTACCAGAGTGGGAGTTAGTATGATCAGACACGAATAAGCTGTTGAGTTTATAAGGACATTCAGGCTTTAGTAAAAGCGGAGACTAAAACGAGCACTTACTGGGCAGTTTAAATGCGATTTCTAAGTTTTAATCAAACTGAAACCATAAATTTACCCATAGCTGCATCTTACCTCTTCGGCTTTATCTACCAAAAGCGTAGGGTTAAAACTCAAGATTTAATTGTCAAACACGCTCCTCTAGCCCCATAATGAAGATTGTTCAGGTTCCTATTTTGGCACTATTGTTCCCTTCCAAGTTTGTTGATCTACTTATTCAATTCCAGCAAACTAACATCCGTAACTTAAACCACACTCCAACACAACTTTCATCAATAATCCTTACCATCCACAACATTTGGATTAACTTTTATGAGTACAAAAGCTCCATCAGCCCAAACTTCTACTTTAAAAGAGCCGAGTCACTACAGTGTTTTGTGTGTTGACGATGAGGCAAACATCTTATCCTCACTAAAACGAATGTTTGGCCTAGTGGGGTACAAAGTAACAACCGCTGAAAGCGGTGCGCAGGCATTAGAGATACTAGCTAAACAAAAATTTGATGTCATCGTATCTGATATGCGCATGCCAAACATGGATGGCGCCCAGTTCTTCGAAGCCGTGAGATCACGATGGCCAGACACTGTTCGCATCTTGCTAACAGGCTACTCGGATACGACAAGCGCAATCGCGGCGGTCAATCAAGGTGAGATTTACCGCTACTTATCAAAGCCGTGGGTAGATGATGAGCTTTGTGCAACGGTTAAATCAGCGCTTGAATTTGCCGAACTAAAACTAGAGAGGGAAAGACTTTTAGACTTGACGCGTCAACAAAATGCAGAGTTAGAACAAAAAGTAGAGGAACGCACAGCGCATTTAAGCGAAGCTAACGCAAAACTTAAGGGCTCATACGTTTCATCTATCAAGGCGTTTTCTAATTTATTAGATCTTAGAAAACCAAATTTACTTGTGCACTCGCGTAAGGTTGCGTTCTTGAGCATGCAAATGGCCAAGCTAGCTGGATTTGAGGAGAAGCAAGTTCAAGAGGTATTTATTGCAGGTCTGCTTCACGATATTGGAAAAATAGGTATGTCCGATCGAGTGCTCAGAACGAACATAGCCGAATTACCAGTCAGTGATTTGGAGCTCTATAAAAGTCACCCTACTCTTGGAGCAAAGTGTTTGATCGCACTAGATGACATGACAGATGTTGCGGCTATGATTCGAGCTCACCATGAGCGATTTGACGGGAAAGGGTTTCCAGACGGATTAGAGGGCGACAAAATTCCGATGGGCGGTCGAATTATCTCAATTGTTGAGACCTATGAGGAGCTCCTCACCGGAGACGTCACGAAGGCACCATTGGATAAAGATAAAGCGCAAAAGACTATTGCTAATCTGAGTGGAAAGTACTTCTGTCCTGAGGTTACAAAGTTATTTTTAAAAGCTTTAGAGATGAAAAAAGCATCTGACTCTACTGGAGTTTAGGAAACACTGAGTTGTGATCAAACTCCCGCATAGTGTTCTTTTGTATGATTCTTAATTAAAGCATCGAATTTATTTTTATGAAACTATTTTTCTGGAGATGAACATTGTTACCAAGCATTGAACTCAAAACATTGGACTCACGCATTCAAAATCTAAGGGACTATGCAGGTAAGACACTCCTGATTGTGAACGTCGCCTCAAAATGCGGCTTCACGCCGCAATATGAAGACCTTCAAAATTTATATCAAGAATTTAAAGACAAGGGTTTCGAGATACTGGCGTTCCCTTGCAATCAATTTGGAGGACAAGAGCCAGGGACTGCAGCGGAAATTAAATCTTTTTGTGAGATGAACTACGGCGTAAGTTTTGCATTATTTGAGAAAACCGATGTAAACGGAGATGATGCGCACCCACTCTTTCAATTCCTCAAGTCCAGCGCACCGGGAATACTCGGAACAGAATCGATTAAATGGAATTTCACTAAATTTTTAGTAAATAAAACTGGAACTCAAATCACTCGGTACGGATCAAACGACAGCATCTCAAAAGTGAGAGATAATTTAATCAAATTAATTTAAATTATTAATTAAAAAATTAGAAAAGATTACGATGATTCATTATAAAAATTTAATATTTAAAGCGCTCCTTCTAATCACTTGTCCACTGGTGTTAGCCCAGACATACCCAAGTACAAGCAACATAACCCCTACGCCACAAAATAATACTGCCTCAAATAAATCCATTACTGCAAATAACATCAGCGTTCAACAGGTTCCTAATTTAAACCCAAATAATAGCCCTCAAAGATTACAGCCCAACATTATTGTTACCATTCCTCAAAATACAATAAATCCTGGGCCTGCTCTTAAGAAAGCTCAGGCAAGCAAGCCGGACAACCCAGGTTACGACACCACATCTTCCCAAGGCGGGCCGTCTAACAACCAGGGAAGTGTTACCTACGGGTCAGATGGCAGTATTAAGACTCTTAATTCGCGTAAATAAGGTCAATTAATTATGACTATTAATTAGGCCTTTTAGTTAAACCTGTTAGTTAAGCTAATTAGCTAAACTAATTAATTAGACCAATTAATTAGTTAGTATTTTTTATATATTAATTTTAATAATAAATAAATAGACTACGCTATATTTTCAAAGAGACTCCTAATTAACTTAAGAGATTTATTGTCAATAATATTTGATTTATTTGTGTATTATAAATTATTTTAAAATAATTTATAATCAGTTATTGATATATTATTTTGGAGAATCTCCGTGGCCAAACTTACTGTCGCAGAATCCCTAGCGTTAATTCACAAAGAACGAGAAGCTTTAGATAAAAAAGAGAAAGCTCTTTTATCCCAGAACCGTGGTGCTGCGCTTGCGCAAATTATTCAAATTGCCGCGGATAATGCTTTAAGCGCTGCTGACATTAGCGCTGCCCTCAAAGAGGCTAAACCGATAAAACTAAAGATCAAGACCAAAGCAACAAAGAAGGTCTCCAAACCCAGGGGGAAAGTTGCGGCGAAGTACAAGAACCCAGCAAATGCTTCCCAAACTTGGACAGGTCGCGGAAAAATGCCTGCTTGGGTTAAAGCGTTAAGCGATCAAAATGCTTTGGCAAGCGCATTAATTTAAGCTGATTTTTTTCAATTAATCACTCAATAAACAATTAAATCGTTTATTTTGAAATAAGTCAGTTTATTGACCAGGTATTAATACCAACCAAAGAATTGAAATTGCATTTTATTAAACACTAAAATATACGGTGTAAATTTATTTCTATAAATGCATTTCCAAGCAAAAGAGCCTGGTAAGTGGTTTTGATTTTTCAAGCCTGATTAGAAATTAAACTCAAATAAATAACGGGAGACCAATATGAATCGTTTTATCAAACTTGCAAGTGCAACACTTCTCGCTCTTAGTTGCGTCACACAAGTTCAGGCCGCTGACAGTGTCAAAATCTACGGACTCGTAGAGCTAAGCGGGACTGGCACAACTTCTGGTACCAACTTTAATAACGGTATCAAACTCGCTGTTAAAGAGATTAATGCTGCCGGCGGCATCTTAGGACGCAAAATTGAATATATTGCAGAAGATACACAGTCCAATCCGGGTGTTGCTAAGGGTTTGGCTCAAAAAGCAGTAGACGAGGGATCCTACGTAGTCATGGGACCGGTTTTCTCAGGCTCAATTTTGGTTAGTATGGCTGAGACAAAACGCGCTGAGATTCCAAATTTTGTTGGTGGCGAGGCTGCAGCGATAACACAGCAAGGCAATCCCTACATTTTTAGAACCTCTTTCACGCAGTCCACAGCAATGCCCAAAGTGGCCAACTATGTGAGCGACAAGATTAAAGCCAAAGTCATCGATATCATTTATACAAATAATGACTTCGGTAAAGGCGGACGCGACCTAGCTATGAAGTCTTTTGAGGCAAAGGGCATCAAAATGGGAGCTGATATATCCACAGACGCCGGTCAGGTTGACTTTAGTAGTGCAGTCTTAAAGGCACGTCAAAGTGGATCTGACGCCCTTTTTGTATACACGAATGAAGAGGAAGCGGCTCGTCTGTTAAAAGAACTTCGTAAACAAGGCTATAACAAACCGATCCTTGGCGAGACGGTTCTGACCAGTCAAAAAGTAATTGAGCTCGCGGGCGAAGCTGCGAACGGGGCCATTGCTCACGTAGGTCTTACAGCTGACGCACCCGAGGCTACAGTTAAGAAGTTTGATCAAGCCTACCAAAAAGAGTATCAAACGCGTTGCGATCACAACGGTCTAAAAGGTTATAGCGCAATGTATATCGTCAAAGCAGTCACTGAGAAAATGGGTAAATTTGACTCTAAAGCTTTTGCTCAAACAATGCACGGTATTAGTTTTTCTACTAAACAGTACCCAGGTATTTTGTTGGATGTCAGCTACGATGCGAATGGTGATTTAGACCGCGAGAGTTACATGACCAAAGTTGTCAACGGCAAGCAGGTCGTGATTGAGACTCTCGCTGCGATCAATAGAAAATAAACTGTTTATTAGCCCCCCACTTAATTAACGTATCGAGGTCTTATTTTGTCTTCTCAAAAATTTGTATTGACCGGCGTGATGGGACACCCCGTAGCTCACTCCAGATCCCCTGTCATCCACAATCACTGGATTGCTCAATACAAACTTAAGGGATCTTACGTTTTATTACCTGTTGAGTCGGGCAATCTACATGATGCACTTAAGGGATTAAAAGCACTCGGTTTTGCCGGTTGTAACGTCACCATCCCTCACAAGGTAGAGGCAATGAAGGCAATGGATTGGTTGCATCCCGTTGCCAAACAAATGGGCGCTATCAACACTATTGTTGTTCAGCCTGACGGCGCCTTACACGGGTTTAATAACGACGGATTTGGATACATTCAAAGTATCAAAGACGCTAAGCCTGAATGGAGAGCCGATGCAGGTCCAATTACTGTGCTCGGAGCGGGTGGAGCAGCCCGGGCAATCGTTCTGAGCCTGATTAACGAGGGGGCTAAAGAAATAAGGCTCGTTAACCGAACAAAATCTAAGGCTCAAGATTTAGCTAACGAGTTCGGTTCTGCAGTTAAAGTTGTTGATTGGATTGAACGTAATAATGCGCTGAGCGGTATTGCGATGCTAGTCAATACTACCAATCAAGGCATGCATGGTCAACCCGAACTAGATCTAAATCTCAGCGAACTACCCTCAGCCGCTTTGGTCTCAGATGCTATCTACATTCCGCTAGAGACGCCTTTGCTTGCGACTGCAAGGAAACGGGGTAATGCAACTGTAAATGGCCTAGGCATGCTACTAAACCAAGCCCGCCCTGCTTTCCAGGCATGGTTTGGTGTGTTACCAGAGATCACGCCCGATTTGAACAAAGCGGTGGCTGCTACATTTTAAATTGCGCTTAAATTTCATTTGACTCACTTGCTGTAGTTAACTCGGCTAACGTATAAGTATTGAATACTTCAAAGTAACGCAATAAACAAAGACAAGGGACATTTTGAGTATTTTCGAAGAACCCAAAATTGATACCCACTGTCATGTGTTGGATCCTGATCGGTTTCCTTATTTCCCAGGCGTACCTTACAGGCCCGCTGGGCAAGAGATGGGGGGAGCTAAATACTTTTCTCACCTGATGGACGCTTACGGCGTTCAACACGCTTTACTAGTCGGACCCAACTCCGGTTATGCAACTGACAACAGTTGTTTACTTGACGCTATTGAAAACGGGCAAGGTCGTTTTAAAGGCATTGCGGTCGTACCTAACGATACCTCAACCAAGGCCCTTCTTGAGCTTAAATCAAAGGGTATTGTTGGGGTTGCATTCAACGTCGCATTACAAGGACTGGCTTTTTACGCTGACTTAGAACCAATGCTTGATAGATTAAGAGAGCTTGATATGTTTGCTCAGTTTCAAGTCGAAGGAGATTTACTACTGGGTCTGTTACCGATGCTTGAGCGTACGGGCGTACAAATCCTCATTGATCATTGTGGTCGCCCTGTCATGGCTAACGGGGTTCATCAAAAGGGATTTCAGGCATTACTTGAGCTCGGCGCTCAACAGCGTGCAGTCGTAAAGTTATCTGGATTCGCTAAGTTTTCTGAAACAGGTTACCCCTTTGCAGATGTAGAACCCTATATCGATGCACTTATCCATTCA
>CAIRBP010000082.1 GCA_903876885.1 uncultured Burkholderiales bacterium | reverse complement strand
TTCATGCAACCTATTCGGCAATTAATGGATGTAATCAGCCATCTGGCCAGCCAGCAGGCTTGCTTGTTTACACCCGCTGATTTGCGCTCAGTTCTTCCCGAGCATTCGGAAACAGCCTTCAAAACACTATTGAGCAGGGCAGTTCGCGAGGGGCACCTAACCAAGCTATGTCGTGGCTTGTATTTATATGAAAAAGCCAATCCAGATCGCGGATTGATCCTGCCTCATGCAGTCTCTAAACTGCGACCTCTTGGACTTAATTATCTCAGTCTTGAGACCGTAATGAGTGATGCTGGAGTCATCTCCCAGGTACCCATGAACCGCATCATGGTCATGTCCTCAGGTCGGTCTAGCGTCATTGACTGCGGCCCTTGGGGTACCATTGAATTTATCAAAACTAGGCAGCGACCAGAGGAGCTGGTGGGTCAACTTGAATACGACCCCATAGCACGACTTTGGCGAGCCAGCGTCGCACAAGCCCTAAGGGATATGAGAGCAACGCATCGGAGTATTGACTTGATTGACTGGAAAGTAGCCCATGAGTTTGTTTGATGAACTAGTCGATACAGCACTAAAAAATAAGCAAGAGTTGAGCCCCTTGCGTGTAGTCGCGGAGAAAGAACTTCTTCACCATGACATTCTTCGAGTGCTCAGCGGCGCTGGCCTGCTCACACAACTGACATTCATGGGTGGAACGTGTCTGCGTGCATGCTATGGTTCTAGTCGATTGAGTGAGGACTTAGATTTCACTGGAGGTTCAGATTTCACGCGTGATCAACTGGCGGCGATGAGCAATATGCTGGTCGTAATCCTCAGAGCGAAATATGGGCTGGAAGTCAACGTCACAGATCCTGTCCGCGAAGAAGGCAACGTCGACACTTGGAAGCTCAGGGTTCAGACAAGGCCAGGGCGGAAAGACCTTCCTGCTCAACGCATCAATATTGATGTATGTGCCATTCCAAGTTACCAACCACGCCCGATGGCGCTGCTAAATCCCTATGGGGTTGAAATGGGTACCAGTGGTTTAATCATAAATGCTCAATCGCGCGAAGAGATTTTTGCTGACAAATTGGTCGCCTTTGCATTACGTCCAAACAGACTCAAAAATCGTGACTTGTGGGACATCGCCTGGCTACATCAACAAAGGATCAAGCCAGCTCTTGAGGTGATCATCAGCAAACTCAATGATCATCATGCTGAGCCTGATGCTTATTTGAAAGCGTTTTCCGAGCGTGCGTTATCCTTGAAAAATGATCCTAAAATAGCAAAGGAATTTCGTAAAGAGATGGCTCGGTTTCTTCCCAACGAGACTGTGAAAGAAACTGTGAGTTCAGATAAGTTCTGGGAATACTTAAGTAACTTGATGGAGAGTTACTACCAACAAGTGATTCAGGTGCTAGAAGGACACGGACCACCATCAGAGTTCAAAATGTAATCGTACGTCTGTGCAACACACCTTGTCTGTAACGTACTTCCCAGCATAGGCATATCAGAGATGGCCAGGGTACTGGTTCAGCTGACATTGCGCGATTATGTGAAAAGAGCTGTCTGACGAACTTTATCGTTTCGACTCCGCTCTTAGTTCTCGAACAAAAGGGGGCTGCGGTTCGGTTCCTGATTCGAGGCTCGAACCAATTTTGGTGAAAGTTCGACTCCATGACGGGACACTGAACTTTGAAATCCCGTTTGTTCGACTCCCGCACTGGTACTAGAACTTCACAGTGAAAAAATTAACTCGCTCAAAACTGATCTTTGGTTAAGCAGCTGCAAGTTGCAAGTTGACTTTTTTACCCAGTGCAGCAGCGGCACTGGCGAGAGTGGTGAGGGTTAGGCTTGCATCGTTTTCATCAAGCAATCTATTTAAGGCAGCGCGGCTTGTGTGCATACGTTTAGTAAGCTCAGTTTTGGTCAATTTCTGAGCTTTCATTTCTTGGTCTATCTGCCAAGCAATAACTCTTTTCAGCGCAACAGCAGTGCTGGACTCAAGCAGGGATTCCTCTTGCAAAAAATCATCGAAACTCGTTCCAATATTTTTCTTTGACATGTCATTTCCTTTTCAAGATTTTGAGTCGGTCTTTAGCAAGATCCAAGTCTTGCTTTGGCGTAGCTTGCTGCTTCTTGATAAACCCATGAAGAATCACCATGGTGGATCCCTCGAGGCAAAAGAGTATTCGAGCTATTCGGTTTTCAAGTTTGATCCTGATCTCCCATATGCCACCTTCTTGATGCCTTACCTAAGGCATACCCAGCGGCCAACCAAATTGAACTGTTTTGATCTCTTCACCCATGATTCTTCGCTCTGTAGCAGACAGAGCTTTAAGCCATTCGCGTACAGGCTCATTGCCACTGTCTGATCTGAAGAAACTTGCGTTTAATATTGGTTTCATACTTCAGGTGTATCATCTTTGATACGTTTCGTCAATTTTTAAATGAGTTGAAATTTTGCTTCTGACATTCAACGACACTACCAGGGCTCGAACCGAAATTTGCAAAAGTTTGACTCCATACTCGGACACTGAACTTGATAAACTGAGCAGCCTAGGAAGTGAAAGCCGTGGAATACCTCGTGTAATCAGTTTACGGTTCGTGGGCTCCTCATTTATTTCGGTTGCTTTATAAGCGATGCGGATTTAACATTTGTCCATGATTGATTAAAATTCTTGTCCTCCATTAGAGCTGAACCCTGAGCTTGTTAACGGAGCTTGGGTGTTTCGAGATAGATGACTAAGCTCTTTGTTTTTGTAACAATTGTCGAATTAGGGGGTTTTTATGGATCGAATTACCTTAGAGCCAGGAAAGCGCGGTGGGAGGCCTTGCATCAGGGGGCTGCGTATTTCTGTTTATGACGTTCTCTCCATGTTATCTGGGGCATGTCGCAGCAAGAAGTGCTTGATGATTTTCCCGAGCTAACGCATGAAGATATTTTGGCCGTCTTGTCTTACGCTGCTGACCGAGAGCATCAAGTTTTTCTCTAATGGTTCAATGAAACTTTTACTTGACGAAAACCTATCCTGCGTATTCGAGCACACTTGGACACCTAATCCACTAACACTTGGACACTCATTCCCTTGCTTTAGATAACTCCAAATCCTGGAGTCGACGGCCCAGTAGATCATCCTTAGCGAGCAAATTAAAGTCTTCTTGAAGTAGCATCATGATCAGGCTGAATTAGTAATAGTCGCATATGGTTGCCATACCTATAAGCAACTCCCCTGACCGAATCAGTTACACGAAAGGTATAGAGTGCATCTACACCCTCAGGCGTAGGAATGCTATCTACCTTTTCCCACTTAAAGCCTTTGCTCTTATAGAACTCGGACCAGGGTAGCTTATGTATCTTTTCAAAAGCCGAACGCACTCTTTCAGCTTCTGCAGTCTCTAGCGCAAACCAACTCTCTAAAAAGACTGGGTTATTTAAATCAAGCTGAATTTTCTTTTCGCTTCGTACTTTGAGCCTTTTTTACCTTTAATGCCGCAAGATTGGATTCTTTCGCTGGTTTTTTAGAAGCCCACGCCAAAGCCTTTCCAATACTTTTCTTCAAAGCAGGCTCATGCAACCAATGTTCGTTATCCGGAATAATAGTTGCTGTCCGAATTATCCAAACACCTGGCTCTGGGTTTTCAACAAGCACCTTTCTACCGGCATGCTCTTTACCAAGTGAAATCTGTCCGCTTGTCCCAATTGATTTAACAACCTGATAGTCTAAAACTGCTGCGCCCATTTCAATCCCCTTTCAACACTGTCTTTTACTGTATTCTATTTTCATGCTGCATGAATGCATTATGGCAGGAATACTTATTTTGCAACAACACTCTTTTTACGTATAAATCCGATGGTTTTGCACACTTACTTTATATACACATAAACCCTTGAATCTAATGCGCTTTTATTTTTCTGTCAATTTCGATTGCTATAACGATTTTCAGAAATTAAATTAGTGCTATAGACTTTTTTTATTCTTAGCGCATGTTGGAGCACTTACCTAGTTTGACTGATACTTCGGCATATGTCACGGCCCTTTGGAACCACTTGCGGATCGCCTTTTGGAGCCATTAAAGTCGTTATTAAAGGTATTTCGGTTCTTTACCAACGCGCCATACTGTCTGTTTTTATCAAACGGGCGCATCCATGGCAAATAGGAGAATCGAGATGATGGAGAAGCGACAAGCGCTCTACCGAATGCGCCTAAAAGAGAGTGATCTCCAGATTAATAGAGATACATGACTTGGGCGAGCCAAGCTTAAAACCCTGAGATCGATCGCTTAACAAGAAAACTGGTTAGACCCTGATGTTGCTCTGCCCGAGGAGGCGTTCTTAAAGGAGGCGATCAAGTCGCGCTCGAGGGCCAATCGACACCAACTCGACGTTGAGCGACCTCTCATTAAAGAGGATAACCAGCACTCTAGTGTGCAGCCCTTTGCTGAAATAATCCAGGGCTGGTTCAACCAAGGTGTAAGCGGGCAGGCGATCTATAAGGCACTAGTGCGCAACAAAGACTATACGGGACATTACAGCTCAGTACGCCGGTATTTAAAGCAATTGCGGGTGGTTAAGCCTGAGTCCACGATGATCTTAGAGTTCGCGCCT
>CAIRBP010000081.1 GCA_903876885.1 uncultured Burkholderiales bacterium | reverse complement strand
TGGGTAAGGCAATTGCATTTTGAGCGAGCCAAAGCGTCAAAACCCAAAAAGCCAGTGCGCGTAAAGCAGAATTAGAAAAAACGGTAGACATTGTGTTAAAGAGTATCTGTGAATTAAGAAAAAGTAGAGAAATTGATTTCTAAAAGTCTAAAAAATATATCTGTAAATCAAGTTGTAAGCTGATGTAGCAAACAACTTTTTTGTCCACGTAGTATTATCGTTATTCCACTCTCACATTGTAATTCATGTCCCTAGATATAGATAAATTCACCGGTTTCTTTAAGCTTGCTTTAACGGCAATTGGTCGCGATATTCGCTCAGGTCAGATAAAAATGCTGGTCATCTCAACTGGCTTGGGAGTGGCTGCGCTTTCCTCCGTTGGGTTTTTATCGAATCGCTTAGAGGCAGGCCTCGAACGCGACGCACGTCAAATGCTGGGCGGCGATGCAGTGGTTACCAGCAGTGCGCCAACGCCGTTGGAGATTGTGCAAAGGGCTGCTGCGCTTGGCCTACAAAGTTCCCAGACCCTTAGCTTCCCAACCATGGCGCGGGTTGCCCAACGCACTGACCAGAGCAACCCGGTGGGTGAAACTCGTCTAGTTTCTTTAAAGGCCGTGGACGCGTCTTACCCTCTTAGGGGAGAGTTAAAGGTACTAGATCAAAGCGCCTACGACTTGATTTCAATCAGCGCAACTGATATTAAAAGCAAAGCTACTAATGTGCTCACCAAAGGTGCTCCCCAAAGTGGGGAAGTGTGGGTTGAGTCCTCTTTACTGGACTCACTCGAGATCAAGATCGGTGGAGTAATTGAGCTTGGAAGGGGACAGTTCAAAGTCACTCGGGTGATCACTTATGAGCCTGACAAGGGTGTTGGATTTATGAGTTTTGCACCACGCGTAATGATCAATCAGACTGACCTGGGTGTCACACAACTCATCCAGCCCAGCAGCCGAATTAATTGGAGATTTGCGGTATCAGGATCTGATTTTGTCGTTAAAGAATTTAGTGACGCTGTGCAAAGAAGTATTGAGGGCACAGCTAACCGGGGCGTTCGTCTTGAGACCCTGGAGACAGGGCGACCTGAGGTCAGACAAACCTTAGACCGAGCGGGTAAATTTTTAAGGCTTGTTGCTTTACTTGCAGTCATACTTAGTGCAGTAGCTGTTGCTTTATCTGCTCGTAACTTCTCCGAGCAGCATATCCAAGACTGCGCTATTCGACGCGTGCTGGGTCAAAGCCAACGATCGATCACCCAACTTTTTGTTATTGAATTCATTCTTCTGGGACTAATGGCAAGTACTTTTGGATTGATCATCGGTTACGGTGTTCATTTTGGTTTTGTCCAAATACTCGCAAGTCTTGTAGACACGACTTTACCGCCTCCCAATTTCGTACCAGTTTTGCAGGGCTACGGTGTTGGTCTATGTAGTTTGTTGGCCTTTGGACTTCCCCCAGTTCTGCAACTTGCAAGTGTTCCTGCTCTGCGCGTGATGAGACAAGAAATAGGTGGTCTCAAGCGAATGCCTGTATTGGTATGGATACTGGGCACCATTGGTTTGTGCTTGCTGATGGCCTTTGTCAGTCAAGATTTTCTTTTGTCGCTGAATGTGGTTGGTGGTTTTCTTGGCGCCGCGCTTGTTTTCGCGTTGTGCAGCGCCGGTGCGATCGCTTTGCTTAGAAGATTTGTTAGTGAATCTAACTCTCCCATATGGCTACGCATCGCAACTCGTCAAATACATGCGAAAAATGTTTATTCAGTTTTACAGATCAGCGCACTTGCAATTGGATTGCTTGCTCTTTTACTGCTTATCTTACTAAGAACAGATTTGATTCAAAGTTGGAGAAACGCTACGCCTGAGGACGCGCCTAACCGTTTTGTCATCAACATACAAAGCGATCAGGCAAAGGAATTCCAAGAGGCATTAAAGTCCAGTGGTGTTCAGACATTTGATTGGTACCCGATGATCAAGGGGCGCTTGATAGAGATCAATAATAAAGCAGTCACAGCAAACCGTTATAAAGACGAGCGCGCTCAGCACCTCGTTGACCGTGAATTCAATCTCTCCCACAGCGATCAAGCTCCAGCAAATAACAAAATCATCGCTGGGCGATGGATTCCTAATGAGTCAAATGCGCTAAGTATCGAAGAGGGTATTGCAAAGACACTGAATTTGAATATGGGGGATCTCTTAAAGTTTGATATATCTGGTTTCATCTACGAAGCCAAGATCACGTCAATTCGTAAAGTGGACTGGACGTCTATGAGGACTAATTTCTTCGTGATATTACCGGTACGCGATATGAACGATCTTCCACAAAGTTACATAGCCGCTTTTAAAGCGCCAAATGTTCGTGGATTTGATAATAAGTTAGTACATCAATTTCCTAGCGTCACTGAAATTGATATAGGCTCAACCTTAAATCAGATTCAAATTATTTTGGATCAGGTCACAAGCGCTGTTGAGTTTTTGTTTGTTTTTACTTTACTGGCGGGCCTAATCGTTCTTGTTGCATGTATTCACAGCACACTTTCTTCGCGTGCAAAAGAGTACGCCTTAATCCGGGCTATGGGGGGGGGTAATCATTTGATTGTGCAAATCCAGCGTGCTGAGTTATGGGGGATGGGAGCGCTTGCAGGTCTGCTGTCCAGTGTCAGTGCGAGTCTAATAGGGTGGGGACTTGCAACTTACGTTTTTGAATTTGAGTGGAGGGTCTCGCCTGTATTCATCCTCTTTGGAGTTGGTTTTGGCATAGTAATCGCTTGGGCTGCGGGGTGGCTGAGTCTACGCAGTGTGCTCAAGCAATCGGTGGTGCAAACGTTAAGAGCCCATTAATATGTCAACAACGCATGGATACGTTTACAGCTAAGTATATGCCTAAGGGTGAATTCCTAAGGTAATTAATTAATCAATTGATGCGCTCCACCGCTCGTTCCAACCGCGACTTTTAGTCTCGTCAAGCTCTCTTCTGTTGCGCTTAGTTGGCCGTCCGTTCTCGATAGTGGTTGAAGGATCTCTCATATACCTTCGTTGTTCAACCCAAGTCGCTTTAGCTTGTACGCTCTCAGGTGTCTCACTGTAAAGCAGTTGTGCGGTGCTTGCAGGACCTCTGTTTTGTGAGAGTCCGAGTACCGATACCGTTTGTATGAAACCCTCTCGTCGAATACTTATTTGGTCTCCGACCTTGATGTCACGCGAGGGCTTAACTTCGCTGCTGTTAACTTGTATCCGTCCCTTGTTAACCTCATCAGTTGCAAGAGTTCGGGTTTTAAAAAACCTTGCCGCCCATAACCATTTATCAATTCGTACTTTGTCAGTCATATTCGTTAGATTAAAAAGTTCTCAGCGACCTTTAAGCAAAACAATTAACGCACCAGCTCCGCCCTGTGTTGGTTTGGCTTGGACGAAGGCTAATATCTCCTCTTTTTGAACCAACCAAGATTGCACTTTGGCTTTTAGAACTGGAGTTTTACCCGGTGAGCCTAAACCCTTTCCGTGGATGACCCTGATACAGCGAAGCCCACCCTTGATGGAGTCTTTTAGAAAAGCACTTAGATGCTCTCGCGCCTCCTCTCTCCTCAAGCCGTGAAGGTCCACCTGAGCTTGCACGCTCCAGTCCCCTTTTCTGAGTTTTTTGGTAATGTCAGTTCCTATGCCGGGACGACGAAAACTCAGAGCATCATCCGTGTCTAATAAGGATGCAACATCAAACTCATCACTCAAACTCTCCCTAAGGGCGCTTTGATCGTCTTTGATTTGTTGGTTAGCGATAGGCGGAGTAGGCTCGCTTTTGAGGGAAACCCGTGGCTTGGCTGGGATGGGTTTGACAAAGCCTACTGCTCTTTTAAAAAGATCTTGTTCAGCAAGGCGCAGCCTTGCCTCTTCGGCTTTTGCTAGACGCTCTTTTTCCTCACGCACGGCACGCTCGCTAAGAGTGCGTTTTAGACCTTCAAGGTCTTGAAGGGAGCGAGCTTTCATTGTTGGGGGAGTAATTGTTAAATGTTTCGAACGCTAAAGGTATTGGTCATCCACAATGAGCTGGCTTTCAGAGTTTAAACAGAGCTCAAACAGAGCTCAAACAGAGCTTAAGCGTAGCGTTAATTGAAGCAAGATCAAAAAAATCATCTCGCCATCAAGTCAACTCTCAGCAAATGCCCGCTCAATTACAAAATCACCAGGACTGGTCGTACTGCCCTCCTTGAAGGCGCGTTCTTCAAGAATTTTCTTTAAATCTTTCAACATCTGAGGTCCGCCACAAATCATGATTCGGTCCACTTGGGGATCCAAAGCGGGTAAGCCCAGATCTTTAAAGATTTTTCCACTCTCAATCAAATCCGTTAAGCGACCTTGGTTTTTATAAGGCTCTCTGGTAACAGTTGGGTAGTAAAGCAGCTGCTCACTAACCATCTCCCCTAGCAACTCGTGTTTGGGGAGTTCCTCAGTAATGTAATCATGATAGGCTAATTCTTTGACCTCACGTACGCCGTGAACCAATATAACTTTCTCAAATCGCTCGAACGTCTCGGGATCCCGTATCACGCTTAGGAAAGGTGCAAGCCCCGTACCAGTACTTAAGAGATAAAGATTTTTACCTGGGAGCAAATAATCAATCAACAAAGTGCCTGTAGGCTTTTTGCCGACAATCAAAGTGTCCCCCACTTTGATGTGTTGCAGTTTGGAGGTGAGTGGGCCGTCTTGAACCTTGATGCTTAGGAACTCTAAATTCTCTTCGTAATTAGGACTCACTATGCTGTAGGCTCGTAGTAACGGTTTGTTGTTCACCATCAACCCGATCATGGTGAAGTGCCCGTTTGAGAATCTCAGACCAGCGTCTCGAGTTGTTGTAAAACTGAATAAACGATCCGTCCAGTGGTGAACGGATAAAACTTTTTCTTCGTGAAAGGCACTCATTGCATTAATTAGTATTTTTAGATTAACCCACAGATTTTAGTGATGAATTGAAGGCCTCATTCATAACCTCCTCATTCACACGTTAATCCCTCGCTTGATTTACCCTTAATCCAACAGTTTTAGTTGGGGATGGAAGAAATTTACAAGTTTTAATTTGTAGCTATTTTGTCCTAATTTGCCTTGTGTTGACATATCTCAAAGCGAATCATTACGGTGAACTAAGGGTGAGATGGAGGGCTCGGCTTCGGTGCTGTGTGATACGATCATATTCAAACAAAGCAAAACTTTGTCAGGACACAAAATGCTATTCGGATTAAGTCCCTTAGGACTCTTTAAACCAAGTCAAAAATGCGCTTCGCGTATGGCCTCAAAAGCAGGCGATCTTTCACTTAAGATTTCTTTCGCTGCATCTAATCGCAAAACCAGACGTGACCAGAGATCTTGGTATTTTTACCTAAGCACCTTCAACACTTTATTTTTTATTTCAGCTCTCGTTTTATTGAATTTGAGCGTTACCCGTGTGCACGCCGCACTGAGCTACGAAATTGCAGTCTTCACGGATGAGTTAGTAGCGACGGGTGAGATTGGTACTCAGTTGCACATTAACTCCACCCCACAAGGATTGAGCGTACCCACCTATGCGGGTGAGGTAATGAATGTGCACGGACAACGGTTGACCCCAGATTTCTCGTACGGTTTGAACAGAACGGTTGAGGCTGGGCTCATGTTACCGATGACCCGTACCAACAGCGGCACGCTCACAGAGGCAGGTTACATAGCGCGTTTAAAGTACTTACCACTTCAGTCTTTGTACGGGGAGGGTGCGTTTGCTGGGTTAAACATGGAACTAGGACAACTCAAGCCTGAGTTTGAGTTGTCCAAGCGCTTTTATGAAATGCGTTACATCATGGGGTGGAAGAATGCGGATTGGCTCTTCTCCTTCAATCCAATATTTAATTGGCCCATCTCCACTGGCTACGTTGAGCAGTCACCCCATTACACGGCCGCTTTAAAGGGTAGCTATAAATTTACTGCTTCTTCCCGGTATGGATTGGAGTATTACAGCGCCAAGGGACAAATCAACAATTTAACCCCCTACAAGATGCAAAACAATACCTTGTATTTGGTTTGGGATTTTGACCGCAAGCCTTATGAGATCAACTTAGGCGTTGGTCGTGGACTGAACGGATCCTCAGATGCTTGGACTGTTAAGAGTGTTGTAGCCTGGCCGTTTTAATGTTCGGTAGCGCAGCGCTCATTCAAAAAAGCGCTAACTTAATTGACTGTTTTTAGCATGCATCACGTCGTGCTCTTTAGCGATGGGCACTTTATTTTTAACGGCTAAAACTTCGGCCATGATACTAACCGCTATTTCTGCAGGAGTCTTACTGCCTATATAAAAACCAATTGGCCCTCTTAAGCGAGCAATGTTCTGCGCAGAGACTTCAAAATGTTCTTGAAGTCTTTCTTTTCTGGCTAAGTTGTTGCGCCGAGAGCCAATAGCCCCTACATAAAAAGCCTCACTCTCCAAGGCTTCCAATAGTGCTAGATCATCAAGTTTTGGATCATGGCTCAGCGCAATCACGCAACTGCGCCTGTCTGGTTTAAAGGTTTTTACCATATCGTCGGGCATCTCTTTAGATAAAGCTACACCCTGAACAGACCAAGCGCCTGAGTACTCCTCTCTTGGGTCGCAGACCGTTACAGCAAAACCGTTGAATTTAGCCATCGTTGCTAGGTACTCTGCCATCTGGCCAGCGCCGATTAAGAGCATACGGTATTCGGGTCCAAATGTGTTTGTCAGGTGTTGGGAGTCGATCGATAACTCGGCTGGGCTGTTGCAAGGCAAAAGGTTAACTTCACCAGTCTTTAAATTAACTTGACGTTGAATGAGTTGACCTGCCTCAAGCCCTTTGATCAGTTCTTTCAGCGACTCAGCATCTGGATCAAACTCCAGCAACAACTCAAGCGTTCCCCCGCAGGGAAGCCCAAAGCGGTGAGCCTCGTCTGCGCTGATGCCGTACTTAACACTTTGAGGGGGTCCGCTAGGTAGCTCTTGAGGATTGAGAGGCAAGGAGGCGGTGGAGTTAAGGTCATCCTTGGACTGGGAAGTCTGGGCGGTTCGGGCAGCTATGGCGTAGGCTTTTGTGTATCTGTCTATCAAATCATCTTCAATACAACCGCCAGACACAGATCCTACTACTGCACCAGTCTCGCAAAGTGCCATGATCGAGCCGATAGGTCTTGGGGACGACCCCCAGGTCCTGATAACGGTTGCGAGCAAGGCGCGTTGTCCCGAAGAGCGCCAAGCAGCGACAGCGCGCAGAACCATAACATCTATATTTTCCATTGAGCGAGTTACTTGAGTGTGACCCAATAATAAAGCAACAGTAAAGCAACTGCAAAGGTAATGCCGTATAAGGCCTTTCTTGCAAATGGATTCGACTCTAAATAGATCGTCTCAGGTGTGTTTTGAGCCTTTGCTGTGTCCGTTGCATTGTGTACACCTGTTTTACTTAAAGACTCATTAAGAGCACTTTCAAAGCGTTTAAAAAAATCATCCGCCAAAGATTTGGCAGCGCCCTCTATAAGTCGTTGACCGAGCTGAGCGATTTTTCCGCCTACCTGCGAGTTGACCGTGTAGGAAAGCTCACATCCGCCCTGTGCAGAGGGTGCGAGAGTAACCTTTGATTCGCCTTTTCCAAACCCGGCCATTCCCCCTTGCGCTTCAAAAACTAGAGAGTAAGAGCTAGGAACTACGATATCGTTCAAGAAAACTTTACCTGTAAATTTCGCGGAGACAGGGCCAATTTTTAGAGCAACAGTTAATGCATACTCAGTGTCGCTTACGCGTTCAAATTTTTCGCAACCGGGAATAGATTGTTTGAGAATCTCAGGATCATTAAGGGCCTGCCATGCTTGTGATTGAGATGCACCTAAGTGTCGGTGTCCAAGTAATTCCATTAATTGCGCTCCGTCAAGGCTTGAATGTAGATTTAAATAAGGGATCTATTCTCACACACTTGAGGGCGGGGAGAGTTGCTACCGCTACGAGGAATATTAACTTAATAAGAGGCATACCTGGCTTGTTCAGTGACTACGCTTCACTTTAAGCTTCACTTTTGTTTTGCAGTCTTTATGACTGAATAACGCATCAAAGTTTTCTCACGAGCTTTAGCATGATCTACGATGGGAAGAGGGTAGTCTTTACCCAGTTGCAAATTCGCACTCAAGAGTTCCATCGGCTCTGCCAGCCAAGGCGTATGAAGTGTTGGAACGCTCAGGCCTTTGAGCTCAGGGATATAGCGGTGGATGAAAGCGCCTTTGGGATCAAATCTCTCGCTTTGACTGGTTGGATTAAAAATGCGGAAATAAGGTTGAGCATCACAACCGCTTGAACTAGCCCATTGCCACCCGCCGTTGTTGGAGGACAAATCAAAGTCCATCAAGTGCTTTGCAAAATACGCCTCGCCCCAACGCCAATCTATTCCTAGATCTTTTACTAAAAAACTGGCAACTATCATCCTTAGTCTGTTGTGCATGTAACCTGATGAATTGATTTGACGCATCGCTGCGTCCACGATCGGAAATCCCGTGCGACCCTCGCACCACGCAGTAAATAGTTTTTTGGCGGCTTTATCATCCTCCCACTGAATACTGTCGTACTCGGGTTTAAATGCGTGAGTGACGACTCTGGGGTGGTGGTGCAGGATTTGTGCGTAAAAGTCTCTCCAAATGAGCTCAGAGAGCCATACCGCAGCGCCCCCTGATCCGGCGTTGGTTCTCTCAAGCGCAGTGCGGGCGAGGGACCTAATAGAGACTGTCCCAAACCGCAAGTGGACACCCAAGTAACTCGGCCCTTTGACGGCTGGAAAATCCCTAGTCTCGTGGTACAGATCCATGCGCTTTAAAAAGTCTTTGAACAAAAACTCGCCACCATCGATACCCGTGTGCACGCCCAGATCTTTTAGGTTAGTGGTTTTAAACCCGATGTCCTCAAGAGTGTGAATGCGAGGGTGTAACTTTTTGAGATGCGCAGGCTTTAAAGCTGCAAAATTGGCTTTGTAGGGTTTAATATCAAAAGACTGTAAATCTAGGTCAGTGACTTTTTTAAGCCAAGCATTTTTGTAAGGTGTAAAGACTCCGTAAGGCTTACCCGTTTGCGTAAGTACTTCGCTTCGCTCAAAGATGACGTGGTCTTTGAAGTCAAAGAAAGATGCGCCTTGAGCGGCAAGTTTGCCCCTAATTAAAGCGTCGCGTTTTAAAGCATACGGCTCATCGTCGTGGTTGGTGAATACGGCTTGCACGCCAAGTAACTGAGCAACCCTGGGGATCTCTTGGGTAGCGCTGCCGTGAAGGGTGATGAGACTAACATCCTCGGACTTTGCAACCGCTTTTAGGTGTTCGTTTAAATTAACCAAAGACTCTTGTATAAATTCGACCCTGCGGTCTTCTTTGGGTAATGAATCTAAGATGTCCGTGTCAAATACAAAAACGCAATAAACCTGTGAGCAATGTTTTAGCGCTAAGAATAAAGCATGTTGATCTTGAACACGTAAGTCGCGTCTAAACCAGACTAATCCGGTCTGAAAATTATCAATAGTTGGTTTATGCACGGTTTTACCTCGTTTGGTGCATTGTATGAAATCTTTAAGAGCTGCTCTTTATCAAGTAAAATGATGCTATGTCTACACCAACCGACTCAATCAATCTAACCCATCATTTTTTGATTGCAATGCCTGGATTGGCTGATGACTCTTTTTCCCGCAGCGTTGTCTATCTTTGTGAGCACAGCGAGCGAGGTGCGCTCGGATTGGTGATCAACAAGCCAAGCGATATGAGCCTTCGCAGTTTATTTGAAAAAGTTGAATTACCCCTGACAAGACCTGACTTGGACTCCTCCATTGTCTTTCAAGGGGGTCCAGTGCATACGGAGCGGGGGTTTGTTCTTCACGAGCCCATGCTTAAGATGACGGAGACCGACGGGGAGACCGTTTACGCCTCAACACTTTGCGTCCCCGGTGGCTTGGAGATGACTACATCTAAAGATGTGCTTGAGGCTTTGGCCACTGGCGCTGGGCCCAAGCGTGTCCTGGTCTCACTGGGTTACTCAGCCTGGGCGCAGGGCCAACTTGAGTCCGAAATCGCAGAGAACAGTTGGCTTACAGTGGAGGCTGATCCGAGCGTTATTTTTGACACTCCTAGCGAACAGCGTTACGACAAAGCCTTGTCTTTACTCGGACTTCAAGCCTGGATGCTGTCTCCCGACGCGGGGCATGCATGAGAGCTGCTCTCTTTAAATCTGTGTTCGGGTGTCAATTCCTCTCAAGTGAAACCCAGTGTGAGAGTTGAGTTTGAACGATTTGTCGTCTCACACCTTTACCCCCCCAGCTTTGGCTACTTCCCTCAATATGTTTATGGGGCTTGACTATGGGGTCAAAAGAATTGGGGTTAGCTTTGGGAGTAAGTTGTTGGCTAGTGCACAGCCCTGTGCGAGTGTGAGCGGAACCGCCTCTCAGCAGTGGATTCAAATCGCTGAGCGCATAGCCCAGTGGGAGCCACAGGCCTTGGTCGTTGGTGTACCCTTTCATCCAGACGGGGCTGAGCACGAGAATACGCACAGAGCTAGACGTTTTATTCGCCAATTAGAGGGACGGTTTAAATTGCCCGTTTTTGAGGTCGATGAACGCTACAGCACAACCGAGGCACTGAGTGAGCAATATACAACGGGTTCAGTCAAAGCAGATATCGATTCGGAATCTGCATGCATTATTTTGAATCAATTTTTTCGGACACTTAAGTCATGAGTACAGTCAACCAAGGACATATTGAATTAGATGCAGAATCTATTTACAAAGATTTTTGCGTAGGTGTTAGGCCCTTGATCAAACCAACTACAGCTCTTGTAGGGGTAATCTCAGGAGGCTCATGGCTTGTTAAACGGATGATCAAGGATCTCTGCTTGAGTGGTCCTTTGGGCGAGATTTCCTCCGGGTTACATAGAGATGATTTTGCGCATCGCGGTTTAAGTGATGGGGGGCAGACCAAGTTACCCTTTGAGGTGGAGGGAGCTGATATATTGCTGATCGATGATGTGCTTTATACGGGCAGAACAATTAGGGCTGTATTAAACGAGCTTTATGATTTCGGTCGTCCCGCGCGCGTTCAGCTTGCGGTCTTAGTTGATAGGGGAGGGCGCGAGTTGCCAATTCAAAGTGACTATGCAGCGGTAAGACTGAGTTTGACTCCCGGTCGCAAACTAACACTTGAACAAGATACACAAGGGCTCTTCAAATTTTCAATGGAGACAAAGAGTGCAACATAAGCGCAATCCACAACTGAATAAAAATGGTGAGTTGATACATCTTTTGTCAACTGAGGGTTTGTCCAAGCAACTCCTAACTCATATTTTGGATACCGCAGAAAATTTTGTGTCAGTCAGTGACCGAGAGGTTAAAAAAGTCCCTCTCCTCAGGGGGAAAAGTGTATTCAATCTTTTCTTCGAGAACAGTACCCGTACTCGCACCACGTTTGAAATTGCTGCAAAGCGGTTGAGTGCAGATGTCATCAATTTGGACATCGCTCGCTCCTCTACTAGCAAAGGAGAGTCACTGCTCGACACGATTGCTAATCTTTCGGCGATGGCGGCTGACATATTTGTGGTGAGACATAGTGAATCTGGCGCGCCTTACTTAATTGCACAAAACACGGCTCCTCATGTGCATGTGATTAATGCTGGTGACGGAAGACATGCACATCCGACCCAGGGTTTGTTGGACATGTACACGATTCGTCGGTACAAGGGAGATTTCTCAAACCTATGTGTCGCAGTTGTGGGTGATGTGTTGCACTCTAGGGTTGCGCGATCTGATATTCACGCACTAACAACGCTAGGTTGTGCCGAGGTCCGTGTTGTGGGACCCAAGACCTTGGTTCCCGCTGATATGGCACAAATGGGAGTTAGGGTGTTTAATAATTTTGATGAAGGCATTAAAGGCTGTGATGTCGTCATCATGCTCAGACTTCAAAACGAACGAATGAACGGTGCACTTTTGCCGTCTAGTCAAGAGTACTTCAAAGGCTTTGGGCTTACGCCCCAAAAATTAGCACTCGCAAAACCAGATGCAATTGTTATGCATCCAGGCCCTATCAACAGAGGCGTTGAAATTGACTCCGCTGTAGTTGACGGACCTCAAAGCGTGATACTTCCACAGGTGACCTTTGGAATTGCGGTAAGAATGGCAGTAATGTCTATCGTAGCGGGGAATGAGGCATGAACATCATCATTAAAAACGGTCGTGTTATAGATCCTGCTTCCTCCTTTGACGCCGTAAGTGATGTTTACATCCAAGACGGCGTTATTGTTGCCGTAGGTTCTCATAAAGGTGAGTTCAAAGCCGATCGCACCTTAGACGCAAAAGGTCTCGTCGTGGCACCAGGTTTGGTTGATCTAATGGCTAGACTTAAAGAGCCCGGCTATGAGCATGAGGGAATGCTTGAGTCAGAGCTTAAAGCCTGTGTCAACGGAGGTGTTACGACCCTAGTGTGTCCACCTGACACGGATCCGGTACTTGATGAACCGGGTTTGGTAGATATGCTTAAATTTAGAGCCCAAAAGTTAAATTTAGCAAGAGTGCTACCTTTGGGGGCACTTACCAAGGGCTTGCAAGGAGAGGCTTTAACAGAGATGTTTGAGCTCACTCAGGCTGGATGTATAGGGTTTGGCCAAGCCGAGGTTTGCATCAGTAACACACAGGTCTTGCAACGAGCCATGCAATACGCTGCGACCTACGGGTACTGTGTTTGGTTAAGACCTCTAGATTACTACTTAGGTCAAGGCGTTGCAGCCAGTGGTCCTTTGGCTACAAGGCTTGGATTGAGTGGTGTCTCAGTTGCTGCTGAGACGATAGCGCTAAACACGATTTTTGCGCTCATGAGAAGCACTGGTGCGAAGGTCCATCTTTGCCGAATATCTAGTGCTGCTGGTGTGGCACTCATTGCAGCAGCCAAGACAGAAGGGCTCCCTGTAACTTGCGATGTAAGTATCAATTCCCTTCATTTGATTGATCAAGATATTGGCTATTTTGATTCTCGAGCCAGAGTGACGCCGCCGCTCAGGCAACAAGCAGATAGAACTGCCCTACGAGCAGGACTCGCAAGTGGTGTGATAGATGCTTTGGTATCAGATCACAATCCAGTTGAGGGTGATTTAAAAGCACTCCCCTTCGCACAGGCCGAGCCTGGTGCAACGGGCGTTGAACTCTTGCTAAGTTTGGCACTCAAATGGGGGGCAGAGGAAAAACTGAGTTTATTGGATACGCTGAGAGTCGTAACGAGCGGACCTGCAAAATTGCTACGGACAAAATTCTCAAGCAGCTCCAGCACAAACCAAGAAAGCGCTCTAAGCTCCGGCCTCAGCACTCAAAGCTTGGGAGGGGCTGGTGAGTTAAGGGTTGGAGGGGTTGCAGATATTTGTATTTTTAACCCCGAGTCGAGTTGGATGGTGAAGCCCGAGCGTTTATGCAGTCAGGGTAAATTCACCCCCTTTGATTTTGATATGAGTGGTACGGCGATGGTTGGTGAGGTTTTAATAACCCTCATAGGTGGACAAGTTGTTTATTCAAAAGAAAAATAGACACCTAGGGTAATAAAGGGGTATTGTTTTTTTTGTAAGGAAGATATTGTTTTTTAATTACGTACGCGCTGCATTTCGTTTTGTATCCTTGCTCCTCAAGTTGGGCAAGGGGTATCTGATTGTTTTATTTTTATTCCCCTTTCTTGATGCTCGCGCTCGCGCATTAGAGGTTCAAAAATGGTCTATCGGATTACTTGACTGTTTTGGAATAGTCGTCCAAGTTGAGGGAGCGTTTAATTTTAGGGGACCATTATTAATTGTCTCTAATCACATATCCTGGTTAGATGTATTGGTATTGCACTCGATAGGCTACTGTAGGTTTGTTGCAAAAGCAGAGATCAGCAGGTGGCCTGTATTTGGGTTCTTATCTAAAAAAAGTGGGATGTTTTTTATAGATCGACAAAAGCCCAGAGACGCTTTAAAGGTAATGCATGAGATGTCAGATGCGTTACTCATGGGGGAGGTGCTTGCAGTGTTTCCGGAAGGAACAACGAGTGACGGAGTTAGTTTGTTGCCCTTTCACACTAATTTGCTTCAGTCTGCAGTTATTGCAAATTCTCCCATCATTCCAGTTTGTATCTCCTACAAAGACAGAGCGAGTAACGAACAAAGCCATGCACCTGCATTTGTTGGCGAGATTACGTTCGTTCAATCGGTTTGGACTACTTTGGTTGCCAATCCAATCTCCGCGCAAGTTAAGGTGGGCGCAGTGAGTTATTGTCAGGACCGTTCGCGAAAAGAGTGGTCTGAAGAACTTTATAAACTTATCTCTGATTTAATGGTTAGCCCGTCTCCTTTTGCAAACCCTGGAGCTTGGGAGGCTTTAGATACCCATTCAAATTTCAGGTTTAAAACAATGCATTAAGTAGTGTTTGGTATTTTATTAAAAGATCCGGGAGTTAATTGAGTAGAGTTAATTCAGTAGACTTAATTGAGTTAAGTCCCTAAAATTAAGTACACGGTATAGGTCACTAATCAATACCCTGCGCGTACATGCAGTTCGCGGATAAAAAATAAGAAATATTAAGTTAAACAATCTGCCCAAATATTTTTCGCCCACCCAAACGCAAACATGCCCTCAGCTTTGCTGGCCTCGCCGGAGATTCCTCCCGCGTTAGGGAGAATTTTAAAAGTCTTCTCCAAGCTATCGTACTGATGCACAGAGGCAATATAAATAGCTTGCTCGGGGTCACAAAAACTGTAGCACGTATTGGTGAGAAATGGGTGCTGATTGATCTCAAAATCACATAGTTTGGACACTATTGCGGCTGCAGCAACTTTGGCGTGTGCATTGGCCATATGAGCTGACTTTGGCATGTAAGGACCTGCCTGAATTGAGTCCCCCAAGACATGGATGTGGGGAGCAACGCTTGACTCAAAGCTCAAGAAATTAACTTCGCACCACCGGTTATTAACATTGGCAAGCCCCGTTTGCACTGCGATCGCACCCGCTCTCATGGCTGGTAAAACGTTTAGAAGTCCAGCGCGGAGATCATCTTGAATTTCAAACTTTAGAGTATTCGTTTTCGCGTCAACTTCAAGTACTTTGTGTTCTGGTCGGTATTCAAGATGATTGGGATAATTTTCCCTCCAAAATTTTTTAAAGAGTGCCCCTTTGGAGGTAATGTCTTGGTTAGCGTCAACAACAATTACTTTGGATTTAGGTTTGTGGTGTTTAAAGTAATGTGCAACTTGAGAGGCCCGCTCGTAGGGTCCGGGTGGGCAGCGGTAGGGAAGCTCTGGGACTGTGATTGCAAAGATCTCACCGTTGTTGAGGCTCTCTAGTTGAAGTCTGAGTTTTTGGGTTTCATTACCCGCCCCCCAAGCCTGTAGGATGGTCCCCTGCGTTTTCGCTTCAAGTAGTCCACCTACGCTTGAGTAAAGAAGCTCTACGCCTGGGGAGAGTATGAGTTCATCATAGGGAAATACAAGACCTGATGCGGTCTTAACTACTCTTCTAACAGGGTCGATTGAGCTTGCAAAGTCTTTGACAATCTGTGTGCCGTAGTTCCTCTGTAGCAAATCATACTTAAGCGTAATATCGCTCATTTGCTTGGAGCCACCGATCACTAGGTTGGAGAGTGGACAGGAAACAAACTCCGTATCGGGTTCGATTAAAGTTACTTTTAATTTTCTGTTTGACAGCAGGCTTAAATACTTACTCGCGGTTGCTCCGCCGTAACCCCCGCCAATCACAACTACGCGAGCATTTTGAAGAGACGATGGGTAGCGCTCTCGACCTTGGCCTGCGCTGTTCTTAGGTATGTCACCGACTTTGAGTGTGCTGGAATATTGAGCATAAGCCTCTCGCATTAGGGACGAGCTAGCTAAGGCACTTGCGACGCTAAGTTTTATTAGGTTTCGTCTTTGCACAATTGGTATGCTTTAATTTTTTAAGGTAGATTGCCTGGGCTGACTCTCAAAGAAAATAGCCAAACTGTTTATTTGCTCTTCAGTTAATCCCCTTGCCAAGCGCGCCATGACCGAGGATGTGGGAGTTGCGAGCTTGTAGGCTTGCATCTTTTGAATAAGCTCCTCCCTTGGCATGGCAGCAAGACTGGCAATGGTGGAACTTGCTTGCGACACACCGAATGTGCCGTGACACTGCGCGCACATCGCAGCATTGGTCTTAATCATTAACTCGGGCTGACTCATGGGTTCATTTCCTGAAGAGGCCGCCAAGGCTTTCGTATCTAAAGTGTAGGTAACGATAAAGAGGAGGCTACAAAACAAATAAGAGAGCGCACTAAATCGAGTTTGAACATTTTGTTGCGACAACAAGCGGCAGGACTTTGCGCTGGTTCGGTGTAGGGACAACAAAGCTTTGGTCATTTGACAACAGGTTTCGGTGCAGAACTAGAAATTCAATGGGAGGAATTTGGAATTAGGCAGATGGGTTTGGCCAGGCAAAATTAAAACACATGTATGAAAACGCCCAAGTTCAGGCACAATGATATGTCATTTGTGAATGGTTGTAATCCAATTCACGAATAGATCTTAAAAGAGGGAGTTTTTTATGCGTACTGATAGGCGTGAAGTTTTAAAGAAAGGTGCACTTGTTGCAGGATTGCTCATGCAGTCCTTGGGCTATTTGCGAAGCGCAAACGCTTATCAGCAAAATGCGTTTGACGCTAAAAGCGTTCTAGACCTTTACAAAAGTTTGGGACTTAGCGTGCCTGTAGAAAGTAAGCAAATTACACTGACAACCCCTGAGATCGCGGAGAACGGCGCCGTTGTTCAAGTCGCTGCAAACACGACGTATAACAATATCAAGCGATGGATTTTTATGGTTGAGAAAAATCCAGTGCCTTTGGTTGCTATATTTAATCTCACGGAGGATGTTACGCCGGCAGTCACACTTCGCTGCAAATTTGCCCAAACATCGGACTTTCTGGCTGTTGCGCAGTTAAATGACGGCAAAGTATTTTTTGCCAGAAAAGAGGTCAAAGTAACTTTAGGAGGATGCGGTGGTTAATTTATACACATTTCAAAATCCTCGTACCTCTTTAAGTCCCTTGTTTGTTCAAATGGGTAAAAATTATCTTCAACCATTGCTAGGAGTCAAACATGTCTGATCCTATGAGAATTCGTTTGCAATCCGCTGGTGGCCTCACAACTGTAAAAGTCTTGATGAGTCACGAAATGGAGTCTGGGCAAAGAAAAGATGAGGACGGGAAAATTGTTCCTATTTGGAACATTCAAGATGTTTTTGCAACATTGAACGGACGCGTTGTTATGTCCTCTGAGTGGGGCGGAGGGGTTTCTAAGAACCCATTTTTACAGTTTGTTTTAAAAGGGACTAAACCCGGGGACAAACTGAGCATTACGTGGCGAGACAACAAAGGGGACACCCGCACCGACGAAGCCGTGGTGAGTTGATTGAAAATTAATTTATTCAATCATGTTCTCTTTTAACACTCCATTTAAGTTTGTCCTCAAGCACTTGGGTGCTGCGCTTTTGTATGCCTACGCTTGGTCCGCGTTTGCTCAGGCGCAACAACTCGGTGTTTCAACGGATGCAGCACTGGCCCAGTACCGTAGCATGCTGCAAGACGCAAACCCTGCAGATCTCTATGTCGCAAAGGGCCAGGCGTTGTGGACAAAAGCTCGCGGGCCCAAAGCGCAATCTTTAGAGTCATGTGACCTTGGTTTAGGACCAGGTGTGGTGAAGGGGGCTTGGGTTCAAATGCCGCGTTATTTCAACGATACAAGGCGCGTCCAAGACCTTGAGTCCCGTCTGGTGACTTGCATGGAGGCGATTCAGGGCTTTAATACCCAGGAAATAATTGCTCAAGACTTCTCCAAAGGTGAGCGAGCAAATATTGCTCTGCTTGCAGCGTATGTATCCTCCGAATCCCAGGGAATGACGTTTAAGGTCCCCCAAGAGCACGCTTTAGAGCGAGAAATGTATGCCTCAGGACAAGAGCTTTTTTACATGCGAGGGGGCACCCATGATTTTTCCTGTGCCAGTTGTCATACTCAAGATGGACGAAGAATTAGGCTTCAAGATTTACCCAACCTAAGTACCTCAGCAGGTGCTGGTTTTGCCTTTGGAACTTGGCCAGCTTACAGGGTTTCGATGGGGTCGATATGGACTATGCAACAACGATTGGCTGATTGTTTTAGGCAGCAACGCTTTCCAAAACCTAAATATGTAAGTCCAGCCACTGTAGCTTTGTCGGTTTTTATGGGCGTAAATGCAAGTGGGCAAGTGGCTGACGCCCCTGGGCTTAAGAGGTAAAAAAAGGATGCAATCTTTTATCCAAAAATGCCGTGTCTCCTGCAGCACTAAGGGGCTTTGCTCGGGTCTCATCGCGTCCACTCTTCTGCTCTCACTTTTGTCCAGTTGTTCCTGGACTCAGCAAACCAATTTGGGCATTGACACAGACCGCAGCGTGCAAGAGAAAACACTCAGCCTTGTCTTCGAATCCTTTGAGCCTAAGGGTCAGGCAGAACTTGATCGTCTTAAGCAAGACCGTACTCAGCAATTTTGTTCAACCCAAAGAGGTTTAAAAGATCAAAGCCAGTTAACGCAAAGCACCACCCAAGATCAATTGGCGGAACAAATCAGGCTTGAAAATCAAGCTTTAATTACGCCCCCAAAAGACGGAAATTACTTTGGTGACTTTAAACGGGGAGAGTTGATTGCGCAAGATGGGCGTGGTAAAACCTGGAGTGACCCATCCGAATCGCCAAGTGGAGGTAATTGTTACAACTGCCACAGGATCAGTAAAAATGAGCTCTCTTACGGAACCCTTGGGCCTAGCCTTTACCAATTCGCAAAGTTGAGGGGAATAAATTCTGCTAAAGATTTCGCCCAAGCATCTCAAAATAGCTCAACCGATCCGCTCATTCAGTACACCTGGGGTGTACTCATGAATTCCAAAGCCTATAACGTTTGCACCGTAATGCCCAGATTCGGTGTTACCTTAAACCACAAAACGCAGGGGCACGGTGGACCAATACTCAATGAGCAACAAATTAAGGACTTGATGTCTTTGTTACTAGATCCGCGCTCGCCAGTTAATGAGTAAGTAGGGCGCTTTTAAGGGCCGAGTTTTCTGCGGAATTTGAGCGATTTGCGAAGCAACGAATTTAACCTAATATCTATTGGTAAATACGGGTTGAATTGCCAATAATTTATGGCAAAGTAGATCTAAATCTACAGTTCGGGAGATCTCCAATGCTTCGCGATTTTCAGTTGAAAAAAAAGAAAAACAATAACTTTGCTTCCAACCTTGAGTCTAACTCTGCTTTAGCTGGATCGCTGCCTGAGCAAAGCGCAGGCTCACACCTAAGCTGCGCCAGTTGTTGCACCTTTGTCAAACGTCGTGGGCTCTTAACCGGGTTGCTCGGCGCTGGACTCTTTGCGGGGACAGAAATGCTCAGCGGTGCGTCTAGCACCCAAGCCCTAGCAGCGGAGGCCTCGTCCAGTGATTCACTATTAATTGATGTTCACCACCATGTATTTGCGCCCGATTATGTGCGCGAACTAGAGAGCGCTAATTTGGCTGAGGCACCTGCGCGTAAATGGTCTTTAGCTCGCAGTATGGATGATATGGATAAGGCCGGTGTAACACGTGCCCTGACCTCACCAACGACTCCCGCTGCTAGCTTTGGGGATTCATCGACCCGGCTTCGCGTTGCTCGGATGTGTAACGAGTACGCAGCAAAGCTTGCGCAGGACTATCCCAATCGGTTTGGTTTTTTTGCGACTCTGCCAATGCTAGACGTTGAGGGAAGTCTTGCCGAGATTGCCTACAGCGTAGATGTACTGAAGGCTAGTGGAATTGCAATGCTTACCAGTTATGACGGCAAATGGTTGGGGGACGCCTCCTTCGCTCCAATCATGGAGGAGATCAATCGTCGTAAACTGGTGGTCTATACACATCCCTCTAGTCCCAAATGTTGCACTGCCATGCAAAGCGGGGTACCGGGTTCGACGATTGAGTTTGCAACGGATACAACGCGCACAATCACGAGTTTGTTGTTTACGGGAGCTGCACAAAAGTTCAAAGATATTCGTTTTATCTTCTCTCATGCGGGAGGGACAATGCCATTTTTGATTGAGCGGTTAACAATGTTGCCTACTTTGAACGCAGAGTTTGGCAAGAGAATATCGCCCGAGCAAGTTTTGCAAATTATCCGAGGCTTTTACTATGACACTGCTCAGGCGGCCCACCCGGGTGCTCTTTTGTCCCTGTTGAACTTGGTAGATGTGTCCCAAGTCCTCTTTGGCACTGATTTTCCCTACAGAACCTCAATAGATCACGTCAAAGGACTTGCCAGTTACGGATTCAGCAAGGCAGATTTGGGTGCCATTAGGTTTAAAAACGCTCAAAAGCTGCTTAAAATTTAAGCAATAATTGCTTTGAATCCACAAAATTTGTCCTGAATTTAATCCTTTGCCTTAGGGTGTCAGGGGTTAATAAAATTTCACAATCCGTGCCCAGTTTGTGCTGTGCAACAATTGCTACAATCACCATCAATCAGAACGCTAGGATTACCCCTGGATTGTTGTTGGCCGTATCAACTAAAGGATTAATCCTTAAATTGTTGACTCTTTTTTCTTAGGCAATTAACGTGAACAAGATGATCGATCTTTCCAAAAAACTGGCCTCAGGCCTTTTATTCATTAGCACTTGGTTTGCAAGTGCTGCTTGGGCAGTAAACGATTTACCTGGAGGTCCTGGCGTTCGTGAATTAAATATTCAAATGCCAGCAACCAAAATTGCCGAGGAACAAGTTTGGCTTCATTGGTTCATGATGATTATTTGTACCGTGATTTTTATTGCGGTCTTTGGTGTGATGTTCTACTCCATCTTGAAGCACCGCAAATCACTGGGCCACAAAGCAGCTAATTTCCACGACTCAGTCAAAGTGGAAATTGCGTGGACCATCATTCCTTTTATTATTGTTATTTTTATGGCGCTACCAGCTACCAAAGCTGTGGTCGCTGAGAAAGACACTTCCAACGCAGATTTAACTATCAAAGCGACTGGACAACAGTGGAAGTGGGGCTATGATTATTTGAAAGGTGAGGGAGAGGGAATCTCCTTCGTTTCTACTCTAGACAACGAGCAACGCATCATGTCCAACAACGGCGCCAAGGGCGTTGACATTGATGATTATTTGCTAAAAGTTGACAACCCACTCGTTGTTCCAGTGGGTAAGAAAGTCCGGATTATTACTACCTCAACTGACGTAATCCATGCCTTCGCTGTGCCATCATTTGGCATTAAGCAAGATGCTATCCCTGGTTTCGTTCGTGATACATGGTTTAGAGCTGAGCGCGTTGGAGATTTTCACGGACAGTGTCAAGAGTTGTGCGGTAAAGAGCACGCTTACATGCCTATTGATGTGAAAGTGGTTAGCCAAGAAGATTACACAAAATGGGTAAATGAGCAGCAAAAACTTTTGGCCGCCTCTAAGGATGATCCAAACAAGGTCTGGTCTAAGGAAGAGTTAATAGCCAGAGGATCAAAAGTTTATGCGGCTAATTGCCAAGTCTGCCATCAGCCTAACGGTAAGGGCGGCGGTCCTGTTAAGCCTCTTGACGGGGCGGCTGTTGTGTTGAATGCAGACAAGTCAAAGCAAATCATGGTTTTATTGAATGGCCAAAACAACGGTGCAATGCCTAGTTGGAAGGCGTTGAGTGACACTGATTTAGCGGCTGTGATCAGCTTTACCAAAAACAACTGGTCTAACAAGACTGAGCAAATCGTTCAGCCGTCTGAAGTTTTAGCCAACCGCAAGTAAATAAAGTTATCCCGTAATTCATTGAAATTTTTAAGCATTAGTCTTTAAAGGAAATCAGCATGAGTGCAGTACTTGACCCCCATGGGCACATTGCAGGTGATCACGACCATGACCACGACCACCACGGTGCACCTCACGGTTGGCGTCGTTGGGTGTTCGCCACCAACCATAAAGATATTGGAACTCTTTATTTGTTGTTCGCCTTCACTATGTTCTTAATTGGTGGCGTACTTGCTTTACTGATCAGAGCAGAGCTGTTTAAGCCAGGTCTTCAAATTGTGAATCCTGAGTTGTTTAACCAACTCACCACAATGCATGGATTGATCATGGTGTTTGGTGCCATCATGCCAGCATTCGTGGGTTTTGCCAATTGGATGGTGCCTCTACAAATTGGTGCATCTGATATGGCATTTGCCCGAATGAACAACTTTAGTTTCTGGTTGATGATTCCAGCGGCAATCATGTTGGCTACCTCCTTCTTTGTACCTGGTGGCGCACCCTCAGGAGGATGGACTTTATACGCTCCGCTTACTTTGCAGATGGGTCCCTCAATGGACTCATCCATTTTTGCTTTGCATATTTTGGGTGCCAGCTCGATCATGGGATCCATTAACATCATCGTTACCATTCTCAACATGCGTGCGCCTGGCATGACACTGATGAAGATGCCGATGTTTGTTTGGACTTGGTTGATTACGGCTTATTTATTGATTGCTGTGATGCCTGTGCTTGCTGGTGCAATCACAATGACGCTCACTGATCGCCATTTTGGTACGACTTTCTTCAATCCTGCCGGCGGTGGTGATCCAGTGATGTTCCAGCATATTTTCTGGTTCTTTGGTCACCCAGAGGTTTACATCATGATTTTGCCTGCATTCGGAATCGTTAGTCAGATTATTCCGGCGTTTGCTCGCAAGAAGCTCTTTGGCTATGCATCCATGGTGTATGCGACATCTTCGATCGCTATTTTGTCTTTCATCGTATGGGCGCACCACATGTATGCAACAGGTATGCCTGTGACTGGACAACTCTTTTTCATGTATGCAACCATGTTGATCTCAGTGCCAACAGGTGTTAAGGTCTTCAACTGGGTAGCTACGATGTGGAAGGGTTCCATGACGTTTGAGACTCCTATGCTTTTCGCAGTTGGATTTATATTTGTGTTTACGATGGGCGGCTTTACTGGACTGATCTGTTCAATGGCTCCTATTGACATGCAGATTCAAGACACTTACTACGTTGTTGCTCACTTCCACTACGTTTTGGTAGCGGGTTCATTGTTCTCGATGTTCGCTGGTTTTTATTACTGGAGTCCAAAATGGACAGGCGTGATGTACAACGAAACACGCGGCAAAATTCATTTTTGGTGGACTATCATTGCTTTTAATGTGACATTCTTCCCCATGCACTTCTTGGGTTTAGCAGGTATGCCACGTCGTTATGCTGACTATCCAATGCAGTTTGCTGACTTTAATGCGCTTGCCTCTGTTGGTGCGTTCTTCTTCGGTATTGCACAGGTTTACTTCTTCTTCTTTGTGGTGTTCCCCGTTATGCGTGGACACGGCGAAAAAGCGGTTCAAAGACCTTGGGATGGAGCGGAAGGTTTGGAGTGGGAAGTTCCATCTCCTGCACCATTCCACACGTTTGAGAATCCACCTAAGTTAGACGTTACAGCAACCAAGGTTATTGGTTAAAGCTTAATTGCCCAATAAAAACATATGTTGACTCCTGAACAAAAGAAGAAAAACTTAAAGATGGGTTTGGCACTTGCCTCCATTGCGATCATTTTCTTCTTGGGCTTCTTTGCCAAGATGTTGATGTTGGGCTAAGCTTGTTTTAACCTTGAAGCTAATTAATGTCCGGTCTTAACAAACAGCTGCTGTATAAATTGGTATTCATTGCTTTCGCTATGTTTGGCTTTGGTTATGCGCTGATTCCAATGTACAAAGCCATTTGTGAATACTCTGGCATAAATATTTTGGCACTAGGTGAGAAAGAGCAAGCGGGAACTGGTAATGCGCGTTATGTTTTGCCAAAAAACACTCAGGTTGATCTTAGTCGTACGATTACGGTTGAATTTGATACAAATGTAAGAGGACCGTGGCACTTCAAACCTGAGACTAACTCCATGCAGGTTCATCCTGGTGAGTTGGTGACAGTGATGTATGAGTTCCAAAACTCTCAAGATAAAGTGATGTCGGCTCAGGCAATTCCGAGCTACGCGCCCAAGGAGGCTGCCGCTCACTTTAACAAGTTAGAGTGCTTCTGTTTTAACCAGTACACTTTAGCTCCCGGAGAGAAAAAGTCCTGGCCCGTTGTATTCGTGATCGATTCAAAATTATCCAAGGAAGTAAACACCATTACTTTGTCTTACACGTTCTTTGAAGTCGGAAGTAAAATTCCGGCTGCACCAAAGTCTCCTTTGGCGACTTTGCGTGACACCCCAGCAATTGCTGTGGTTCAAAGGGCGGTAATATGAGTGAGGGTGATAACTTAGATAAGCCGATCAGGAAAAACAACTTTCTCAGAACTGTGATTGCTGTTTTATGGTCGTTTATTGGAATTCGAAAGAGCAGTGGATTTCAAGAGGACATTGCCAATATCAAGCCACTTCAATTGTTGGCAGTTGGTGTGGTGATGGCATTAATGTTTGTGATTGGTTTGATCGTTGTGGTCAATCTGGTTGTTGCGAGTTAACTAGGAGTTGAGATGAGTAGTACTTCCCACGGCGGAACGCCCTATTATTTTGTGCCTGAGCCTTCACGTCACCCCGCATTTGCGGCGTTTGGGCTCTTTTTCGTAATCCTAGGCGCTAGCCAGTGGGTTAATGAAGTTTCGTGGGGCAAGTACTCACTGTTCTTTGGATTAGTTGTCTGGTTATTTGTTTTATACCAATGGTTCGGTCAAGCTATTTCTGAGAGTCAAAGTGGTCAATATGGTCGAAAAATTGATCTCTCATTCCGCTGGAGCATGAGCTGGTTCATTTTCTCTGAGGTCATGTTCTTTGGTGCATTTTTCTCAGCTCTTTGGTGGATGCGCGTTCACTCCGTGCCAGCCTTAGGTAATTTAAGCAACGCTGTGCTTTGGCCAGAGTTCAAATCAGTTTGGCCAACTGTTGCAGCGGGCGTTACAGCTTCTCCCGCAAACATTATTGAGCCTTTTGAGACGATGACACCCTTTTGGTTGCCAACTATCAATACCGCGTTGCTACTGAGCTCGGGCATCACAATCACCATTGCACACAATTTGTTCCGCGCTAACGATAGAAAGAACACCATCCTATTCATGTGGTTGACTGTTCTGTTGGGTCTGACCTTCTTGGGCGTCCAGGGTTATGAATATCATCACGCCTACTCTGAGATGAATCTCAAGTTAACCTCAGGTGCTTACGGTTCAACTTTCTTTATGTTGACTGGCTTCCACGGCTTTCACGTCTTCATGGGTATGTTGATGCTATTGATCATTACCCTTCGCCTTCAAAAAGGTCATTTCACGCCTGAGCAACATTTCGGGTTTGAAGGTGCTGCTTGGTATTGGCACTTTGTTGATGTTGTTTGGCTTGGTCTTTATATTCTTGTGTATTGGATGTAATTATTTAGAACTTTGACAGTTCTAAACGACAAAGGCCGCATGGAGCGGCCTTTGTTAATTGAAAGATCTGTTTGAGTTCTCGGTTGTAGTTACAAAGTAAGATTGAGATAGGACTTTTTAATTTACTGACCTTCTTTTATGCCTGTGGGTTGTATATAGCCCAGCTTCCAAGAAACCAGGATACAAATAAATAAAAGGACTGAGAAACCAATCCTAAAGGCCAGGGCTTGTGCCATGCGACTTGTTTTAGGTTTGCCGTCTTGGCCGTCTTTGAGCATGAAATACAAAGCAAACCCCAAGCTTGCGATGATGGCGATGAATGCGATAGTAACTATGATTTCCATAATTAGGATTATCTCTTGAAAATACCGTCCAACTCAACACTTCCCCCCATTCAATCGCAAAATAGCCCTAGCAAGCAGATGGGTGTCCGTGTATTGATCTCCCTTGTTGCAATCCTCGGGGTTATAGCAACTTTAATGCTAGGGCAGTGGCAGTTGTCTAGGGGCGAGCAAAAAGAGCAGATGCTCGCCTTGCTTGAAAAACAGATGAGCTTAGATCCGCTTGGGCAAGAGGAGTTTAAAAAGTTAGCAACCTCTGATTTGAAATCCTATGTCAATCGGCGCATTAACTTAAGCGGGCAGTGGATACAAGGGCAGACCGTTTATTTAGCTAATCGTTCGCATGCAGGGAAGTCAGGTTTTTGGGTAATGACTCCCCTAAAGCTAGGGGAGGGTGTAACCGTGATGGTCGAGCGCGGTTGGGTTGCATGGAATCCTAAGAGTCCTAGTGAGATGCCCACAGATGTGCAAACTCCTAGCGCTAGCGTTACCATTGAGGGTCTTATTGTTGAGCCGCCATCTAAGATGCTTGAGTTGTGGGGAGGGTCTGGCGCGGGTACCAAAACCTCAGAGGAGCAGCCCTCGCAGCAGCAAACTTATTTGAGAAGCGGGATTTGGCAAAACTTTGATTTAAATTTATTTGAGTCTCAAACTGGACTCAAACTCAGTGCAGTTGTTCACCAACTCGGTAGCCCCTCGGAGGGATTGATTAGAGAGTTGCCAGCACAGGGTGTAAGCGCAGATAGGAATTTTGGATATGCAGTGCAGTGGTTTATGCTGAGTGCATTGATCGCTGGTCTTTATTTATGGTTTCAATGGATTAAACCCCGTATACATGCAAGATAACACTCCACATACAACAGCTAAAGCTGCAGATGATCATTTATTGTCGATGACTGTATATGATTTACCAACTCCCCTAGAGGCGGTGCAATCGGACGCTAAGAGAACGCTTAAGGGGCGTCTTTTTATGATCGGTGTCTTACTCATTTGTGCAGCCCCAGTCGTTTTGTCATACCTAACATACTACGTTATCCGACCTTCGTCGGTTAAGAGTTACGGCGACCTTATTCAACCAACCCGAGCTATCCCAAGTATTGAGGGACGAGTGATTGCTCACCCAAAGGGTGAGTCTGATCAGGCCATCATCAATTTAAACCAACTCAAAGGTCAGTGGTTGATGGTTAGCGTGGGGGAGTCGAGTTGTAATGACGCTTGTCAGCAAACTCTTTATTTCCAAAGACAAATACACACTGCTCTTGGTAAAGAGAGAGACCGAGTGGACCGAGTTTGGCTCGTGACGCAGGACAAGCCAATAGAGCCAGCAATATTAAAAGGACTTGGCGATGCATGGGTCATCAGTGTCCCTCAATCTGCAGTTTCAGGATGGTTAACGCCGGGCGCTCATCAAGCGTTAAACGACCATCTCTACCTCATAGATCCGATGGGTGAGTGGATGATGCGGTTTCCAGCAGGACTGGGCATTGACACCGCGCCTAAGATACGAAGAGATCTGGAGCGGCTTTTGAGGGCGTCTGAGAGTTGGGATCTTGCCGGAAGAGGCGTGTTACCTACTGGGACCTTTGAACAAGGCGCAGGCAATACAAGTGGGAAACGTCCATGATCTCTGGTGTTTCTATGGTTAACCTAGCGCCGGTGATAAACATTGCCTTGATGGGATTGATTGTTGCATTAGGTCCAATGATGTGGGTATGGCTTAAGACTCGAGCGACTCTTGCGCCCGTTGGTTTTGAGGGTGAGGAAAAGTTACAAAGCCGCAGAAGGTTACTGCTACTGTCTCAAATCACTTTATTTCTAACTTTTGATTTGTTGGTTTTTGGTGCATTTACAAGACTTACGGACTCAGGTCTTGGGTGTCCTGATTGGCCGGGATGTTACGGCCACACCAGCCCAACCGGGGCTAGCGCGATGATAGAGGGTGCGCAAGCTTTGATGCCTACGGGTCCTGTCACGCATTTCAAAGCTTGGGTGGAGATGATTCACCGTTACTTGGCTACAGGCGTTGGTGTTTTAATTCTCACCATAGCCGTCTTTACAGTTTCTCATCAATACCCTAGAAATTTGAAGCTACAGAGTTTATTGATCTTATTTTGGGTTGGTTTGCAGGGTACATTTGGTGCGCTAACGGTTACGATGCGATTATTCCCTGCTGTTGTTACGATGCATTTGATGGGTGCAATCATATTGTTGATTTTATTAACTCGCTTTGTAATGGTACAAAGGGAGTGGCTGGGCGCATCAAACGAAGGGTCAATCCAAGGCGAGCAATCGTCCTCTCGTAGTGCACAAGACTCAGCATTGGAAAATAACGTGCATGCACAGCACATAGATAAAGTATCGCGAGTACTGACGCAGGTGAGTCAGCGCTTACAGGGCCATCAAGACAGACAAACCGGATTGGTCGGACAAGTCGCTCATGACAATTACAGCCAAGTCGCTCGCAACACTTGCGCTCTTTTGTGGGTGGGACTTGGCATTGTGTTGATACAAATTTTGCTGGGTGGGTGGGTCAGTACCAATTACGCAGTTACGGCGTGCACAAGTTTTCCGATGTGCCAAAACAGTTGGTGGCCCCTAATGAACTTTAGGGAAGGCTTTGAGCTTTGGCGTCCTCTTGGTCTTTCATCAGCGGGTGTTAATCTTAATTTTGAGGCCTTGACCGCGATTCACTACACTCACCGCTTGAGCGCTTATGTGGTGTTTGCTTTTATGTGTGTACTAGGCTACGTTTTGAGAAAACAGGATCATTACAAAACACTGGGTGGACTTATTTGGGTTTTAATAGCCTTGCAGGTATTGACCGGCGTGTCCAATGTGGTGTTTCAATGGCCCTTGGTCGCTGCGGTGATGCACACCGCAGGCGCTGCTGCGTTGGTTATTGTTTTAACGCTTGGTATTAAGATGGGAAAGATGACTCGGGCACACTTTCATGGTGCGGGTGAATTATCAAAGGTTATCACATGACGTTAGAGGCTTTTTTCTCAATCGCTAAATGGCGTCAGTACAACACACTGACCAAACCACGGGTTATTCAACTCATTGTATTTTGCGCTCTCATCGGTATGGTGCTGGCTGTTCCAGGAGTCCCTTCCTGGGCGGACGTGCGATTGGGCGGTATTGCTTGTGCAGGGATTTGGCTTGTCGCTGGTGCGGCCGCCGCATTCAACTGTTTAGTTGAGAAGGCAATAGATGCGCGCATGAAAAGAACCTCTTGGCGTCCAACCGCAACAGGCGATATCGCAGACTACGAGACTGCGCTTTTGTCTCTTGTACTAGGGACGCTTGGGAGTGTTGTGCTCTACGTCTATGTCAATCCTTTAACGATGGTACTCACCTTTGGGACTTTTGTTGGATACGCGGTGATCTACACCGTCATCTTAAAGCCCCTTACTCCCCAGAACATTGTGATCGGAGGTGCCTCTGGCGCGATGCCTCCTGTGCTAGGTTGGGCTGCAATGACGGGGGATGTGGGGCCTGAGGCATTAATTTTGTTCCTCATCATCTTTTTGTGGACCCCGCCTCATTTTTGGGCTCTCGCGCTTTATAGAGTGGAGGACTATAGGAAGGCTGGGCTCCCTATGTTACCGGTTACGCACGGAAATGAGTTTACTAGGCTGCAGATTCTTCTATATACCTTTGTGCTCATGGCTGCTTGTTTGATGCCATTTGCTTACCGCATGAGCGGTTGGTTGTATTTGGTGGCAGCGTTCGTGTTGTCGATTTGGTTTTGTGTTTACGCTTTTCGTTTATGGCGCAATTATTCGGACGAGTTAGCCAGAAAAACATTTAGATTCTCTTTGTATCATTTGAGTTTTTTATTCTTGGCCCTGTTAGTGGATCATTACCTTTAAGAGAATATTTCAATAATGAAAATGATTGTTAAAGCTCTGCGTAGCGCATTCTTGCTTTTATTTGTGCTGGTGCTTTGCTCTTGCGCGCCAAAGCCTACATTTAACGGTGTAGATATAACCGGAGCAGATTACGCAAATGGATTTGTCTTTAAAGATCAGGAGGGTCGTCCTCGCACCTTAGACTCATTTAAGGGTAAGGTTGTTGCTCTTTTTTTTGGATACACACAGTGCCCTGATGTTTGTCCAACCACAATGTCAGAGTTTGCTCAGATCAAATCGGCTCTCGGTGAGTCTGGATCTAAGCTTCAAATACTTTTTGTATCCGTGGATCCTGAGCGAGATACACCCGATGTGTTGAAGGCTTATATGGCTAACTTTGATCCGAGCTTTTTAGGCTTTAGCCCAGCGCCTAGTGAGTTAGAGCAGATAGCGAAAAGCTTTAAGATCTATTACAAGAGAGTTTTAAGTACTTCCTCAAATCCTAAGATCTATACAGTCGATCACTCAGCTGGTACTTATCTCTTTGATTCGCAGGGGAGGATAAGGCTATTCATCCGCTACGGTACCCCAGTTGACTCATTAAAACAGGATATCAACACGCTGCTCAAAGAGGACTCTTAAAACACTCAAAGATAAAAAAAGCCCAGATCATACAACCTGGGCTTTTAAGTTTGTTGATAGGTGTATGGGAGCTTTAAGCGAACTCGTTTAAAGTAGCGCGCATTTTCTTCATAGCAGCCGTCTCGATTTGACGAATGCGCTCTGCGCTAACACCATACTCCTGGGCAAGCTCATGAAGAGTCATACCACCAGAGCCGTCATCATTTACTTTGAGCCAACGCTCTTCAACGATCTTTCTGCTTCGCTCGTCTAAGGCGTTAAGTGCACAAGCAATACCATCACTTGACATGTAATCACGATGATGTGACTCAATAACTGCAGTTGGTTCGTTATTGATATCTGTTAAGTAGGAGATGGGGCCGTAAGTCTCGTCACCGTCATCATTTGGACTTGGGTCCAATATGACATCACCACCCGACATACGCGTTTCCATCTCTATGACTTCCTCGCGTTTGACATTTAAGTCCTTGGCCATCGAGTCAATTTGAGCTTCGGTTAAACAATCGCGGTGTGTTTCCGCCTCAGAGTTGGCGCCGGCGTCAGATTTGAAGCCTTGCTTCATAGATCTGAGGTTAAAGAATAGTTTGCGCTGCGCTTTCGTAGTAGCAACTTTCACCATCCTCCAATTACGCAAAATATATTCATGAATCTCAGCTTTGATCCAGTGCATCGCGTAGCTGACCAAGCGAACTCCTTGTTCTGGATCAAAGCGACGCACCGCCTTCATCAGACCAATGTTGCCCTCTTGAATGAGATCAGCGTGCGGTAGTCCATAGCCCAAATATTGGCGAGAAACAGAGACCACAAGCCTTAGGTGGGACATGATTAACTTACCCGCAGCCTCTAGGTCGTTAGTTTCTTTGAGCTTGCGTGCAAACTCTTGCTCCTGCTCTAAAGTGAGCATGGGTAGACGATTTACTGCGGAGATGTAAGCGTCGAGGTTCCCTAATGGAGGTACAAGCGCCCATGGATTGGCCAAGGATGCTTGGGTAGAACCTGAAGTAGCTAGGCTTAAATTAGTCATATTTGTACTCCTCTTGAATACGTTAGAAGCATTTTAGCACTCCTTGGTTTAGAGTGCTAATTAAATCCATAGCAGGTCTAGGGTTAACCCGTTTTACTATAAATAATCTATTTATAAGATATTTTTAATTCTAAAGGGTTAATAAGTTAAGGGGTAAGAGGAATAGTTCACAGTTAATAGCCCCAAATGGATCCAGCTCCAATTGGTTTGAGCTCCAAATGGTCTGAGCTCCAATTGTTGGCTCTGACACACTGGTCTTACTAGACATACGCACCTTTTTTAATTGTTTCTTGCAACCTTACCACTTTAAGTTTTAGCGTCACTTGCTTTGAATCGATTCATTAACCTACCTTGTATGGAGATAGCGGTTTATAAAGTTCTTAAGAAATTCTTGATGCCGAAGAAACTGAGCTAGTTGATGTCACTTTGTATGGTTATAAATGAGGAAGACTGTTGAACTCTGTCACTTTTTATATGTGCCCTAAGATCTAAAGCATAACTAGTCCTCAAATCAATTGAGTAGGACGCGTGAAATTCGTATCTCTTGTTGTTGTTGCTAAAACGCAATGATTCAGGGCTAACCCTCTATTAAAGCTTGCACGGTAGTACTAATATAACTATTATTAAAAAAAGAAAATATATTCTTAAAATAAATACATGAGGTTATGGCACTTATCACCACTGTGAGTAAACTAGGATTGCTGCGGACATTCTCTTTGAAGTCCACTTTGGTTGATCTTAAAAAGGTCATCAAAGACTTCAATTCCAGAATGAACGAAAACGTACGAGAGCAAAGCAGCCTTGGTATCTATACCTCCACTTACATCTCTAAAGAAGGCTGGCCCGAGGTTTCTAGGAAGCCTCGCTAACCTAGCCAAACTTGCCAACCCCGCTAAGTAAGTTGCCCTCCCGAAAAAGGCAACTAGCGATCTTAATTATCTAACTCGATATTTCTTTCTTTCGCCAGTTTAGTCCAACGTGCTAAGTCCGCTTTGATGTACTGAGCAAACTGCTCCGGAGTGGTCGGCATCGGCTCAACTGCTTCTACAGACATCTTCTCCTTCAAATCTGGCGCACTGAGCGCTGTCTTTAAAGTCTCATTCAAGCGCTTGACTACAGCAGGTTGCATGCCGGCAGGCCCCACAACGCCGTACCACTGAAGGGCAGTAAAACCTTTAAAGCCCAGCTCCTCAAGTGTGGGTATGTCTTTGAGTTGAGAGCTCCTAGCGGTGCCCGTCACTGCGATTGCTCTCACGCGCCCAGAACGAATATGAGGGAGCGCTGCAGCCAGACCAGGGAACATGGCCTGAATTTGTCCACCCATAAGATCATTGAATGCAGGGGCAATGCCCTTGTAAGGGATATGAACTATTGGGCTTTCCTCGACTTGTTTGAAAAGCTCCATGGTTAGGTGGGTGAGCGAGCCTTGACCAGAGGAGCCGTAACTGACTTGGGAGGGGTTTTTCTTTATATATTCAATAAACTCTTTGAGATTTTTGGCAGGCACGCTCGGATGGACCACCAAAACATTTGGCGTACCACCAATCAATCCAATCGGTGTGAAATCTTTAATGGGGTCATAGGGTAGATTCTTGCGTGTTGCTGGGCTAGTCCCAAGCGTTGCAACGTAGCCTTGCATTAGCGTGTAACCGTCTGGGGCAGCTTTGGCTGTATTTTGACAAGCAATTACGCCGCCCCCACCCCCTTCGTTGTCAACAACTATGGCCTGACCTAGAGCGCGGCCCCAGCGCTCGCAAACCGTTCTACCAATCATGTCGCTCCCACCGCCCGCGGAGACGGGAACAATGTATTTGATGGGTTTGGTCGGAAAGTTGGTTTGAGCTTGAGCGTTTTGTGCAAAAGCGCTGAGTACACCGGATGTTAAACCAGTTGCACCCAAGAGAGTTTTTAGGGTTGCGCGACGTTTCATATTAAGGTGTTCCATTTCAAAGTGAAGGAATGTGTGAGTGGGTTACTTGCTTGTTTGTTTACTTTTATGCTTGTGTAGCTCAGTCGTTTATTAATGCTTGTGCGAACTCTGCTGCCTTGAAGTTTTGAAGATCCTCTAGTTTCTCACCTACTCCTATAAAGTATACGGGCACAGTTGTTAATCCTGATTTTGTACGGTCTAAATTCCAAAGCGCAATGGCGGCCAATACACCGCCCCGCGCTGTTCCGTCTAGTTTTGTAATGACCAGTCCAGTTAAAGCTATAGACTCATCAAACGCTTTAACCTGAGCAAGTGCATTTTGTCCCGTGTTGCCATCGATCACTAAGATGACTTCGTGGGGTGCGCTCTCGTCCGCTTTTTGGATGACCCGTTTGATCTTTTTAAGCTCCTCCATCAAGTGAGACTGAGTGGAGAGTCGACCCGCCGTATCAATCAATACAACATCACGTCCCCTTGCTTTGCCTGCACTTACGGCGTCAAAGCTCACTGCAGCAGGATCTGCCGAGTCTTGAGAAATAATATCAACTTGGTTCCTGTCAGCCCAGGTTAAGAGTTGCTCCCTCGCAGCCGCTCTAAAGGTATCTGCCGCTGCAAGTAATACGCTAACGCCTGAGTCGCAAAGGTGTCGAGTAATTTTGCCAATAGAGGTGGTCTTACCCGCCCCGTTAACGCCCGCCACCATGATCACTGTTGGGGTGTGCTTACCCAGTACCAATTCTTTTTCTAGTGGTTGTAAAAGAGCAGTCAAAATCTCAATAAGTAATGCCTTAATGGCTTTGGGGTCAGTTACACCGTCTTGTCGTATGCGCTCTTTTAACTGTGCAAGTAAGTACTGTGCTGCATTAAATCCGGTATCTGAGCTGAGCAGGGCGCTCTCAAGTTCCTCGTACAACTCCTCATCTATCGTTGTCAGATTTAAAACTGCTTTAAAGCTTTGTCCGGTGCGCTTTAATCCTGTGCGAAGTTTGCTTAACCACTGAGCTCGTTCAGTTGAAGTCCCCTCTGGCGTGGAGCCGGAATTAACTAAGCCAGCATCATCTTGTGAGTTGGAGGGTTCTAACTGAGAGGGGTTTGAGGTCTTTTTTCGAAAAAAGCTGAACATAATGGAAAGTTTCTAAAATATGAGTCTGGCTCAGTCAGTTACCAAGATACTCTGCTACTCTGTAAGATGCATGAGCATGCCCTATTCTATGAAACGTTTAACCTTGAAAATTGAGTTTTTATGATCTTACGTCTTTTATTATCTAGCTATTTACCTATCCAGCTAAGAGCGCTTGAGTTAAAACGTCTTAAAAGTCTTCTTAGTGTGACTGCATTTTGCGTGGTTGTCCCGCTTTTGCACGCACAAACCAGTTCAGACCCTGCGCAGACCATTCAGCACTTTACTTTGTCTAATGGGATGGAGTTGGTGGTGTTGCCCGATCACAGGGCGGCAACTGTGGTTCACATGGTTTGGGTCCGGGTGGGCGCAATAGATGAGGTGGACGGAACCACTGGCGTTGCCCACGCCATAGAGCATATGATGTTTAAAGGTACTCCCACTGTTGGCGTAGGTCAATTCTCTAAAAAAGTGGCAGCCCTAGGAGGAAGGGAAAATGCTTTTACCAATCAAGACTACACTGGATTTTTCCAGCAAATTCCTGCCTCTCGCCTAGAGGCAGTGATGCGACTCGAGGCTGACCGGTTTGAGCATAACAGTTGGGCCGATGCGGAGTTTAAAAAGGAGATCGAGGTCATCAAAGAGGAGCGCCGTATGCGTACCGATGATGTTCCCAGAAGTATTTTGAATGAACAGGTCAACGCTGTTCAATTTACAGCCTCACCCTACCGTCGCCCTGTGATTGGATGGATGAATGATCTAGATTCAATGACTGCGGATGATGTAAGAAATTTTCACAAAACTTGGTACAAGGCTTCAAATGCAGTTGTAGTCGTAGTAGGGGATGTAGAGCCTCTCGCGGTTAAGAAAATGGCTGAACGTATTTATTCTGTTATTCCCAAAGGGACAGTTCCGCTGCGTAAACCCAGAGTTGAACCCGAACAAACAGGACTTAGAAGACTCAGTGTAAAAGCCCCCGCTGAGCAGGCTTTCTTAATCATGTCATGGAAGGTACCAGGCTATAAAGCAGACCCGGCAAGTTCTGATCACTCAGACGCTCTTGCACTTCAAATGCTGAGTGCTGTGTTGGACGGCTACAGCGGTGCGAGACTAGATAGAGCGCTCACCCAAGGAGAGCATCCTTTGGCCGATGAGGCGGGCGCAGAATATACGTTTAGCGGCCGCGGTCCTCAAGTTTTTCAGCTCCAAGCGGTGCCTGCTGCTGGGCAAAGCACAGATCAACTTGAGACGGCTTTAAAAGCGCAGATTAAACGCATTGCTGATGAAGGGGTCAGTGAGGCGGAGTTAAACCGCGTCAAAGCGCAGTGGATCGCAGCAGCCGTTTATAAACGCGACTCTTTATTTAATCAAGCCCAAGAGATCGGCAGTTACTGGATTGAAGGACTTCCTTTAGATACCAATGACCGATTGATTAAAGAGCTCTCAAGCATCACCCCCAAGCAGGTTCAAAGCGTTGCCAAGAAGTATTTCGATGATGATCATTTAACCGTAGGCACCCTGGTGCCTTTACCCGTTAATAGTGAGGCAGCTAAGAAGGCTGCAAATGCGGCCAAAGCTAATGCAATGAAAGAGGGAGTGTTGAGGTGAAATCATTATTTAAATATCTATTAAGCAAGACTAACAGTGCTTGCGCTTTCTCTCTCATTTTACTGGGATGGTTGAGTTCTACGTTTGTGAGTGGCGCGCTTGCTGGGTTGCCTATTCAGCACTGGAATTTAAAGTCGGGTGCACAGGTTTACGTCATCACTACCCCCAATTTGCCGATGTTAGACCTGCAAGTTGATTTTGATGCAGGCTCACGACGAGATCCTAAAGAGAAGGCCGGCTTGTCAAGCGCAGTTGCCATGATGATCTCCAAGGGCGTTACAGCAAGTGCCAATAGGCCTGCAATGGATGAAAATCAACTCGGTGAGGCATGGGCTGATTTGGGCGCAACCTTTATGGCGACATCAAGCCAAGACAGACTCAGTTTCAGACTAAGGACGCTCACCGAGCCCACTATCTTGGGTTCTGCAATTGAACTTGCTGCTCAACAAATGACGCATCCAAGTTTTGATAGCAAAATATTTATGCGTGAGCGCGACAAATCAATCGCTGGATTAAAAGAGTCATTGACCCAACCGGGTGCTGTTGCGGGTCGAGTTTTTGCAAACACTTTGTACCCTGAGCACCCGTACGGCGTTTTACTGACGCAAGAGGCTATGCAAATCACACAGATCTCTGATGTACAGGGGTTTTATAACGAGTATGTGAAACCTTGTTCCGCACGAATAAGTATGGTGGGTAATATATCTAAGGAGAAAGCAACTCAAATTGCTGAAACACTAATGGCTCAGTTTAATGCGGGACCAAGTTGTGCTTCCCTCCCACAGTTACCCCCAGTAAAGCCTTTAGTTAAGCCCTCAGAGCAACGCATTGCTTTTGAATCCGCTCAGGCCCATGTATTGATCGGGGCGCCTGCAATTGATAGAGCTGACCCTGACTATTTCCCCCTTACCGTTGGAAATTATGTGCTGGGAGGGGGTGGTTTTGTGTCCCGTCTAACCGAACAGGTGAGAGAGAAAAGAGGGCTCAGCTACAGTGTCTATAGCTATTTTGCGCCTGCAAAACAAGCCGGACCCTTCACCATTGGGCTGCAAACTCGTCCCGACCAGACGCTGCAAGCGGTGACGCTATCAAGAGAGATTTTGACGGAGTTTGTGAACAACGGGCCTAGCGCTGCCGAGCTTAAAGCTGCTAAAGACAATTTAATTGGAGGCTTTCCTCTTCGCCTTGATAGCAACAAAAAACTTCTGGATAACTTGGCTAACATAGCTTGGAATGATTTGCCGCTTAATTATTTAGATACTTGGGTAGACGCCGTACAACGGGTCAGTACCGAGGACATCAAGAAAGCTTTTCAAAAGCATGTCCATCCAGATGCACTCGCAACGGTGATTGTTGGAGGCAAGTTTTGAGGCCCGGTGAAGTTCGAATCATTGGCGGTCAGTGGCGAAGAACGCCCATAAAAGTGATTGATATGCAGGGCCTTCGGCCAACGCCAGACCGCGTGCGTGAAACACTCTTTAATTGGCTCGGGCAAGATTTAACGGGGTACAGATGCGCAGATTTATTTGCCGGTACTGGTGCGCTTGGGTTTGAGGCCGCCTCAAGAGGGGCATCAAAGGTTTGGCTCTTTGAGCAAAGCCCTCCATTAGTCGATTTGCTTGAGAAGCTCAAACTTAAGCTTAAGGCAGAGTCGGTGCAAATTAAAAAAGGAGAGGGCGTCTCTCTTTTGAAATCCTTGCCAGCGAACAGTTTAGATTTAATCTTTATCGATCCACCCTTTGATACAACCTCACTTTATGAGCTCGCTTTAGGCGCCGCACCGCAGCAGTTGACACCGTCGGGGTATGTGTACTTGGAATGTGCAAGCAAGTACAGTGATGAGGACTTGAGCCCTTACGGTCTTCGTGTCTTTAGGCACATGAAGGCAGGGGCGGTTCACGCTCATTTACTTGAAAAACTAGACACCTGAATCTTTTAAACCGTACAAAAGACTTTCAGAGCACTCCTTATAATGCATTTGAATCGACGCTCACATACCCCTACTCATTCGGAGTCTCTCCATGTCTAACGTTATAGGTTTGTATCCCGGTACTTTTGATCCGTTGACTCTTGGGCATGAAGATATTGTTCGACGCTCTGCGAAACTGGTAGACAAGTTGATCATCTCGGTTGCAGCTGCGCATCACAAAAAAACACTCTTCTCCCTTGATGAGCGTTTGAATATGACTCGTGAAACACTTAAAGACTGTCCCAACGTGTTGGTCGAATCCTTTACGGGTCTTGTCAGCGAGTTTGCCCTCTCAAGGGGAGTCAATGTGATGATCCGGGGTGTGAGATCTATGACAGACTTTGATTATGAGTTTCAACTTGCTGGGATGAACCACAGGTTAGCGCCTGGTGTGGATACTATTTTCCTAAATACCTCAGATGTATATCAATGCATTTCTAGCACCTTGGTACGCGAGATTGCAAGTCTAGGTGGAGATGTGGCACAGTTTGTTTCCCCTCATATCCATGCACAAATTATCAGCAAACTTAAAAAGAGCGGTGTTTAATCCATGGCTTTGATGATCACTGATGAATGCATCAACTGCGATGTTTGCGAGCCAGAATGTCCAAATGATGCGATTTATTTGGGCGAATTAATCTATGAAATCAATCCAAATAAATGCACGCAGTGCGTAGGTCATTACGACGAACCTCAGTGCGTAGAGGTCTGCCCCGTGGACTGCATACCCGTTAATCCGCAGTGCATTGAGACTGAGGAGACGTTGTGGCAGAAATACCGCTCACTCATGGCTTTGAAATCTTCAGAGTCAAATGATCAGTGTTAATTGCTAATCGTTAAGCTCGCGTCGCCATTTTATTTTTCCCAAAGTACGAGCACGTAGTCAGCGTTAATTTACTTTGTATGAGGAGGCGTTCCAGGCGCTTCTGGCGTTCCAATCACCTGAGGCGCCTGAGTCGTTTGAGGCGTTGATGACTCCATTGGATTTACTCTGGGAGGCTTAGGTCTAGGGGGCTTGCTGGTGTGAATTTGCTGAGTTGCGCGCTCAGTATCCCCATTTATTAAAAGTGGATAAGCCTTAAGAGTTCTCTGTATGCACTGATCAATCAGTATGCTTTGATCAAGCGTTGGTTTTTGTAGAACCCACTTAAGAACTTCTGATTTGGCGCCTGGATGGCCAATTCCAAGTCTGAGTCTCCAGTAAGCGTCGGTAGCAAGTTTTTCGTGAATATCTCTAAGCCCGTTGTGTCCGGCGTGTGAGCCAGCAAATCGTAGCTTCGCCTCACCTGGCGTAATGTCTAATTCATCGTGAACAACCAAGATCTCGGAGGGAGTAATCTTAAAAAATCTTGCCAAAGCCCCAACAGATTGACCAGATAGATTCATGAATGTTTGCGGTTTCAAAAGCCACAAAGTATTTCCCTCGTATGTTCCTTTGGCAGTGTGACCACTAAATTGGCGTTCGGATTTAAAGTTGAGCCCAAGCTCCTTTGCCAAGGCATCTATCCACCAAAATCCGGCGTTGTGTCTGGTAGCCTCGTATTCTGGTCCTGGGTTACCTAGACCTACAAATAATTTAATCATGGTGTTTAGGACGAGATGGGGGGGAAGAAGCGTTGAAGGTTAAATGATATTAGAGCCAAGAGAGCCAGTCAAAGAAATGACCCGAAAGAGCTGAGCTCAAAAACAAAGCCCACAACACTTGAGCATTATGGGCTTTTAGCAGAGAAGTGAAATCAGAATTTTGGCACGACGAAAATCGCCTCAATTCTGATTCACTGATGTGTGCTTACTTTACTTCTTCGCTTCTGCGGCTGGTGCAGCTGCGGCGGCTGCAGGAGCCTTTGCCTCAGCCTCTTCAGCTACTGATACAACAGAGACAATCACCGGATCTGTCTTGCCACGAGTAACTGCAACTACGCCCTTAGGCAGAGTGATGTTGCTCAGGTGCAATGAAACACCTTTCTTTAGTTGACTCAGATCCACGGAAATAAACTCTGGGAGGTCAGCCGGTAAACAGCTAATCTCAAGCTCATTGATCACGTGGTTAACCAAACATTGGTCCACTTTAACTGCTGGTGAGCTCTCAACTCCTGTAAAGTGAAGTGGTACCTTCATGTGCAGTTTTGTTGAAGCATCTACACGTTGAAAGTCAACGTGGATAACAGTTGGTTTAAAAGGGTGGTACTGAACGTTTCTCAGTAACACCTTAGATTCCTTGCCTGCAACCTCCATTTGCAAAATGGATGCATGGAACGCTTCTTTTTTCAGAGCGTACCAAAGTGCATTGTGATCGAGTTCGATGAGTTGTGGCTCACCGGATCCACCGTATACGATTCCTGGTGTTTTTCCAGTATTACGCAGACGGCGGCTCGCACCCGTACCCTGCTTGTTTCGCTCAAATGCGACAAATTTCATAACTATCTCCAAAAGAAGTCCACCGCGACCAGTGTGACTTCGGTTTTAAAAAGTGGAAAATTTCAAAAGGAGCCGAGTCGTTCAGCTCACCTTATAAACCACCACTGCTTTTTGCATCAAACCCCTATCAACTCTTAAAAAAGCTGATTTTGGTCTGAAAACAAACTCATCACCGACTCTCCTTTGGCAATTCTTTGAATCGTCTCTGCGATCAAATTAGCCACGGAGATTTGCCGAATTTTTTTACACGCCAAAGCCGCTGGGCTCAGCGGTATTGTGTTGGTCACCACGATCTCATCTAGTGCAGCACCCTGCGTGATTCGCTCGATCGCTGGACCCGAGAAAATGGGGTGCGTACAGTAAGCGTAAACTTTTTTAGCGCCCTTGTCCTTTAACACCTCAGCCGCTTTAACCAAAGTACCTGCGGTATCAATCATGTCATCCATGATGACGCAGTTTCTGCCGTCAATGTCTCCAATAACGTGCATCACCTCAGATACGTTAGCCTTGGGGCGACGCTTGTCAATGATCGCTAAATCGCAATCCATTTGCTTGGCAATCGCTCGCGCTCTGACTACGCCTCCAACATCGGGGGAGACAACCAACAAATCATCGTAATTCTTCAAGCGCAAGTCACCCAAGAGAACAGGAGATGCGTAGATGTTGTCTACCGGTATATCAAAAAAACCTTGAATCTGGTCTGCGTGTAAATCCATGGTCAAGACCCTGGCAACACCCACCGTTTGCAATAAATCAGCTACAACCTTAGCGGATATAGGCACACGCGTTGAGCGGGGCCTACGGTCTTGCCGTGCGTAACCAAAATAAGGAATCACAGCACTGATCCGCTCAGCTGACGCTCTTTTAAGTGCGTCAACCATGATCAGCAACTCCATCAAATTTTCATTGGTGGGAGCGCAAGTAGACTGAACTACAAACACATCCCTAGCACGCACGTTTTGGTTGATCTCAACCGTTACCTCGCCGTCTGAGAACCTTCCAACAGAGGCGTTACCAAGTTCGGTTCCCAAGTGCTTTGCTATGTCAGACGCCAGCGCAGGGTTTGCGTTGCCGGTGAAAACCATGAAGTCTGTTGAAGGATTTGACATATTTGAGGATGTATTGAACGCTTGTTAAACAGACTTGCAACGAACTGACCAAAACCCAGAACGCACGCTTGTTGGCTGGCTTGGCTCATTGGCGTGCTAACGGAATTAACTCTTCAAAAATACATCCGTAAGTCTTAATCACTTAAGTTTTCTTACTTCATTACTGGCAGGGGAGGAAGGACTCGAACCCTCGCATGCCGGAATCAAAATCCGGTGCCTTGACCAACTTGGCGACTCCCCTACACGGGAGGATCTGAAATTCTCAGACCCACCGTTATTTGTCGCTGGACACCCAATCCGATTGCGGATGTATGTCCAAATTACTGCAAACCCGCAGTTGCCAACCTAAACTTGCTGGTGGAGAGACTTTTAACTCAGCTCCCACAGGTAGATTTGCAAAAACAGCACTTCCTGATCCAGTCATTCTCGCTTTGAACCCTTGCTCGTCCAACCATCGAATGGCTTGACTTATTTCTGGGCATAAACGTTCAGCTACTGGCTGCAGGTCATTTCGGCCAAAGCCAAATGGTTGC
>CAIRBP010000080.1 GCA_903876885.1 uncultured Burkholderiales bacterium | reverse complement strand
GTGTGATGCTGGAACAGCAGTGAATCACCCATGGTTGATTTGAATAATATGCGCTTATCAGAGCTAAAGATCTTGGGGTTTCTGTAAACGAAATCCAAATCTTTATAACTTGATAAGAAATAGCCCCCATCCGGTAGCTTCAGTATTGGGGCGTACTTGAGAAGCGCATCATAATAAGGAAAAGGATTTTCAAAAAAATTGGTAGGAAGATTTTTTAAGTCAAAATTTTGTGCGAATTGTTTTTGAGATTCTTCATCATCTAAATCAATCGCACTTGTCTTGAATCTTAAATCCTCAGTATTCATAAAATCAATCAAGACTTATATTCAAATCTTTAATTAATTTTTGCCATTTGCTAGTCTCACTCCTCAACAGTGTTTGATACTGTTGGGGTGTATTACCTATGGGTTCAATTCCAAAATCAGTCAGCTTTTTATTTACGGCTGGTTGGTTAATCACCACTGATACTTGTTTTTGCAAATACGAGACTACATCACTTGGTGTGCCACTAGGCGCTACAAGTCCTACGTAAGCTGCGGCCTCAATATTTTTATAACCCAACTCTGCAAAAGTTGGTACATCGGGGAGTTGGGCTAATCTGCTTGAGTTAGCAACGGCCAAAGCCTTGACTTTTCCAGACTTTATAAACCCAGCGCCTGCGGCTAAATCAACCATCATTGCGGGGATATGCCCACCGGCTAGGTCTTGTAACGCTGGAGAGGCACCTTTATAGGGTACGTGAGTCATATTCAGACCAGTCTCCACTTTGACAAGCTCCATAGCCAAGTGGTGTGGGCTACCTGCGCCGGCTGATCCAAAATTAAGGCCTCCAGGGGTGCTTTTAACTTTAGCAATGAATTCTGCTAGTGATTTAACATCAAATGAAGGACCAACAATCAAAATCATAGGGAACTTACCCATGAGAGTAATTGGCATTAATTCTTTAACTGGGTCATAAGATAAATTCTTATACAGAACAGGATTGTTAACCATAGTCCCGTTATCTGCAGAGAGAATCGTATATCCATCAGGCGTCGCGTGAGCAGTCTCAGCGGCTGCTATAGCTGTATTTCCTCCTGGCTTATTGTCAATTAATACAGTTTGCGAGACTAGCCCTGATAGCTCTTGTGAAATAGTACGCGCTAAAAAATCTGATCCTCCTCCAGCGGGGTAAGGTACCAGCCACCGAATGGGCTTAGAGGGATAGTTACTCTGCGCAAAACAAAGTACCGTAGAGGAAATTAAAAAAGCAGCTATGAAAGTATTTCTAATAGTCTTTAACATGTAGTGTCTCTCCAGATAGTTCTTGAATGTTAGACGAAGAAATTTAAAAGAATTATTTAAAGAGTAATGGAATACCCTGAACCGGCATCAATCCCAGTTATAACTTCTAGTGGAAATTCATAGATGAGAGGCTTATGTGCAGATACGATTAGTCCATCTCTTAGTTAGTTAGTTAATCAAGCGCAGCTTTAGATTTCTTAATAATGATTGCCTGATGTGCCGATTCGTCCTGGATATATTGGGCAAACTGCTCCTTCGTCACTACAAAAGGTTCGTAGCCAAATGAGATGAATTTTTCCCGGACGTCATGCTCAGCTAGAGCGATTGTTATATCGTTAAAGATCTTGTCAGTCACCGCTTTAGGCAGCCCCTTTGGAGCAGCAATGACTGTCGATCCGCTTACTTCAAAATCCTTAGGGCCACCTACCTCCCCTACAGTCGGTATATCCTTATAGCCCGGGAGTCGGCGAGGAGCTGCAATGGCGATTAGTTTTAATTTCCCCGAACGGTAAAGGGGCCCAGCCGAAGCT
>CAIRBP010000079.1 GCA_903876885.1 uncultured Burkholderiales bacterium | reverse complement strand
TTTGTTGTAAGCTCCTCTGAGCTTAAAGCTGAAAACAGATTGTTGATCTTCTCGCTTTAGAAGAACAGTATTTAAAAGTCTTTTGCTTAAATTTGTCGCTACGTCTAGGGAGGACTCTTTGGCTACGTCATAAACTTTGGCATTAAGAATTCTTTGCAGATAATCGACTTTAACTTTGGATACTTTTTGTTGTTTAACTTTGTCGATCATGTTATTTTCTTGAAGGTTTGGTAGTTGTGCTTTTGAATTCAAAGGGTGGGGGTGAGGTTTAGTCGCTAACAGCTAACAGGTTAGTCGTCAATCTACTCAATTCATTTAATCGTCATGCGGGTAAGCGTTAAAAATAGACAAGTTCGCAACCACAACCTTATTTATTTTTTGGTTTGTTCTGAGTTTTGATTAAAAACTTATCAATTATTACACTGGGCAGAATTGAGCTCTGTGGTTTGGCTCCGTTTTGTTAGTATAGTATCGGCTGATCAAGAGATTGGTTTGATGTTCATCAAGTTGGGTTCAGCTAAGATTTTTCATTAAAACCGAGTGAATCACAATTAACTTGCTCCGTTAGTCGTTAGTAGTTATTCGTTAGTAGAAGGCGGATTCTGGTTCTATTATTTAGAGTTTGCTTGATTAACCGTTTCACTGATTAGTTCATCGGTAGATGAGTTAATTGCAAAATCACGGTATAAACATGCAAATGCTGACCATAAGCGCAGAAAAATGATTCTTAATAAAAAGCATTTCGTGTCGATTCACTCCTCGATTCACTCCTCGATTCACTCCATTGGTAACGCCGACCCAAGTCCTAATTGTTCCCGATTCTCAAAAGCCAATTTCTAATTCCTGTCAATGAATTCTGATCCCTTGTCCCCAAGTCTCACCGCAGATGAGTTAAGCTCAACTTCGGTAAACACGACCCTAGTGGTCTTGTTGCACGGGCTTTGCAGCTCCTCCCAGGAGCTACTCCCTGTTGACGAGGCGATTAAGGCGGCGGGATACCAAACAATTTCCCTAGATATACCTGGATATTCTTTTGAGCAAAAAAGGATCAAACAAGAGGCTAAATCCTTTGAGGGATGGATTGATTACGTTGAGGCCAGAGTCTTAAAGCTCAAAGAGAGGCACTCACGGGTTGTACTAGCGGGGATTTCTGCCGGCGCAAACGTGGCTCTTGGGGTCGCCGTCAAAAACAGTAAGCTCCTAGACGGCTTGGTGCTCTTATCCACTCCCTTGATTCTGGATGGATGGAATATTCCCTTTTATCACTTTTTGTTTCCTTTGGCACTCTACACTCCCATCGGTTGGCTTTGGAATTATGAGGAAAAACCGCCCTATGGGCTAAAGAACGAGCGCATCAGAGCATGGGTAGCCAAAGAACTCAAGGCGAGGCGTCTGTCTAGCGCAGGGGCTAGCGTTTTGGAGGTCTCTCACTTGAGAGAGCACGACAAACTTCAAAAGCACTTGTTAAAAGAGATGAACGGTGTTGCTGCTCCGCCGACTTTGGTGCTACACGCAGCCGAAGATGAGGTGGCAAGCCTGGAGAACCTTCGGTTTATTCAAATGAACTGGAAAACACCGGTTTTTAGGTGTCACGTGCTAGAAAATAGCTACCACATGATCAGTTGGGATAATGACCGCGCCGAGGTGGGGCAGAGAATCGTTGATTTCCTTGCGGAATTGCCTTAAACTAGTGCTTTTGAATTAAAAATAATTTATTCTTGTTGAATATTGAGTCGTGATTTGGTTGTTTTTGCATTGTTATTCGATGCAAAATATTGCGTGTCATTTGCTCTAGCAAGGAACCAAAATTATGGCCTTGATAATCTTAGGGTTAACTAAGTTTACAATCTAGAAATAATTAATCTAGAGCCTATGACTGAAAATCCTCCCCAACCTGAACAGGGATCCACTTACAAGGCTATCGCTGAGATTTTGGTCTCTAAATTCCAGGTTGAGGAAAATACACTGACTCCCCAAACACTGCTGACAGAGCTTGGAATAGATTCCCTGTCCTTGATGGAGTTTGTGTTTGCAGTTGAGGACGCGTTTAACATTAGGATTCCTGAGGAGCGCTTGGATCCAAGAGAGGCTGGCATTGATTTGCAAAAACTAGCCAATGTGATTGATGAATTTATTTTGAGCACAAAGAAATAAAGTTTCTCAATCCAAAGCCCCCAAGCCCCGAGCTCCAAACCTCAAGCTTTTGCAGCACAACCATTCACTTTTTGTACTTTATCTCTACTTTTACTCCGAATGTCTGAACCCGTCTTAATTTCAGGATACGGGTGGGTCTCACCACTTGGGAGTAGTAGCGCGGGGCGCAGCAAAGAAACAGATAGCGGTATTGCAGGTGCTCTTAGGTCTCAAGACTTCGATACAAATCTCTTTAATGGCTACAGTGCAGTTCACTCCCGCGCTATCGATCTTCCTGGACAGCCAACCGCTTACGTGCCAGTCGCATCATGTGACTTCGATCATTCACTCATCAGCTCGGTCTCTAAAGTCCCCCTCGACCGTGGTGCTGCAATGGCGCTTTCCGCTGCCAAAGATGCGCTTGTAAACGCTGGCTTAGCAAGCCAAACAACCGAGAAAGGTTTTGAGCTGGGCTTATCAGGTATCGATCCAACTCGCGTTGGCGTCTTTTGGGGAAGCGGTATGGCAGGCGCATTTAGCTTTGACCAAACGGCTGAACAAATCTATCAGCACGGCAAACGCGTTCGCCCAACCAGTGTGGTCACTATCATGCCCAACTCCGCAGCAGCTGAGCTTGCGCTAATGGTTAAAGCCCAAGGCGCATGCATGACTTATGCCTGTGCCTGTGCATCATCCTCTGTTGCAATGGGGGAGGCCTTAAGAGCGCTAAGAGCAGGTTGGCTAGACCTTGCATTGGTTGGTGGAAGTGAAGCTATGCTGACCCCAGGAGTACTTGCAAGTTGGAATGCTCTAAGAGTATTGGCCCCAGTTAAGGATTCGCAGTCAAATCTATCCCAAGCATGTAGGCCGTTTAGTCAAGACAGAAACGGATTTGCGCTAGGTGAGGGTGCTGGTGCTTTTGTTTTGGAGAGGCAATCTCAAGCGATTAGGAGAGGTGTTAAATCCAAAATATCATTAAGCGGATATGCGACCAATTGCGACGCAACCCATATGACCTTACCAGACACGTCTGGACAGGTTAGAGCGATGCACGCAGCCCTTCGAGATGCGAATCTACAAGCCTCAGATATTGGCTACGTCAATGCGCATGCAACAGCAACTTCTGCGGGAGACTTTGCAGAGGTTCGCTCAGTCAGCGAGGTGCTTGGTGCGCAGGTTCCGATTAGCTCAACAAAGGCACAGTTTGGACACATGCTAGGTGCAGCCGGCGCGATGGAGATGGTTGCATCCATCAAAGCTTTAGAGCACCAAACGCTTCCTCCCAACGCAAACTTAAGTCTAGAAACCGTAGACACAGAGTTCAAACTTAATTTTGTCGCATCCAAAGGCGTTAAAGCACATCAGCCTTTGCGCCATGTGCTATCCAATTCCTTCGCCTTTGGGGGTACTAACGCGGTATTAATTGCAAGCAATATTGATTAATCGGTTTGCGCCCTTGCTATCAACTTTTAACGCATTTATTGTAAAAAAACCCCGGATATTGCTACCCGGGGTTGAAATCCACCTTTTCAAAGGGTGGAGGAGACAAAAGGTGCATCAAAATCTGACGCTTGTGAATGAGTTTAATATTAAAAATGTTGCAACGCAACATTGCCTAGATTCTTTGTAGTATTTCGTCAACTAAGCCAGTTTCCAAACCAAAGTTAATCGTAAATAGTTAATTTAATGTACCTAATTTTACGAAATCTTCTTTTCGAGCACTTTATTTCTCGATCTAAGGCGGAGGATGCGTCAAGCGTAGTCAATGCCGCAGTTCTAGTAAGTGCAGTGAGTGCAATGAGTGCAAAATGTGCAGTTAGTGAACTTAAGCTCAGTTAGAGGTTAGTTTCGTTAAACCTAAGAAACTGTTTTCGTGAGAATAACAAAACAGAAAAAATTGAAACGTTTAAAAGAGATACTCAAATGGAATGCACAGTAAGTTGGACAGGGAATACGGGCGCGAAGTCAAAAATGGGCTTTCTCGCAGAAACGGGAAGTGGACATG
>CAIRBP010000078.1 GCA_903876885.1 uncultured Burkholderiales bacterium | reverse complement strand
CACTTAAGGGGCTAATAGGGTCTAGCCATACAGCATCAATTGAGTTTTCTGTCGAATGAATCACTTTTATTCAGCCTGTTACAATGGTAAAGCTTTAAAGCAATACGTATGCCAGGTTAAATATTGACTCTTATTTACTAATTAATTTAGTTAAAAATAATTTAAAAGTATTAAATTAATCTATTCTAGTCGTAATATCGACACGAATTCTTAGGCGCTCCAACCTGACTTTGACGTACTGGTGACGCCGTGTCCGCCATTTATACGGCTGGTATTTAATAATGCCGATAAAGTGCCTCCCTGCGACATTGAAGCACTGTGAGTCTTATTAGCGCTTACCTTTTGAGCTGAACTAGGCGTTTGATTTGGTAAGCCCTGAACCGCTTTAGCCATAAAACCTCTACATATCCTACCGTCCGCTCTCAACACCTCAATTGATGGCATTAGGCGGCTCTTGAAACCCATCAAACTACACATGTATGGAGTAGCTGGCTCCCAACTTATCGCGAAATGCCTGCACTGCCAACAATTCGGAGAATTGTTGTAGTCAGCCGTTTCATTGGGCTGTGGGTTAATAATAGAAGTCATAGTTTGATTCTGTTACTGTTTTCTGGATATGGATAGCCTCTAAGCCACTTACTTAAATTAGCTATTCAATTAACCTTGTAAAAGTTTCAAAACTGTTTGTTGACTTGTATTGGCCTGTGCGAGCACAGCAGTTGCAGCTTGCTGCATGATCTGTGTTCGAGACAAGTTCGTACTTGCCTGCGCATAGTTTGTATCTTGAATCGCGCTTTGAGAAGCGGTCAAATTAACAGACATACTTTGCAAGTTATTGGTCACATAACTCAGTCTATTCATCACAGCACCCATTACGGATACTGTTGCACTGATGTTATCAATCGCTTTACCAAGTCTTGTAATCATCGCTTCAGCTGCACTTTGTGAACTGATGTAACTACGTTGCGGCTGTGCGGAGGGAACGCCGGTAGTGCTTGTTGGCATCACCGTTCCTGCTGCAGGAGCAGTTTGGTTAACGTCCCATGTAATATCTCCGGTAATTGATCCATTGGAGCCAAAATCAGGAAGATCAATACTTACTGTTTGGTTAGCATCAGGTCCAATTTGGAACTGAAGTTGACCAACAAGTGGAGGCGCTAAAAGTGTTTGAGCATCCTTAGCCAATCCACCAGAAACACCGGCAGTAAAGCCAAGAGCTGTGAAATTTGATGTAGATGTGTAACCGTTGATACCGGGTTGTACATCAATTGGCTTGTCAGATTGCAGGCTCACCGTTCCGTACACTGTAGATGCGTAGCTTCCTGAACTTGCAGTTGCTCCTGCAATACCAGTTACGCCTGGAGCGTTAGATTGTGGATTTCCACCCAAACCAAAGTCCTTAGCTGTGTAAAGTGAGCTGTCAAACCAAACAGACAAATTTCTACCGTCTGTCGTTGTGAGTTGAACGCCTTGGCTCTGCGGATTGACAGAAGCCGTTACACCTGTCTCACCAACTAAAGGATTCAAAGCGCTGACAACTGCTTGAATACGTTGACTTGGTGTTTGAGATGTTTCTAAATCAACCTTCACACCTACGCCGTTGACGTAGAGTGTCGCAAATCCGTTAGGAATGCTTTGGTTGACTCCCGTTACCATACCAGCAATCGTAGCTGGATTGGCAATAGCTGTGACGCCTGTCAAACTAGTTTGTGTATTGATTGCGGCTGCAGTTGCGTTAGCAGAAGCGATCTTAGAACTGGTTGTAGACACGCTTGCGTTTTGCGAAAGAATGTCACCACTCGTTGTTGCACCGGGTATGGCTACCCCGTTGATCATCAAATCACCTTGGTTCAATACAACCGGACTTTGTCCAGGGTTGATTACGGACTCACCGCTGTTGAGAACAGTAGGCTGTTGACCAGGTTGCAGTGTTGTGTACTTTTGCGTAGTAACTGTGGTTACGTTTTGCGTATAGTTACCGGGAGAGAGTCCAGAATCACTCAAGTTTCCGTTTGGTGTTGTACCAATTACGATAGGTTGAGCAACCTTAGACTCCAAGGAGAATGTTCCTCCTTGTACGCCTTGTGTTAAACCGGTACGGGCTTGGAAAAGTGAAGTCGTCGCAGAACCTGTGTTCTCAAACTGGACTTCGATGTTTCGCCCGTCAGCAGCAACCAAGCTTACGCCTTGACTGTTATTACCGGAGTCAACCGCGGTAACACCTGTTAAATTGGATATTGAATTAACCGCTGTTATAACTGCAAGACGTGACTCACGTGGATTGTTTAAAACTGTTGTGATCTGTGGGCTTATGATTCCGTTGATCATAACGTTACCGCTGACGACGGTCGCGCCAGACATTGCTGAGCCCTCCATTGTGTTCGGATTAACAATTGCAGTCACACCTGTTTGAGCAGTGACTTTGTTAATTGCAGCAGCTTTAGCGATTGCGCTACCTGCTGCATTGTTTGCTGGAGAGACTTTATCGTCCGTTGCAAGGGATGTCGGAACAACTACTTTGTTGATAGTCAAGTCGCCCGCGTTCAGGGTTGGGATACTGCCCTGCACCGCAACGTTTACAGTTGTAATGTAGTTAGGAGTGCTTAGCTTTGTGGGTGGAGACTGCGTCAAGTCAACTTGCGTTGGATTAGACGCATTTTGCAAAATATTGAATGTCAAGTTCCCGCTGATGACTTGTGCATTTACAGGGTTTGTAGAGTCAAAGCTAACAGTTCCTGTTTGTGCGTTCAAAGTGCCAACCATATTAATGGTTTGGTTAGTAGCAGACAAGAAGCTGGCAGTTACCGTATTTGCTTGAGAGTCAAGACTCATGCTCAAAGCGCCGCTTTGTAACCAAGTACCTGGTGACGCAAAAGACTGCTGACCCATCAATGTTGAAGAGTTGTAATTTGCTGGTTTTTGAAGAGTAGGGTCATCAAAGCCCTCTTGCCCGGCAACAGTATTACCGTAAGCTGTTTCAGTCACGCCGCCTGTACCGGCTGCTCTTGAAGTTCCAGTAGTTAAGGCGGATGGTGTGCCTGCTACAACTTGATCCACATTAAAAGTACTCTGAATAGTGGACAAAGACACTGTAGCATCTTTAGGTACGATTTGTAACTGACTGTTACTTCCGATTTGAGCGTTGTAACTTTGGTTGAAAGTTGAATTATTGTTCAACTGATTTACCAAATCTGTTGCTACTGCTGCTGGAGTAGTGTTAACAGTATTTAAAGTAGATGAAACCGTTGTGTTCCCAAAAGTAACATTTAAGGAGTCACCTGCAGTCATTGTTAATGCTGCAGGAACAACATATCCTTGGTAAGCTGGAAGGCTTCCAGTTGTCAAGTTCATCGTGGAAGGTAAAGGCGATCCAGGAGTGTTTGAGGTAAATATTAAACTACCGTTACTTACCGACGCAGTATAGGGATTTGACCCAGCATTGATTTTTTGAACCAATGAACTTAATGTCGTGGCTGTCGTTGTAGCGTAGGGAACTGAATAGGTATTAGTCCCGTCTGTGAAAACAGCATTTTGTACAGCTGTAAGGTCAGTTTGAGCAGGCTGATTGACAGATGTAATACCCTCAGCTCCGTTGGGTCCAAACCCAATTTGTTGAGATATATTTTGTTGTGAAACAGTTATGGACGGACTTGGAGAAATAAAGATGTTGGACTGCTTAGGCGCAGAGACAGCTTTATAAACAGGGAAAGGACTGAGCTGTTTACCCGCAGTTCCGTTCAATACAGGGAAACCGTTCCACTGTGTTTGATTGGATATAGCAACGATCTGCTGCTTTAACTGTTGGAACTCTAAATCTAGGTCCTGGCGTTGTGAATCGTTGTAGGTACCGTTGGCAGATTCCGTTGCGAGTTGTTGCATACGCTGCAACATCGTCGTGATCTGATTGGCGGCTCCCTCAGCAGTGTGAATTAAATTGACAGCATCACCGGCATTTTGTATAGATTGTGAAATGCCGCTAATCTGGGTATGCATCCTATTCACAATAGCCATACCGGCGGCGTTATCTGCGGCAGAATTGATCTTCATGCCGGTCGATAGCTGCTGCATCGATTTGGACTGTGATGTGGCTGTATTTTGCAAAGCTAATTGCGAATACAGAGCATTTACGTTTGTGTTGATTACTGTCATTTTTTCAACTCCTAGCCTTTATGGCCGTTCAAATATTGCCACATACCAAGCAATTCATGTGCCAAGTTTATTTTTGGATTCTGAAAGCTCGAATACATCAAATTACTCAATTAAATAGATACTAAAGTTCTGGTAGTGGCAAAAAAGTGTCGCTTTAGTGGCAATGGGCAACCCATTTGCCGCTGAAGCAATTTCTTCAGTGAGCCACCTCGGTTGAATGAATAGCGTCGGAAAAACCTTCCAAAGACAAACTCTCTGCCATCAGATCAGTATGTTGTGGGTAGGCTTTCAAACCCTTACGAACGACCTCAAGCGCACGCGCTGGGTCTAAATTACATCTAAGTGCTCTGACCAGCATCACAAATGTGAAGGGCTGAGTCAACTCGCCT
>CAIRBP010000077.1 GCA_903876885.1 uncultured Burkholderiales bacterium | reverse complement strand
CTTGTTTGAGGCTACTCTTTAGCTCATCACGCTCGCGCTCCAAGGTGTGCACGGCCTCAGTGATTGCAAGTTGCTGTTTATCGACGGTTGCGTCTAGCTTGGCCTTAAGTGATTGAATCTCGCTATCCTTAGATGCTGCTGCTTGTTGTAGTTCATTGAGTAAGTTTGCCTTGGACAGCGCTACAGCCGCCTCTTTATCTAGCCTAGCCTGGGCTAGTTCATTAGCCAGTTGATCTCGCTCTTTCTCTAAAGCTGACTTTGCCTCAGACACTGCCAACTTACTCTCTGTCTCTAAAGAGCCAAGCTTGCCTATGAGTTCTTGAATCTTGGCGTCCTTTGCTGCCTCAGTCGCCTGGCGCTCATTGATGACCTGAGTCTTAGCAAGTTCTACAGCGTTTAGCTTCTCTTTCTCAGCTAACTCGAGGCGGTTATGGATCTGTTGCTCAAAATCCTTATCCCTAACTTGCTTAAGTATGTCTGCATAGCCCGTCTCGTCAATTTTGAATGCCTTGCCACAGTGTGGGCAACTGATATCTTGCATGCGTGTCTTCCTGTTGCCTTAAGAGATTATTAAAGGTACGTAGCTATTCTAGTTTTATTAATCTTTGAATGATAAACGGACAAAAGCTCAACGGGTGAGCTTTTATTTAATTCAAACTCACCTCATTTAAGTTAAAGGAGGGTAGGTATCGTCAATATTACCAATTCAGATGGATTGGGAAAATACCGGCTAGATTGGCCCCAGTTAAGCACTTGCTGCGTCAGCCACTTGGAGATTGAGCTCTTAAAGTAATTGGGATCCGGAGTCTGCGTGATTGACATGCGATGATGGGTTTACTGACTTAATAAAGTCATAAATTCGCAGGTGATACCTATGGCTGTTTATTTTTGCTAGTTGCTACAAAAGCGGTTGGGAAAATCAGGGCCTTGCTCGAATTATTCTGTATGCTAGCGTACACTATTATGATTACAGTTGTAGTCAAACTTGGATACCGGGACGGAGCGTAAATGTTTAATTTAAACGGGAAAAAAGGGCTCATACTCGGCGTTGCTAATGACCAAAGCATAGCCTGGGGATGTGCGTTGATGGCCAAAAAATTGGGGGCAGAGGTTGTCGTTACGTGTTTAAACGAAAAGGCAAAAGCGCATGTCGAGCCTTTAACCCAATCTGAACACATAACTCTAGAGGTTTGTAATGTTGAAGACCCAGGAGCTTTTGAACTATTGGTTGAACGATCGATAAAACTGCTCGGTACCATCGATTTCGTTATTCACTCGATAGCTTGGGCACCACTTGAGGACCTTCACGGGCGCGTGATTGACAGTTCTAGCTCCGGATTCTCAAGAGCCATGGAGGTTTCTTGTCACTCTTTTGCTACCTTGGCAAAGACTTGTGCCCCTTTTATGCCATCAGGGGGAGTTATGATCACCATGAGTTATTTGGGCGCTGAGCACGCTGTACCTCATTACGGGCTTATGGGCCCGGTGAAAGCAGCATTAGAGTCTTTGGTACGCTATATGTCAGTAGAGCTCGGACCTAAAAAAATTCGAGTCCACGCAGTCTCTCCTGGTCCTATATTGACCAGGGCCGCATCAGGGATAGAGGGTTTTGATACTCTGATGAAAACTTCAGCGGAGAAGTCTCCTCTTGGTCGGCCAGTTCGCTTAGACGAGATTGCCAGTTTAAGTTTGTTTTTATGCTCCGACGGAGCGTCAGGTATGACGGGTCAGACTATATATGTTGACGGTGGATTTCACGCTGTTGGGTGAGTAATTGATTTATTTTTAAATTAAATACTTCATACATAGACAAAAGGGCACTTAATGAGCTCATTAAGTGCCCTTTCTTTTTTGGATAAGCTTATTTAGCCTTGGCTCTTGAGCTTCTAGCGGTTGCTTTAGGCTTAGAGAATTGATTCTTCGCATGATTCATACACTCAGTGATCACATTAGAGGTCTGATTAACATGACTACGAATCTCAGTGATTGTGGTGTTTGCTAATTCCATAGCGTGTTTTGTCATGGAAAGCATCAATTCAGATCCTACAGGGGTTTTTTGGAGTGATTCAGTAATCCAGTTGTTAATTTGAGTATGGTTATCATCAAAGTGCTTGTTTGTGAGCTCTTTGATTTCCTGTTTGAAAACCTCGACCAGATCATGACTCTCAAATCCTACCTCAGTTAGGTATTGTGTTGTAGCTCCAACTTGGTTATGGAAAAATTGAAAAATGTTGGTGATTTCTCTCAAGTCCAAGGCCGCATCTAGATGCGTCTTGGTGAACTCAGCATGTTGTTTGGCGTGCTCAATTGCTTGTTTGCTTGCTCTGTCAATTTGAGAAACAACTAGCTCTGCTGTTTCACGACCTGTATGGATAGATTTTTCCGTGTGGGATTTTAAATGTTCATAAATATTAGACATGTTAATCCTTGAGTTAAGTTGAGTTGAATTGAATTGAGTTGAGTTGAATTAGGGGGGTAAATTAGGGCGGTTAAATTGAACTAAGTTACGTTAAAATCTAATGATAGTAAAAAAATATGAATGCGTTAATGCCGATTGTTAATTTTAGAGTTGAAATTCTAATTTTCTCCAACATAACCTTTGTCATTTTTTGTTAACAAATACGTCGCTAAGAAACTTCTTCATATAAAGTTTTTTCTTAGCATTTCAAG
>CAIRBP010000076.1 GCA_903876885.1 uncultured Burkholderiales bacterium | reverse complement strand
CCGTAATCCAGATGATTTTGAAACGAGCCAATGTAGACCTTACCTGCAACGACAAATTGAACTCTTAAAGCCCAAGGCTATTTTGATCCTCGGAGCACAAACTTACAAAGCTGTTTTTATGGCCAGCGCGCCCAACTCAGATCCCTTAAATACACCCGCCCCTCCTCTCACGCAACTTAGGAACGAGGTGTTGCATCTGCACGGAGTTCCCGCCTTTGTTACTTATCACCCAGACTCCCTGCTCTTGCACCCTCAAGACAAAGCCAAAGCTTGGCAGGACTTGGTTCGAGCGCATGCGTATTTGGTTTCCCAAGAAAACTCAAACACTGCCCCGTCATGATGGTCTAAATAAATAAAAAGCCGAACGTGTTAATCCAAGTTAAATCAACTCCTGTTGGCTTTATGCAAATGAAATTTGAGAACATCATTATTTATATCTAACTAAAAAAGAGCACATCTTGTCAACATTGACCTTTATGCAAATGCTTGAAAAAGCACAAACTAAAAATCAATCAATGCTTTGTGTTGGTTTAGATCCAGAGCCCAGTAAATTTCCAAAATCCTTTCAAAACTCAAGTGACTCCATCTTTGAGTTTTGTGCTCGCATCGTTGACGCCACCCACGATTTGGTACTTGCTTTTAAGCCGCAAATTGCTTATTTTGCTGCGCACAAAGCAGAGGATCAGTTAGAGCGACTCGTTCAGCACATCAAAACCGTAGCGCCTCATATTCCAATCATCATGGACGCCAAACGCGGAGATATTGGAGCAACCTCAGCGCAGTACGCGGTTGAGGCTTTTGAGCGATATCAAGCAGACGCAGTGACGCTCTCGCCCTTCATGGGATTTGACTCCATTGAGCCCTATCTTAAGTATGAAAATAAGGGCATTTTTTTACTGTGTAGGACTTCAAATAAAGGCGGTGATGATTTTCAAAATCTTCGCCTAGCAGACAAGCCCGGTAATCCCAAGCTTTATGAATATATTGCAGAACTAGCGCAGCACAAATGGAACACAAACGGTCAGCTTGGTCTTGTGGTCGGCGCGACCTACCCACAAGAGATTGCAAGAGTAAGGGCTATTGCTCCTAGCCTGCCACTGCTCATTCCTGGTGTTGGCGCTCAGGGCGGTGACGCTAGAGCAACTGTTCAAGCCGGTAAAACAGCGCTTGGACACGTTCTAATCAACTCCTCAAGAGCAATCCTATACGCCTCCTCGGGGAGTGAGTTTGATGCGTCTGCGCGTGCTGCGGCAATCCAAACCCGGGACTTGTTAAACGCTGCTTGCTGAAGCTTAAAAGCGCACACTGCTCTTGAGTCTGGCTACCAATCAATGTGGCCATTAGGACCTTAGCGTCTTAGAGCTTTAGAGTTTTAGAGTTTTAAAATCTTAGGGTAATAATTTTTTCAAATAATGCCCCGTAAAGCCGCCCGTCTGAGCCGCTATTTGTTCAGGGGTGCCGACCGATACCACTTGCCCTCCCCCGTCCCCACCCTCTGGGCCCATGTCAATAATCCAGTCTGCTGTTTTAATAACATCTAAGTTGTGTTCAATCACAACGACCGTGTTCCCTACTTCCACGAGTTGATGAAGGACTTTTAAGAGTAAATCAATATCAGCAAAATGCAGCCCAGTTGTTGGCTCATCCAAGATATAGAGAGTGCGACCAGTATCTTTACGAGAGAGTTCTAACGCTAATTTAACGCGCTGCGCCTCGCCACCAGATAAGGTCGTCGCGGACTGCCCTAGCTTGATGTAACTCAGACCAACATCTAAAAGTGTTTGTAATTTTCTTGCAAGTGTAGGAACCGCTTTAAAGAACTGATAGGCATCCTCAACCGTCAAATCTAGAATTTGAGCGATGTTTTTACCTTTGTACTGCACTTCAAGTGTTTCACGGTTATAGCGCTTGCCTTGGCACAAGTCACAGGGAACGTAGACGTCCGGCAAAAAGTGCATCTCAACTTTGACTACACCATCGCCTTGACAGGCCTCGCACCTACCACCTGCGACGTTGAAAGAAAAACGTCCAGCCTCATACCCACGCTCTCTTGCTACGGGCACCTCCGCCATCAACTCCCTTATCGGAGTAAAAAGACCCGTATAAGTTGCAGGGTTGCTTCTCGGCGTACGCCCAATAGGACTTTGGTCAACATTAATGACTTTATCAAAATGCTCCAAGCCAATAATATCCGAATGCGCTGCGGGCTCTGCGTGTGCGTGATGAATAGCTGCGGCGGCAGCGCTGTACAAAGTGTCGTTCACAAGCGTTGACTTGCCCGAACCCGATACGCCTGTAACGCAGGTGAACAGCCCAACTGGAAAATCAACATTCACATCTTTAAGGTTATTACCACGCGCACCTTCAATCCTCAAACACTGAAGTCGAGCATTGCCAACTGGTGCAGAGCTTGATACGACAGCAAAGGGATTATGAAGATCTGCAGCAAGAGCTTTTGATTTTGTGTGTCCGCCTTTGCCTTTTGTGCTCACTGATGGTGCAGTCTTAGGGACTTCGGGCAGCCAAGCTCTTCGCTTCTTAGGCACTGCAATTTCTAAACTTCTGGATAAATAACGCCCCGTCAAAGACTGAACATTTGCTTTTATCTGAGCAGGCGTTCCCTGCGCCATTACTTGTCCGCCGTGCACACCTGCACCAGGGCCCATATCGACACAGTAATCTGCAGCAAGAATCATGTCCTCATCATGCTCAACCACAATCACACTATTGCCGATATCTCGCAAATGTATTAGAGTTCCGATCAAACGGTCGTTATCGCGTTGATGCAACCCAATACTAGGTTCGTCTAATACATACATCACACCCGTAAGGCCAGAGCCTATCTGCGAGGCCAGTCGAATTCTTTGTGCTTCACCGCCTGATAAAGTTTCTGCACTTCGCGCCAAACTAAGATAACTTAAACCGACATCATTTAAAAACTTTAAACGAGAGACTATCTCTTTAACTACTTTGTCAGCTATTTCAGCTTTAGCGCCGCGCAGTTTCAAGGTCTGAAAATACTGCCACGAATGCCCAAGCGTCATATGATTGATTTCGTGGATAGTGCGCATTTGCGCGTCCTCTCCAAGACGCACAAAGCGCGCCTCTTTGCGAAGTCGAGTTCCCTCACATGCTGAACACGCTCTTGCCCCCCTGTAACGCGCGAGCTCCTCTTTCACGACGGATGAGTCGCTCTCTTTGTACCGCCTTGCCATATTTGGTATGACGCCTTCAAAGGGGTGACGCTTAACGCTTTTACGACCTTGACCGGCCGATCCTTCACTGCTTGTTTGAGTGGAGTAACTAAATTTAATAATCTCCTCGCCGGAACCAAACAAAATAATGTTTTGAACCTTCTCACTTAATTCTTCAAAGGGAGCGTCCACATCAAAACTGTAATGAGCCGCGAGACTTTGCAGCATCGAGAAGAAGGATTGATTGCGTCTGTCCCAGCCCTTGATTGCACCGCTGGCGAGACTAATAGATGGGAAAGCGACGACTCTTGAGACATCGAAGGTTTCCTCTATCCCAAGGCCTTCACAGGTCGGACAAGCCCCTTGAGGAGAGTTAAAGGAGAAGAGTCTGGGCTCGAGCTCTGTCAAAGAGAAATTACAAACGGGGCATGCAAATTTTGCATTAAAGATATGCTGCACGTTTGAGTCCATCTCTTGCACGCAAACACGTCCATCTGCGAGGCGAAGAGCGGTTTCAATACTTTCAGCTAAACGCTGCTTAATATCTTGTCTAATTTTTATGCGATCAATCACCACGTCGAGGTCGTGTTTTTCATTTTTCTTAAGCGCTTGTAAGTCACCTATTTCATGAATTATTCCGTCTACCCTAAACCGCACAAACCCCTGTGATTGCATATCTTTAAAGATCTCTTCAAACTCACCCTTTCGACCTCTTACGATCGGGGCGAGAATCATGATCTTTGTATCTTCTGGCATGGACAGCACTGCGTCCACCATCTGCGCAACGCTAAAGGAGCGAAGTGCTATGCCGTGATCCGGGCAGTGGGGTGTACCGGCTCTAGCAAATAACAACCGCAAGTAATCGTGGATTTCTGTGACGGTTCCAACCGTAGAGCGAGGGTTATGACTGGCTGCTTTTTGTTCAATCGCAATTGCAGGAGAGAGTCCCTCAATCACGTCAACGTCGGGCTTATCCATGCGTTGCAAAAACTGCCTGGCATAGGCCGACAAACTCTCAACGTAACGCCTTTGACCTTCTGCGTACAAAGTATCAAATGCTAGACTAGATTTGCCTGAACCTGACAAACCCGTTATAACAACCAACCGGTTTCGAGGAATATCGAGATCAATATTTTTTAAGTTGTGTGTTCTTACACCTCTTAAACTAATCATTCCTAAATTTTGCGCAAGGTATGCGCCGTCGTTGGGTGCGTTCACTGCGTTGTGGCTTCTCTGTTAAAACGTTAAATTCACCCAAACTGGGCAACCCTCCATCATATCGAAGGTCTGAGTGTTTTAACAGACCTCGTAGCAACAAATTCATAACTTAATGAATAATCTTTATCTGAAGTGGATTTAAGTCTGTTTTTTTACAACTTTAAAGCCTATTAACCGTTATTTGCCCTATATTTGTTAAAGCTTTTTTGCACTAACTTTTGCCAACTTTTGCCAACTTGTACAAACCTCTGGCCTCCTTCTGATAATCTAACTGTATTTGTGGAGTGAATTCATACGAATGAAAAAAATCAAAATTTGTATCGTCGGCTGCGGCGCCATAGGCAGTTGGATTGGGGTACTTGTTGGCCAATCTCCCAATGTCGAGCTGAGCTGTTTGGTCCGCGCGTCCTCAATAGAGGAAATTAAAGCACAGGGGCTTCGCTTGAGCGATGCGGGCGCAAAAGCCTTAGACACGCCCCCGCTGATTATTCATCCCACTTGCGTCAGCGATGACGCGCGAACCATTGGCGAACAAGACTGGATTATTTTGGCTGTTAAAGCAACTTCCTTGCTCGATTTGGTCCCTAAGCTCGTCCCGATGGTGGGTTCTCAAACCTCCATTTGGACAGCGATGAACGGGCTCCCGTGGTGGTTTATGCAAGGGCTAAACGGAAATAGCCCTTTAAAAAGTAAGACCTTTATGTCCATTGATCCAAAGGGATCTATATCGGGATCAATTCCACTTGAGCACTGGGTGGGCGGTGTCGTGCATGCTAGTTGCTCACTGATTAGTCCAGGACACGCCCTGCACCATTTTGGCAATAAGCTTTTAATCGGAGAGCCGTCTGCAGGTCAAAATCTTCATTTGAGTCCCCGCGTTAAAGCTTTAACTGAGTTGTTGTGTCACTGCGGATTTGATGCGCTTGCAAGCGAGCATATTCAAAAAGATATTTGGTACAAACTTTGGGGAAATATGACTATAAATCCCATCAGCGCTTTAACGGGCGCTACAACGGACAAAATACTTGCAGACCCGCTACTTAAAGAGTTCGTCTCAGGCGTTATGTTGGAGGCACGCGAGATAGGTGCGCGTATTGGAATTCCTATCTCACAAACACCGGAGGATCGTCACGCAGTTACCGCCAAACTCGGGGCGTTTAAAACCTCTATGCTTCAAGACATAGAGCAACATCGCCCCGTTGAACTGGATGTTCTCTTAAACGCTGTCCTTGAATTGGCGACTTGGACTGATGTTGCGGCTCCCCTGTCTAGAGCACTGATGGGGCTCACCCGTGTCAAAGCTCAAACTATCGGCGTTTATCCCGCCGAGTCCTAATTAAATCCATCTAGGTCTTTTTCAACGCTCACTCGTGGCGCAACAGCGCACATCAACTCATAACCAATGGTGCCTGCGTGGGAGGCGACCTCGTCAATTGATAACTCTACGCCTTGCTGCGTTTTACCCCACAACGTAATTTGATCCCCGATTCTAGGTTGCAGGCCCTTAGCGAGTGCAGGATTTAAATTAACGGTGAGCATATCCATGCTGACACGGCCAAAAAGATTGCAACGTACACCACCCTCGCCGTATAGCACTTGTGCGCTCTGGCTTATAGCTCTGGGGTATCCATCGGCGTAGCCACAAGCAACAATACCTATCAACATCTTTTCATGGGCCGTGTGGTCAGGGCCGTATCCCACCTTGTCGCCCACGTTTACGGATTGCAATGCAATGATTTGACTTCTTAAGCTTTGTGCCGGCCTAAGTCCCCAATCATTAGCTGATTTAATGTGCGAATCAGGACTCGCTCCGTATAAAGCGATACCGGGACGCACCCAGTCATCTGTAAGACCCTCTTTAGCAATGACCTCTTGATGCGCTAGTATTGCACCACTATTGCTCAAAGACCTTTCACCGGACAAATCTCTACACGCATCATTAAAAATCCGAAGACTCTCTAAAACACCCTCAGCGGTCTCGGTTCTTGCAAAATGACTGAGTAAAGAGATTTCCTCTACCTGGTGAATTGCATTTAATCGCGAATAAACGGATCTAAATTGGCGGGGCTCAAATCCGAGTCTATTCATTCCCGCGTTTAATTTTAAGAATACGCGGTGACCTTGCTGTGTTTTATGCGCAGAAAGCATCTCTATTTGCGCTTCGTTATGAACTGTATGCCAAAGCCCCAAACGCGAGCATATTTCTAAATCCCTAGCCTCAAAAATGCCCTCAAGCAATAGAATTGGGCCTCTCCACCCCATCTCCCTGAGTTGTTGGGCCTCATTTAGGTCAAGAAGAGCAAAACCATCTGCTGCGCGAAAGGGTTCAAAGACATGTTGCAATCCGTGACCATATGCGTTGGCTTTCACTACAGCCCAAACTTTGGCATTTCTTGCCTTTGATTGGATCATCTGCAGGTTATGTTGCAAAGCTGCATAATGGATGATAGAACGAATGGGTCTGGACATACAAATTTTGGTACAAGCCGTGTTATAACCTGATGTGTTAAATTCTAAAATCTTTATTTGTTAAATGTTACTTGTGTTACTAAATAAATATTGTGAACCCATTTGCTTTGGGTTTCTGAGCTTTTCGAATTTCATTCAATGAAGCGCGGTTTTTACACAATTATGGCGGCTCAGTTTTTCAGCTCATTAGCTGATAACGCGCTGTTTGTTGTTGCCGTTGAGTTACTAAGGGCTAACAACGGCCCGGAGTGGACGCGTGCGGCCTTGGTGCCCATGTTTGCACTGTTCTACGTTATCTTGGCACCATTTGTTGGCGCACTTGCTGATTCGCGCCCCAAAGGACAGGTGATGTTTGCCAGTAACGCAGTCAAGGTATTGGGCTGTTTGATGATGCTGTTTGGCGCTTATCCGCTTGCCGCCTACGCCATTGTTGGTTTAGGTGCTGCTGCGTATTCGCCTGCCAAGTATGGGCTATTAACTGAACTGCTTCCGACCTCTCAATTGGTCAAAGCCAACGGTTGGATTGAGGGTCTCACCATTGCGTCCATCATCTTAGGCGTGGTACTAGGGGGTCAACTTGTTGGTGGCCCTGTATCTGCTTATCTGCTCTCTTTTGATGTGCCGTGGATGGTTACATCCATTGATACCGCTCCAGAAGCGGCGATTTGTATTCTCGTCCTTATCTACGGACTTGCGGCTTGGTTTAATCGCCAAATACCTTTGACACTCGCGGTCTTACGTCCTTTTAAACAGAACCCCAATCACAGTCAATTTAGAAATTTTATTGAGCTAATCAATGATTTTTGGAGTTGCAACTCAAGATTGTGGAGTGACAAACTTGGGCAAATATCGCTGGCAACAACCACACTTTTTTGGGGTGTTAGCGGAAACTTGCGCTACATAGTTCTAGCGTGGAGTGCTATTGCTTTGGGATACACGACCGTTCAAGCATCTTCGTTGGTAGGTGTTGTTGCGATTGGCACAGCCGTTGGGGCATTAATTGCCTCAATGAAAGCGCGGCTTGATCACGCAGTTAAGGTCATTCCCCTAGGAATCGCAATGGGCCTATTGGTGTTAGGCATGAACTTCATTACAAACGTTTGGCTGGTTATCCCATTTCTGATATTCCTAGGCGGACTAGGGGGATATATGGTGGTACCAATGAACGCACTTTTGCAGCACCGCGGACATCACTTAATGGGAGCAGGAAGATCTATCGCTGTGCAAAACTTCAACGAGCAAGTTTGTATTTTGACACTCGGCGGCATGTATGCTTTCTCAACTAGCGTTGGTCTAAGTGCGTTTGGTGCTATCAGTTTCTTTGGCTTGTTTGTAACGGTTATGATGTGGATCATTTACCGTTGGCATGCTTACAACCACAAACACTTCCGACACGAGTTGGCTACTTTAATAGTAAGCACTCGCCACGACGACTGATCTTTGAGCGGGTCTCGCGCCTTCTATAAAGTCTTGTTTTCTTTATCTACAGTCTAAGCCCGAAGGTTTTAATAGCGATGAGTCAATCATCTCTATCCAGTGACGCACGGGCAGAGAAGCACCGCTTTGTAGGTGCGAAATACATCCCACATTCGCACTAAGAATGCCTTTGGGTTTTAAAGCCAAGAGATGCCCCAGTTTACGCTCCTTTAGCGTATTGGCAATGCTTGGATTTAAAACAGAATAAGTACCTGCTGATCCACAACACAGATGTGACTCTTGCGTAGCCATTGCAACATCAAATCCTAAAGCCGTCAAAAGACTTTGAACTCCTTCCTTGATTTGCTGACCATGCTGCAACGTGCACGGAGGGTGATAAGCCTGTAAGCCCTGCTCTCTTACCTTATCACCCATTAACTTTTCTTTAAGCTTGGGGATTTCATTTGTTTGCGCAATGATCCACTCAGACAAATCCTTGGTTGCGTTGGATACGTCAAGCGCCTTGGTCGCGTACTGCTTATCATGCGCTAACAAATGGGCATACTCTTTTACACTCACCCCGCAGCCTGAGGCCGTCATCACTAGCGCCTCCACCCCCTCTTGAAGCAAGGGCCACCACGCATCAATATTGCGCCTCATCTGCGCTAACGCTGCCTCTTGAGCGTTTAGATGGTGGGATAGTGCTCCACAACACCCGGCCCCCTCAGCGTAAAGGGCTTGAACGCCCATCGCCTCAAGTACATTAGCAGTTGCTTTATTTATATTAGGCGCCATTGCGGGTTGGACGCAGCCAGCTAGTAAAAGTACTTTGCGGGAAAACCTTGTTGTTTGAACTGACGGGCCGTCTAAGTCGATTAATTCTTGTAGGCTTGTGATCAGCGGTATTTTTTTGGTCCGAACAGACTCTTGCAGTAAAGGAATTTTTGCCTTTAGCAAACTCGGCAACACCGGCCTTGCCCACTGTCCTAAGCGCATCGCATATCCAAAAAGCGGAGAAGTCAATCCCTCTCTAAGCGCCCACCTCAGAAGGTGCTCAAACCGGGTTCGTTTTACTTTTTTCTCTACGATACTGCGCCCAATATCTACCAAACGTCCATACTGAACCCCACTTGGACAGGTTGTTTCGCAGTTCCTACAGGTCAGGCAACGATCTAAATGAAGCTGCGTTTTAGCGGTCGGGGCTTCACCCTCCAGGGTTTGTTTGATCAGATAAATTCTGCCCCTTGGTCCGTCTAACTCATCCCCTAATAGTTGGTAAGTTGGACAAGTCGCAGTACAAAAACCACAATGAACGCATTTGCGCAATATGGCCTCAGCCTCTTGCCCAGCAAGTGTGTTTTGAAATTCTGGGGCGAGTGTTGTTTGCATAAGGTTTACGGTTTTTTATAGCTCAAAAGTGCAGTGTTATCTTTTAGTTAAATCTCAAGTCTTCCTGTATCAAACATCCCATAAGGATCAAACTCTTGTTGCAGTGCTTTTTGTATTTTTCGCTGCACTTCAGACACCGCCGTAAACACACCCACAGCCTTGTCTTGTTCGGGGCGATTAATGCTCGCACGCCAAAGTGTTGCGTGTCCTCCTGCACTACTTGCACAGGACTTAATTAAATCACTGTCTTCGCTCGCAGCCCAAAGCCAACGCTGTGCGCCGTTCCACTCAATGCACTGCGCTGCAGTGGGATCGATATGTTTAAGCTTAAGCTCATGCGTCTTTTGGGGCACGGACAAACGCCACAAACATTCACGCTCAGCGCTTGATACCTGGTAAAAATGATGTGTTTGGTTTTTATGCCCGGTCCAAAAATCTTTGGCGAGCGACGACTCCACTGCCTCTACCGGCAAACCCAGAGTAGCGCATTGATTAAACACTTTTTCCTCACCCGACTTGACTGCAGCGATTGCGCCTCTTAGCCGAACCCATAACTGTCCACCCAGGTGTTTCGCGTCGGAGTTGGTATTGCCCTGGACATCAAAATTTTGCCAAACACTTGCATTCAAGGGTAGCGCTGTTGCACCCCAAGCGTTTAAGAGTTCGATAGCACCTTGTTGAGTGATCTGCAACACTAGAGTTTTCTCAGCTAACGCGGTTGGCAGTACTTTTAAAGAAACCTCAGTTATAAGTCCTAGTGTCCCAAAAGAGCCGCTAAAGACACGAGAAACGTCGTAACCTGCGACATTTTTTATAACCTGTCCGCCGAAACTTAAGTGTTCTCCACGTCCGTTAATTACTTTTAAACCTAAGACATAGTCGCGTACACCGCCGCTTGTAGCCCTGGCAGGGCCACTTAAACCAGCGGCAATAACGCCGCCCACCGTTGCGAGGCCGTTAAAGTTTGGCGCCTCAAAGGGTAAATACTGCCCCTGCTGAGCCAAAACGGATTCAACCTCAGTGAAAGGAGTGCCTGATTTAACAGTTATGTAGAGCTCACTCGGTTCATAACTAGTGATGCCTTGAAGCCCCTTTGTTGAAAGGGTCTTGCCGCAAAGCGTCGCGCCGTAAAAATCCTTACTCGCGCCGCCCACAATCCGAAAAGGTAATTCACCTAACGTATCAGACTGATTTGTGTGTGTTGTGCCCTGTTTTTTTAAGCCGCGTGAGCGCGTATCGGCTTCTTGTTTAATAAGCTCCAACAACTCGTTTTCGTTTAGGGACATTATTGCCTTATTAAGTACCGAATCACTCACACTTTACTGCAATGCACTTACAAAGAATCAAAGGCTCTTGCTTATCTGGGTACTGTACAAGAGCCTTTGAACCCGAATTATTAAAGCTTGCTTTGCCCATTAATTACTCTTGCCATTTCAAGACATTTATTAGAGTAACCCCACTCGTTGTCATACCAGCTCACTACTTTCAAAAATGTCTTATCAAGCGCTATCCCGGCTTCTGCATCAAAGACACTGGTACAACTCTCGCCCCTGAAATCCGTAGCTACAACTTTGTCTTCTGTGTAACCCAGCACGCCTTTTAACGCGCCCTGACTTTGAGCCTTCATCTCTGCACATATTTCCTCGTATGAAGCTTCTTTTAATAATTCAACTGTTAAATCCACAACAGACACATCAGATGTGGGTACGCGAAACGACATTCCAGTTAACTTCTTATTGAGCTCTGGGATAACCACACCGACCGCTTTTGCTGCACCTGTAGAGCTTGGAATAATGTTTTCTAATATTCCTCTTCCCCCGCGCCAATCTTTGTTGCTGGGGCCATCAACTGTCTTTTGAGTGGCTGTCGCGGCGTGCACAGTCGTCATTAAGCCTCTTTTAATACCCCACTTGTCATGCAATACCTTGGCAACAGGGGCCAAACAGTTTGTTGTGCAAGAGGCGTTTGAGATTACAGTTTGACCGGCATAAGTTTTGTGATTAACGCCGTAAACAAACATAGGGGTATCGTCCTTGGACGGTGCAGACATGATCACTTTTTTTGCACCAGCAGAGAGATGTTTTGCAGCAGTTTCGTGTGTTAAAAATAATCCTGTCGCCTCTAATACCGTGTCAGCCCCTACCTCACCCCATTTAAGGGCGGTGGGGTCTTTCTCAGCAGTCAGTCGAATTTTTTGACCGTTCACCACCAAAGTATTGCCACTTACTGATATGTCTCCCTTGAATCGACCGTGAACGCTATCGTATTTGAGCATGTATGCGAGGTATTCTGGCTCGAGTAAGTCATTGATGCCAACGATTTGAATGTCGCTGAAGTTTTCTATAGCAGCGCGAAATACCATGCGCCCAATTCGACCAAACCCATTGATTCCTAACTTAATTGACATGCTCGTCCCTTTGAAAAATTAAATATGACCCGTAGCTTTTAAAATCTTATCTAGTGCTCACCTGTGAGCAAACCCAGACTTCGTGCTCTTTAAATATAAAGACCTTTATTTTAGCGCGCCTGTAAATTACACTCTTATTTTTCTTTAACCTGCACTATATTTTGGTAAATTTAAATTTAGGCCAATCTAAGGCTCTAATCCTCGCCGCAGGGCGGGGTGAGCGCATGCGACCTCTAACGGATTCATCCCCAAAGCCGTTGTTAAGCGTTAAAGGTAAGCCAATCCTGTCTTGGCATCTTCAAGCGCTCTTAAGGGCAGGCCACAAGAAGGTTGTAGTTAATACGGCCTGGTTGGAAGAGAAAATAGTGAACTATTACAAAGACCAGTTCACAGGGGAGGGAGATGACCACCCGCTTCATATTCAATATTCACTTGAGGGGCGAGATTTTGGTCACGCCCTAGAGACAGCAGGCGGCATTGTTCGCGCGCTCCCTCTTCTTGATTCTGTATTTTGGGTCGTAGCGGGAGATATCTTCATACCAGGATTTACGTTCCCGACTCACGTTTTTGAACGCTTTAAGAGTTCTCCCTACCTTGCCCATTTGTTTTTAGTGCCTAACCCACCCCATAACCCCTTGGGTGATTTTGGGCTAACCGAGGACAATATGTTGCTCAATGTTACTGGGGGTGATTTGCGTCCAAAATTTACTTACTCATCCATTGGCATTTTTAAAAAATCTCTTTTTCAAACCCCTTTTTGCACGATAACGGCGGGGAATGATGTTGGCACCAAAGCCGCGCTAGCACCCGTACTGCGTGCTGCGGCTGATAAAGGGCTCATCAGTGCCGAACTCTTGCAAACTGAATGGACTGACGTAGGAACTCCTCAAAGACTTGAGGCCTTAAACTTAACTTAGCCTTTTTTAACTTTGCCTTTTGGAAGTATTCATTTACCCCTTTTTTTAAAGACATATTTATGCACTCCACATTTGACTCAAGTCTTTACAGCTCAAGACGAAAAAAACTGGCCGATTTGCTTGGGCCGAACGGAGTTGCTGTTATCCCCACTGCAAATGAGCAGCCTCGTAATAGGGACAGTGATTATTTATTTCGGCATGATAGTTATTTTTATTACCTGACGGGGTTTACAGAACCCAACGCTTTATTAGTCCTCTTTGCAAACGGTGAAAGCACTTTATTTTGTCAGCCCAAGGATTTAGAACGTGAGATTTGGGACGGCTATAGATTGGGGCCTGACTCCGTACCAAAAACCCTTGGGATTACGCGCGGGTGCTCTATACAAGACATGGAGCACGAATTACCGCTGCTGCTTGAAAATAAAAACTCCCTTTGGTATCCCTTTTCTATTCACAAAGGTTTATCGCAGCGTATCGAGGGTTGGTTACGCTCGGTGCAGGCCAAAGTTCGGACAGGAGTGGCCGCTCCCCAGCAACTTCGAGACGTTTGTGGTTTGTTAGATGAGATGCGCCTTATTAAAGATCCTGCTGAAATATTGCTGATGAAAAAAGCAGCAGAAATAAGTGCTCAAGGGCATATCAGAGCAATGCAGTTTTGTTCATCTAGCATCAAACAAAATATTGATCTTCGAGAGTACCATTTAGACGCAGAGTTGCTCTATGAATTCAGGCGCCAGGGCTCTGAATATCCAGCCTACGCATCTATTGTCGCCTCAGGGTCCAACGCCTGTGTCTTGCACTACCGTGCAGACAAAGCTCCCATTAGAAATGGAGACTTAGTTTTGATCGATGCAGGCTGTGAGTTTGCAAGTTACGCTGGCGACATAACACGGACTTTTCCGGCCAACGGAAAATTCAGCAAAGCTCAACGCGCGCTTTACGACGTTGTATTGGAGAGCCAGTACGCTGCTGTGTCAGCAACGCGCCCTGGAGCACTCTTTACTGACCCTCACAACGCTGCCCTGCGTGTACTTGCAAAAGGCTTACTTGATCTAGGTATTTTGCGCACGGATGAACACGGCAGTGTTGATGACGTGATCGAGCATAAACATTATTTTCCTTACTACATGCACCGAACCAGTCACTGGCTAGGTATGGATGTACACGATTGCGGCGCCTACACCGAACCCGGTAAAAATGAGAGCGGTAAAGCTGTTTCCTCAAGGGTTTTGAAACAGGGCATGGCACTGACCATCGAGCCCGGACTGTACATTCGTCCCGCCCCGCATATCCCACCAGAGTTTCACAACATTGGCATTCGTATCGAAGACGATGCCATAGTAACCAATGAGTCGTGCGAACTAATTTCTAGAAGTGTCCCTGTGGACCCCGCGGAAATTGAGCGATTGATGTCCTAACAATTGACCATAACGCGGTCAAATGTCTCAAAAACTAATTCCCTCTTTTTGAGACTTTACCTTCATGTCGGCCTACAATCTACGCCTTTGCTTGAGTATTTCAAAATATTAAAGCGCTATTCTAGGTTCTCGGAGTGATTATGGCCAACGATACAAATTCCCAATCTCAGCCCAACCGTTCAGACGCCAATTCGGCTGACGCACATTTAGCGGCGAGACAAGAGCTTCGCCGTGCGGCGCTGGAGTATCACGAATTTCCGACTCCTGGAAAAATTTCCATTCAAGCTACCAAGCAACTTATTAATCAACACGATCTCGCCCTTGCTTACACACCTGGGGTTGCTGCCCCTTGCGAAGAAATCGTTAAAGATCCCAACGCAGCATATCGTTATACCAGTCGAGGCAACTTGGTTGCCGTCATCACCAACGGCACTGCGGTGCTGGGACTTGGTGATATCGGCCCGTTAGCTTCTAAACCGGTGATGGAGGGTAAAGGGGTTTTGTTCAAGAAGTTCGCTGGTATCGATGTGTTTGATATCGAAATTAACGAGAAAAATTTAGATAAATTAGTGGACACCATTGCCTCGCTTGAACCTACTTTTGGCGGTATCAATTTAGAGGATATAAAGGCTCCTGATTGCTTTTATGTTGAGCGCAAGTTGCGCGAGAGGATGAAGATCCCAGTCTTTCATGACGATCAACACGGAACTGCGATTGTTGTTGGTGCGGCCATTATTAGCGGACTTAAAGTTGTCGGCAAAGACATCTCTAAAGTTAAATTTGTTACTTCTGGTGCGGGTGCAGCTGCCTTAGCATGTTTGAACCTCCTCTTAAAGCTTGGCCTACCTAGAGAGAATATTTATGTTACGGATTTGGCCGGTGTTGTCTACAAGGGCCGCACTGAGTTAATGGACGAAGACAAAATTCAATTTGCACAAGACACATCCGCGAGAACTCTTTCTGATGTTATTGAAAATGCAGATGTATTCCTTGGACTGTCGGCTGGTGGTGTTTTAAAACCGCAGATGGTTGCTAAGATGGCTGCCAAGCCATTAATACTTGCTTTGGCAAACCCAACTCCAGAGATATTGCCTGACGAAGTCGCCTCAGTGCGATCAGATGCAGTTATTGCAACCGGTCGTTCAGACTTTCCTAACCAAGTAAATAACGTACTTTGCTTTCCCTACATTTTTAGGGGCGCATTAGATGCAGGAGCATCTACGATTACGACTGAGATGGAAATCGCGGCTGTGTATGCCATTGCTGATTTAGCCCAAGCCGAGCAAAGTGAGGTGGTTGCAGCGGCCTACTCCGGTGAAGTGCTTGCTTTTGGTCCTGAGTACTTGATTCCCAAGCCTTTTGATCCGCGCTTGATGATCAAGATCGCGCCAGCAGTCGCAAAGGCTGCGCACGATAGCGGTGTTGCACTGCGCCCCATTCTTGATTTTGATGCGTACCGAGAGAAACTACAAAGCTTTGTTTATGCCTCTGGCTCAGCGATGAAGCCCATTTACGAAGCTGCCAAAAAAGCAAACAAAAAACGGGTCGCTTTCGCAGAAGGAGAGGACGAACGCGTTTTACGCGCAGTTCAAATTGTGATTGATGAAGGCCTTGCTACGCCAACCCTCATAGGGCGCCCAGCCATCATTGCACAACGCATCAAAGAGTTCGGCCTTCGTCTTAGAGAAGGTGTTGACTACGCCGTAGTGAACGTTGAGCAAGATCACAGATACAAAGATTTTTGGCAAACATACCTTGGCTTAACTGAGCGTAAGGGTGTAACCATTCAACTGGCTAAGATCGAAATGAGAAGACGCCTATCTTTAATAGGCGCCATGCTGTTGCACAAAAATGAGGTTGATGGACTCATTTGCGGTACTTGGAGTACGCCGAATGTTCACCTGCGCTATATCGACGAAGTAATTGGCAATCGCCCAGGCATTAGCACGTATGCCTGTATGAATTTACTTTTATTACCTGAACGCCAAGTCTTCATTGTCGATACGCACATCAATGTCAATCCAAGCGCAGAACAGTTGTGTGAAATCACTCTAATGGCCGCACAAGAGATGCTCCGTTTTGGAATTCATCCCAAAGTTGCTCTTTTGTCTCACTCCAACTTTGGCTCTAGCAACGAAGAGTCCGCTGTTAAGATGCGCAATACGCTTGCTTTACTAAAAAACCATGCACCTTGGTTAGAAGTTGACGGAGAAATGCATGGAGACTTAGCACTTGATACCGGGGCTAGAAAAACATCTATGCCTAATTGCACTCTAACTGGCGATGCTAATTTATTGGTTATGCCTAACTTGGATGCGGCAAATATTTCATACAACCTGCTCAAAGTTGCGGCTGGTGGCAATATTGCTATTGGTCCGATCCTCTTAGGTGCCGCTAAACCCGTCCACATCCTGACTGCAAGCTCTACGGTTAGACGAATTGTCAACATGACAGCTCTTACAGTTGCAGACGCAAGCGCTCAACGACAACCAAAATAATTAATTCCTTAGTATGCTTTTCGAGGGGTATAACCCTTCGATCTGTATATTTGCTTGCGTTTTTGAAGTATTTCAGTCACACTACGCAGTTGCTAGAAACGCCTAGCTAAGGTGATTAAACAGGCTTTCTTTATGAAAAACTTGTTTAATTTTTTAAAACATTTAACGGTACTTTGTGCTATTTTCTAGGAAGTAGAACGGAGATGGAAATGCCACTTCGTAATGTAAAAAACAATATTGTCCAGTCCATCCGCGCCTTTAGGGTTGCTGATTTGCAAAATGCTGCTCAACAAATGGGCCATCATTTTTTGTACTCAAATCTAGCTGCTGCCCAAAGCAAGCAAGATGTTCTTGACATGATCGCCCATCAGTTTACGTTTCCAATGCAGACCAGTAAGAGTTTTGACTCTTTGTATGACTGTATGACTGACCCACTTTATAAATCTGGTCCGCAACCAGGTTTTGTTGTTGTGTTGGAGCATATTCCTGCTCATGCTAAATTCGATAAAGAGGCGCGCGAGCAACTCTTAGACATATTTAGAGAGGCAGCGGATTATTGGTCTGATCGCAAAATATGCTTTAGATGCTTTTACTCCTTCTCTGTTGCGATTGCTCCTGTAATGGCCGGTGAACGTTTGACTAACCCGCCAGAGGCCGATGGAATCAGTATTCCTGAAGAGGGAGAGAAAATGCCAACTGATAAATTAGTTGATATATCCCCCTTAGCGCTCAGAATGAGTAGTCCTTTCAATGCTGGGTACTGGTTGTCAGTTGCCTAAGTCTTCATTGGATGATGTGACTTATCAGTAATTCACGCTTCCAATAAAAAAGCCCGCTTTTAGCGGGCTTTTTGTTGAGCGCTTTAAACTTAAGCTTGTGAAACAGCTCGTTGAATCTCAGCCATTACACGTGGGTCTTGCAAAGCAACTTCCCACATTTTTTCATCATTTGCTTTTTCGCGACGTGCGATGATCCAACTTCTCAGGGCAGGCTTAAATCCTGTAACAGATTTGCGAATGGGCGCAGCCAACAAAGCCATTGTTGAAAATGCGACTACCCACAAGAACATCCAAGCCGCCATTAAATGCCCGTCTGTATACGTATCAATCATTTGATTGACAATAACTAGAACTGTTGAAACGATTGCTGATAACAATACAATTGCAACATTACGAGCACTATCAGCACGAATCGCTAGATTCTTAAGGCTTCCCAAAACACGGGCTGCCCTTTGGACGCCAGGGTGAACGCTGGGGTAAGGTGTGTGTGCGAAAGCAGTCATTTTTTGTTCCTCTGATGTAGAAATTAATTCTCGATGTCTGTAGTATAGGGTTAACACCAGGTCTATTCAACTTTATATTGATGATGTGTTACATTCACAGAAATGATGAACAAGATCAAAACTATCAATTTTCGCAACTTAGATCTTAATTTATTGCGGGTATTTGATGAGGTCATGACTGAGCGAAGCCTAACTAAGGCTGCTCAAAACCTTTCCCTTACCCAACCGGCCATCAGCAATGCGATGCGCCGACTGAGGGAGACACTAGGGGATGAGTTACTAAAACGCAACGGTCAAGTTCTAGAGCCTACTCCGCGCGCGCAGTCACTTTGGGTTGTCGTGCGCGAGTCCTTAAAGCAACTTCAAGAAACTCTTGCTCCAGACCAATTTGACGCTCCCTCCGCCGTTACCACCTTCATTTTGACCATGGCGGACGCCACAGCCGCAGAAATTATCCCCGCTTTACTAGAAATTTTGGAATACGAAGCCCCCGGCGTATCGCTTAGAGTTATACCCCTCACGACACGTGATCCTCGTGAACTCCTACAAAAAGAGATGGCAGACTTGGCGGTGGGGTACTTTCCAGCGGTTATTGCGGACTTAACCAGCAGAGCTCAATCGGGGGATGCGATAAGTTTTGAACACGAACGGCTTTTTGATGGTGAATATGTCTGTGTAATGCGCAAAGATCACCCCTTGGCTAATAAAGAGATGACGCTTGATGAGTACTGCTCGTGTAGGCATTTATTGGTCAGCTTCTCAGGACGTCCTTTTGGGTTTATTGATGAGGCCTTAGCAGCGCTTGGCAAAACACGGCGCATTGTTGGCACAGTAAACCAATTTTCAACAGCAGGGCGCGTAGTCATGCAGACCAATCTGTTAACCGTTCTCCCAAGGCATTTCGTAAGCGTTGCAGGTATTGAGAGTCAGTTAACGATAAAAAAACTTCCCTTTGACTCCCCAATTGTTCACGTAGATATGCTTTGGTACCAACACTCGTTTACTCCAAAGGCGCAGATGTGGTTACGCGCCTGCGTTGCGCGTGCTGCGCAGACATCCATGAAAGCGCATCTTAGCTAATTGAAAAAGTACTAAATTTAAACCAACTCTTTCCCTAAGCCAGCCGTTTCGGTCCGGGTTGACCCGTT